>JAJZNE010000029.1 GCA_021847995.1 Pseudomonadota bacterium | reverse complement strand
AGATGGCGCAGACCGCGCCCGCCCTGCCGCTGCCGGTGCCGCCGCCGCCGGTGCCGCCGCCGCCCGCGCCGCCCAGCCAGACCAGCCAGCCCAACGTGACCAGAAACCCGGCGCCCGACAGCACCGAACTCAACAATACGCTGGAAAAGCTGCGCCTCGCGCAGCGGCAGAAGGAGCCGCCGAAATCGCGGCCCAATCCCCAGCATGGCGGCGCCCCCAATGCCGGCGGCAGCCCGCAGGGCGACATCACCGCGCAACTCAGCGCCGCCGAGCGCGGCCTGATCGGGGACAAGGTGCGGGAATGCTGGACCAAGGATGCCGGCGCGCTCGACCTGGAGCGCATGAGCGTCATTCTTGACGTGAAGACGCGGCCCGGCGGAATCGTCTATGAAGCGGAAGTCGGGCGGGAAGACGCGGGGAAGATGGCCGACCCGCGCTTCCGCGCCTTTGCCGAGCGCGCCAAGCGCGCCGTACTCGACCCGCGCTGCGCCAGCCTGCCGCTGCCCAAGGACAAGCTCGCCGATGTGAACGAGCTGACCTTCCGTTTCCGACCCTGAGTGAAAGGGTGTTCCGATGACAAGCGAGACCGAGACGATGCCGACCGAGCCCCGCCCCGACCTGCGATCCTCGCCGCTCGCCCCTCCGCTGCTGCTCCTCGGCCGGCGCCGACTGGTCGCCGGCTCGGCGGCGCTGCTCGCCAAGCCGCTGCTGGCCGGCCGGCAGGCCGCGGCCCAGCAGGCCGCCGCGGTAGCCGGCGCGCCCAGCGCCGTGATCGACGTGGACCGTGCCCGCGCCGATCCGATCCCGATCGCGATCCCGCCGCTCAGCGGCGGCGGCGGCGGCGATACCGACAAGCTCGGCCGCGACATTGCCGGTGTGATCACCAACAATCTCGCGCGCTGCGGGCTGTTCCGCCCGATCGACCCGGCCGCCTACGGCAATGCGCCGGCGACGGCGGAGGTGCCGAACTTCCCCAACTGGAAGGCGCTCGGTGCCCAGGCCCTCGTCACCGGCAAGGTCGCGGGCGAAGGGGCGGACAAGGTGCGGGTGGAGTTCCGGCTGTGGGACGTGCTGCCGCAGACGCAGATTCAGGGCACCGCCTACACCACCACGCTCGGCAACTGGCGGCGCATCGCGCACATCATCAGCGACGTGATCTATGAACGCCTGCTGGGCGAGAAGGGGTATTTCGACACCCGCATCGTCTATATCGCCAATTCCGGCCCGCGCACGCGGCGCATCAAGCGGCTCGCGATCATGGATCAGGACGGCGAGAACAACCGTTTCCTGACCGATGGCACGTCGATGGCGCTGACGCCTCGCTTCCATCCAACGCGCGACGAGATCGCGTTCATGTCCTATGCCAACAACCGGCCGCGGGTCTATCTGTTCGACCTGGGGAACGGGCATCAGCAGGTGCTGGGCGATTTCCGCGGCATCACCCTCTCGCCCCGGTTCAGCCCGGACGGCAACAGCGTGGTGATGGCCCAGACCGATGATGCCGGGTCGAGCATCTATGTGGTCGATCTGGCCAGCCGGCAATCGCACCGGCTCACCGATTCGGGGGCGATCGACGTTTCCCCCTGTTTCAGCCCGGACGGCTCGCAGATCGTCTTCAACTCCGACCGCGACGGCAACCAGCAACTCTATGTCATGGCCAGCGGCGGCGGGGCGGCGAAGCGGATCAGCTTCGGCAAGGGCCGCTATGCGACGCCGGTATGGTCGCCGCGCGGCGATCTGGTGGCGTTCACCCGCATCTCCGGCGACACCTTCGCGATCGGCGTGATGCACCCCGACGGCACCGGCGAACGCATCCTGTCGGAAAGCTGGTATGTCGAGGGACCGACCTTCGCCCCCAACGGGCGCGTGCTGATGTTCTGGCGCGAAACACCGGGGCCGGGCACCGGGCGCGGGGGCACCGCGCGGCTGGTCTCGATCGATGTCACCGGGTTCAACGAACGCGAGATCACCACGCCGACCGACGCCTCCGATCCGGCGTGGTCTCCCTTGTTGTCCTGACCGCAACAGTGCCGCGGCTGCGTGCAGGAATGTGGGCGCCATGACAGGTCGAAGCACAACTGCTCCTTGACCAGCTTTGTTACGACGGGCTAAGCCGCCATCCATGGGGTGGGTGCCGGAGGGTCGCGTGACCGGTGCCGTCCCGGCTCCGCCGTTCGTCCCACCCCGCAGCCGTCTCGGGCTTCAACCCGGAGGTTGCGACCGCTCGGATTTGTTCCAGGGAAGCAAGTGACATGAACATCAAAATACTGGGCGCTCTCTCCGCTCTGGCACTTCTGACCGCCTGCAGCGAAAAGAAGGCCGAGACCGCTACCGCCCAAAGCACCGGCAACACCGTTGCCGCCCCGACGATCGCGCCAGGCAGCGAGGAGGATCTGGCGAAGAACGTCGGCGACCGCGTGTTCTACGCGTTCGACAAATCGACGCTGAGCAGCGACGACAAGGGCACGCTGGACCGGCAGGCCGCGTGGCTGGCCAAATATTCCAGTGTCAACGTGCAGATTGCCGGCAACTGCGACGAGCGCGGGACCGAGGAATACAATATCGCGCTCGGCCAGCGCCGCGCCAACGCCGCGCGCGACTATCTGGTGGCCAAGGGCACCGCGTCGAGCCGCATCACCACCATCAGCTACGGCAAGGACCGGCCGACGGCGATGGGCCACGACGAGCAGGCCTGGGCCCAGAACCGCAACGCCATCACGTCCGTCAAGTAATTTCCGCGCCGCGCCCGGTGCGCGGCCGGCCGCGAGGGGGCCGGCGATCCTGTGGGGTCGCCGGCCCTTTGTGCTGCTGAGTCCGGCCTGCTCTTCCGCAGCACCGCCGACTCGCCGTAAAACGGGCGCGGCGCCAGGGAGACAGAAGAATGCTGCGTGTCCGGCCGGCCGCGTGCCTCGCCCCGCTCCGGGGTCCTCTCGCAAGCCTGCTCTGGCTCACGCTCGCGCTCGCCGGCATGCTCGCCGCCCCGCCGGCGGCCCGGGCGCAGATCGAAAGCCGCGAGGGCATCGCGCTGCAAAACCAGATCCTCGAACTGCGCCAGGAACTCGACGCGCTGCGTCAGCAGGGACCGCGTGGGAGCGGCGGCGGCAATGCGTCGTCGCTCGGCGGCGGCCAGCCGGCCCCGCTCGCGCCGCCGCCGGCGGCGGGCAGTCTGAACGCTCAGCTGCTCGACCGCGTGCAGCGCCTGGAGGAAGCCGTTCGCGACCTGCGCGGCCAGATCGACGACACCGCCAACACGCAGCAGCGGCAATACGACGAGCTGAACAAGAAGATCGACGATCT
>JAJZNE010000012.1 GCA_021847995.1 Pseudomonadota bacterium | reverse complement strand
GAGGCAGCCTTGGCCGGCGCCGGCACGGCGCGCGCCGCGGCGGCACCGGCGGCCACGCCCATCCGGCTGAACGGCAGTCTCGACCGCGCCGAGGCCGACGGCAGCGTGGAAGGCTGGTGCTGGTCGCCCGACGCGCCGGAGGAGAGGCGGGAACTTGCGGTGCTGGTCGATGGCGCCGATGTGCTGCGCATCCGGGCCGACCGGTTCCGTGATGATCTGGCGGCCGCCGCCATCGGCACCGGCGCGCATGCGTTCCGCTGCGGGCTGCCGCCGGCCTGCATGAAGGCCGGTACGGACGCGGTGGTGGAACTGCGCGACGTTGCCACCGGGCAGCCGGTGGGCGTGCCGTTGACCGTGACATGGCAGGCCGCCGCCAGCGCCGCCGCCGCGCCGGCGGAGCAGGAGGCCCTGGCCGGCAGCCTCGACCGCGTATCCGCCGATGGCTGGCTGTCCGGCTGGTGCTGGTTTCCCGACCGTCCCGACGCGCATGCGGAGCTGAGCGTGCTGGTCGATGACGAGCCGGTCGGCACGGTGATTGCCGACGGGTTCCGCCCCGACCTGCAACAGGCCGGCATCGGCGACGGCTCGCACGGCTTTGCCTACGCCCTGCCGTACAACGCGCTCGCCGATCGCGGCCTGCTGACGATCGCGGTGCAGGAGAAGCGGACCGGCCGGCTGCTCGGCGAGAAGATGACGATGCGGCTCGGGCGGCTGTCGGCCGCGGAGGACCGCATCGCGTCGCTGGAGCGCGAGTTGCGGCTGCTGCGCGGCGAGGTCGAGCGGCTGCGCAGTGCCGAAACCGCCGGCGGCGAGACGCAGGCGGCGCGAGAGCTGTTCGCGACCGTTGCGGGATTCTTCCATGAACTGGCAGAGGGCGGCAGCCCGCGGGGCAGCCGGGCGGCGCGCCTTGCCGGCACGATCGCGGAATTGTCGGCGCGCACCGCGCCGCTCACGCTGGCGGTGCCGGAGCAGCCGCGGGCGAGCGTCTGTGTTGCCGCAACGGCGCCGTTCGACACCGTGCACGCGTGCCTCGCCGCCCTGATCGCCGCCGGGATCGACCGTCTGGCGGAGGTGGAAGTGCTGGACGACGGGGCGGCCGATCCGGCGAATGCATTGCTGCCGGCGCTGGTGCGCAACCTGCGCTACCGCCGCCTCTCCGAAGGCGGACGGCTGACCGAAGGCCGCAATGCGCTGGCCGCGGAAGTGCCGGCGGACATCGTCGTCTTCCTGGCCCCGCAGGCGCATCCGGCGCCGGGCTGGCTGGACGCGCTGCTGGAGACCTTCGCCGACGAGCCGGCGGCGGCGCTGGTGGGGGGACGGGTGGTGCGGCCGGACGGGCTGCTGCACCATGCCTTCCTGTCCGCGACGCAGGCTGGCGGGATCAGGGATGCAGCGGCGCTGGCGCCGGCCGAAGCGCCGGAATTCGGCTATCTGCGCCCGGTTGATGCGGTGGCCGGCTACGCTTTCGCGGTGCGGCGGCAGGCGCTGCTGGAGGCCGGGGGTTTCAGCCCGCTGTTCGTCCGCTTCGGCCATGCGGCGGTGGAGCTGTGCGCCCGCCTGCGCGGGAGAGGGCATGCGGTGCTGTACCAGCCGCTGGCGACCGCCGCCTGGCAGGACGCGAGCGAGGCGGGAAGCATGAGCGACGGCGCGGCCCCCGACCTCGCGCTTGGCGACGAGGAGACGCTGCGGCTGCGCGAGCGGCTGCATGGCGGGTGGCCGTCGCCCGTCGGCTGGTGCGGGCGGGCGCTGGTGATCGACGACGACCTGCCGCGCCCCGAGCACGATGCCGGCTCGATCGCGACCTTCGAGCAGATGCAGATCCTGCGCCGCCTCGGCTACCATGTGACGTTCGCGCCGGTGCATGGCGATGCCGCCGACGCGGCGGCGCGGCAGGCGCTGGCGAGGCACGGCATCGCGCTCGCCGCCCCGCCGCACTTCCCCTCCGTCACCGAATACCTGAAGGACGAAGGGACGCGGATCGACCTCGTGCAGGTCTATCGCTACGCCAACGCGGCGCTGCTGCGCGAGCGGGTGCGCGAGCTGGCGCCGCGTGCCCGGTTCGTGTTCGCGACCGCCGATCTGCACCATCTGCGCGAGCGCCGGCGCGCCGAGGTGACCGGGCGGCGCGTGCCGGAGACGGAGCGGGCCGCCGAACTGCGCTGCATCCGCGCCGCCGACGCAACCATCGTCACCAGCGATTACGAATATGCGCTGCTGCGCGGGGAGATCGACCCGGCGCGGCTGGTGCTGCTGCGCTGGATCGCGCGGCCGGTGCCGCCCACAAGCGGCTTTGCCGACCGGCGCGACATCTGCTTCCTCGGCAATTTCCGCCATCCGCCCAATGTGGACGGCGTGCAGTGGTTCGTCGCCGAGGTTCTGCCGCTGGTGCGCCGGCAGTTGCCGGCACTCAGGCTGCTGATCGCGGGGAGCGACATGCCGGACAGCATCGCCGCCCTCGCCGGCGATGGCGTGACGGTGCTGGGATGGGTGCCGTCGCTGCCGGATCTGTTCGGGCGCACCCGGCTTTCGGTGGCGCCGCTGCGCTTTGGTGCCGGCTTCAAGGGCAAGGTTGCGACCAGCCTGGCGCACGGGCTGCCGGTGGTCGGCTCCCCGGTGTCGCTGGAGGGCACCGGGCTGGCACCGGGCGACGGCATCGCCGTGGCCGACACGCCGGAGACGTTCGCGCAGGCGATCTTGCAACTGCATGAGGACGGGGCGCTCTGGCAGGCCCAGTCGGCCCGCGCGCTGGAGCGGGTGGCGGCGCTCTATGCCCCGGCGGCGGCGGAAGCCGTGTGGCGCGGAATGCTGACGCGGCTCGATCTGCCGGTGCCGGCCGACCGGGGCTGACCATGGCGCGGCCGCCCGCCCGCTTTGTCTGCCAGTCCTGCGGCGCGGTCACGGCGAAATGGGCCGGCCGCTGCGAGGGTTGTGGCGCATGGAACACGATCGTCGAGGAACCGGCGGCGCCGGCCGCCGGCCGCGCCAGGGCCGCTTCCGCGAGGCGCATCGACTTCGTCGCGCTGGCGGGTGCGACGGCGCCGCCGCCGCGCGCGGCGACCGGCATCGCCGAACTGGATCGCGTGCTCGGCGGCGGTCTCGTCCCCGGCTCCGCGGTGCTGCTTGGCGGCGACCCGGGCATCGGCAAATCGACGCTGCTGCTCCAGGCCGCCGCCGCCCTCGCCGGTGCCGGGCGGCGCGTGCTCTATGTCTCGGGCGAGGAGGCGATCGAGCAGGTGCGGCTGCGCGCCCGCCGGCTCGACCTCGCCGCCGCTCCGCTCGGGCTCGCCGCCGCCATCAACCTGCGCGATATCGCCGCCGGGCTGGAGGCGGAGAGCGACATCGCGCTGGTGGTGATCGACAGCATCCAGACCATGTGGCTCGACAGCCTGGAGAGCGCGCCCGGCTCCGTTTCCCAGGTGCGGGCCGCCGCCTTCGAGCTGATCCGGCTGGCCAAGGCGCGCGGCTTCGCGCTGGTGCTGGTCGGCCACGTCACCAAGGATGGCGCCATTGCCGGGCCGCGGGTGCTGGAGCACATGGTCGATGCGGTGCTGCATTTCGAGGGCGACCGTGGCCACCAGTTCCGCATCCTGCGCGGCAACAAGAACCGCTTCGGCGCCACCGACGAGATCGGCGTGTTCGAGATGACGGAACGCGGCCTGGCCGAGGTTGCCAACCCCTCCGCCCTGTTCCTGGCCGAGCGGCGCGGCAATGTCGCCGGCAGTGCCGTGTTCGCCGGCCTCGAAGGGACGCGGCCGGTGCTGGTGGAGGTGCAGGCGCTGCTGGCGCCCAACCCCGGCGGCGCGCCGCGCCGCGCGGTGATCGGGTGGGAGCCGGGGCGGCTCGCCATGCTGCTCGCGGTGCTGGAGGCGCGCTGCGGCCTCCGGCTCGGCGCGAGCGACGTGTGGCTCAACATCGCCGGGGGGTTGCGGATCGCCGAGCCGGCGGCGGACCTGGCGGTGGCAGCGGCGATCGCCTCCGCCGCCGCCGACCGGCCGACCGACCCTGGCCGGGTCTATTTCGGCGAGGTCGGGCTGTCGGGCGAAATCCGGCAGGTGGCGCAGGCGGAGGCGCGGCTGAAGGAGGCGCAGAAACTCGGCTTCACCGCCGCCTGCCTGCCGCGGCGGGTGGCGCGCGGCAACCGCCCGCTGGCCGCGCCGGAGGGGATCGCGCTGCATGAGATCGGCCACCTGGCCGACCTGGTGGCGGGCCTGCGCGCATGATGCCCTGGCGCCGGCGCCGCCGGGGGCGCTATATCCGGCGGTTGCGCAGGCAGGCGAGGTTGCGTGAACTGGGTCGATCTGATCGTCATTGGCGTGGTGGCCATCTCGGCGCTGCTGGCATTCCTGCGCGGCTTCGTGCGCGAGGTGCTGGGCATCGGTGCCTGGATCGGCGCCGCCCTGTTCGCGGTCTGGGCGACACCGTTCGTGGAGGGGCGCTTCATCCGCTGGGTCGGGCCGGAATATGGCCGCCTGGCGGCGCTTGCGGCGATGTTCGTGGTGGCCCTGATCGTGCTGTCGGCCGTCTCGGCGATGATCGGCGGGGTGGTGCGGATGTCGCTGCTGGGCGGCGTGGACCGCACGCTCGGGGTGGTTTTCGGGCTGCTCCGGGGTGCAGTGCTGATCGCCTTTGCCTATATCGCGACGGGATGGGTGGTGAGCGCCGATCGCTGGCCGGCGCCGGTGTTGCAGGCGCGGACCCTGCCTTATGCTTATCAGGCGGCGGTGTTCGCCGTGGGCCTGCTGCCGGCGGAATACCGCCCGAACGTCGTCCGGCCGCCGGCCGGGCGCGAGACCCGGGCCGGCGACCTGCTGCACGCCCTGCCGCAGGGACGGGCACTGGCCCATCCGTGAGCGAGGGCCCGCAGCGGGCCAGGAGAACGGGATGTCCGATACCGCCGGTCACGACGACAGGCTGCATGAGGAATGCGGCGTCGTCGGCGTCTGGAACAACGCCGATGCCGCCGCCGTCGCGGCCCTCGGCCTGCATGCGTTGCAGCATCGCGGGCAGGAGGCGACGGGCATCGTCAGCTTCGACGGCACGCGGTTCCATTCGCATCGCGGCCTCGGCCTGGTCGGCGACAATTTCTCCGACGCGCGGGTGATCGCCGCGCTGCCGGGCAGCCGCGCCGTCGGCCACAACCGCTATGCCACGACCGGCGATACGGTGCTGCGCAACGTGCAGCCGCTCTATGCCGATTTCGAGTTCGGCGGGCTGGCCGTCGCGCACAACGGCAACCTGACCAACGCGACCGCACTGCGCCGCGCGCTGGTGCGCCGCGGCTGCCTGTTCCAGTCCACCACCGACAGCGAGGTGTTCATCCACCTGATCGCGATCAGCCTCTATGCGACCGTGCTCGACCGGCTGATCGACGCGTTGAAGCAGGTGATGGGCGCCTATTCGCTGATCGCGCTGACCGACTCGGCGCTGATCGGGGCGCGCGACCCGCTCGGGGTGCGCCCGCTCATCATCGGCAGGCTGGACGGCGGCGGCTTCGTGCTGGCGAGCGAGACCTGCGCGCTCGATATCGTCGGCGCGGAATTCGTCCGCGACGTGGAGCCGGGCGAGATCGTCGTGATCGACGGGAACGGGCTTTCCAGCCTGCGCCCGTTCGCGCGCAGCCGGCCGCGGTTCTGCGTATTCGAATACATCTATTTCGCGCGGCCGGACTCGGTCGTCGAAGGCACGCCGGTCTATGAGGCGCGCAAGCGCATCGGCGCCGAGCTGGCGCGCGAGAGCCATGTGGCGGCCGACGTGATCGTGCCGGTGCCCGATTCCGGCGTGCCTGCGGCGATGGGCTATGCCGGCGAATGCGGGGTGCCGTTCGAGCTCGGCATCATCCGCAACCACTATGTCGGCCGCACCTTCATCGAGCCGACCGACCATATCCGCAACCTTGGCGTCAAGCTCAAGCACTCCGCCAACCGGCCGATGCTGGAGGGGCGGCGGGTGGTGCTGGTGGACGACAGCATCGTGCGCGGCACCACCAGCCGCAAGATCGTCGAGATGGTGCGCCAGGCCGGGGCGGCGGAGGTGCATATGCGCATCTCCTCCCCGCCCACCACGCATTCCTGCTTCTACGGCATCGACACGCCGGAGCGCGGCAAGCTGCTGGCGGCGCGCCACAGCGTGGAGGAGATGGCGGCGCTGATCGGCGCCGACAGCCTCTCGTTCATTTCCATCGACGGGCTGTATCGCGCGCTGCGTCAGGACGCGCGCGACGCGGCGGCGCCGCATTTCTGCGACGCCTGCTTCACCGGCGACTATCCGATCCCGGTGCCCGACGCCTCCCACAACGACAACCGGCAGTTGTCGCTGCTGAGCGAGCTGCGCTGAAGCGGGCAGGGTTTGCCATTGCCGGAACGTCCGATTTTCGCTTGACTGCCCGGACGGCGCGGCGCCCGGCCGACGCCGGAAGGGGGAAATGACAATGAGCGCGTCAACCAGCGCATCCGTCTCGCCGGTCGATGAGGTTCTGCCGAGCCCGCGGCTGTTGGTGCTCGGCATCCAGCATGTCCTGGTCATGTATGCGGGCGCGGTGGCGGTGCCGCTGATCATCGGCGGCGCGCTCGGGCTTGCGCCGCCGCAGCGGGCGCTGCTGATCAGTGCCGATCTGTTCGCCTGCGGTCTGGCGACGCTGGTTCAGTCGTTGGGCATTCCCGGCGCCGGCATCAGGCTGCCGGTGATGATGGGCGTCACCTTCGCCTCCGTCGCCCCCATGCTGGCGATGATCGGGGCGGCCAAGGCAGCGGTAGGGGCGGGATTCCAGCCGCCCGATGCGCTGCTGGTGATCTATGGCGCGGTGATCGCGGCCGGGCTGTTCGGCATTGCCGTGGCGCCATTCGTCAGCCGCATGCTGCCGGCGTTCCCGCCGCTGGTGACGGGGACCGTGATCCTGGTGATCGGCGTGTCGCTGATGCGGATCGGCATCAACTGGGCGGGCGGCGGGCTGCCGATGCTGACGAAGGTGGTGGACGGCGTGCGCATGCAGGTGCCCAACCCGGGCTATGGCGCGGCGGAGAATCTGCTGGTCGCATTGTTCGTGCTGCTGGTGATCCTGGCGATCGTCCGCTGGGCGCGCGGCTTCCTCGCCAACATCGCCGTGCTGCTGGGCACCATCGCCGGCGCGGTGCTGGCCGCCGCGCTGGGGCGGATGGATTTCGCGCCGGTCGCCGCGGCGCACTGGATCGCGCCGATCATGCCGTTGCAGTTCGGCGTTCCGGTGTTCCTGCCGGTGCCGATCGCCACCATGTGCCTCGTCATGATCGTAGTGATGATCGAGAGCACGGGGATGTTCCTCGCCGTCGGCGCGATGGTCGGGCGCCCGGTCGATCAGCCGGCGCTGACGCGGGGACTGCGCGCCGACGGCATCGGCACCGTGCTCGGCGGGCTGTTCAACACGTTCCCCTACACCTCGTTCTCGCAGAATGTCGGGCTGGTCGGTGTCACCGGCATCCGTTCGCGCTTCGTCACCGTCGCCGGCGGCGTCATCCTGATCGTGCTCGGGCTGATCCCGAAACTCGGCGCGATCGTTGCCGCGGTGCCGGTGTTCGTGCTGGGCGGCGCCGGCGTGGTGATGTTCGGCATGGTCGCGGCAACCGGCATCCGCATTCTCGCAGAGGTCGATTTCGCGACCCGGCGGCACAATCTGTTCATCGTCGCGATCAGCCTCGGCTTCGGCATGATCCCGCTGATCGCCGACAATTTCTTCGCCGCCCTGCCGACGGTGCTGAAGCCGCTGCTCGACTCCGGCATCCTGCTCGCCAGCATCGTCGCAGTGGTGCTCAATGCCTTCTTCAACGGCCTTGGCCACGCCGGCACCGAGGTCGCCGGGGCGGCGGCGATGGCGGCGGAG
This sequence comes from Pseudomonadota bacterium, assembly GCA_021847995.1. Lineage (GTDB taxonomy): Bacteria > Pseudomonadota > Alphaproteobacteria > Acetobacterales > Acetobacteraceae > JAFKFJ01. The sequence continues at coordinate 65,535 of JAJZNE010000012.1, read as the reverse complement.
CCGTAGCCGCCCGCCGACAGGGCGCCCATGCCGGATTGCCGAAAGGCCGGAAGAGTTCGGCCTTCCGGCAATTTTACCTCAGGCGGTCCGGTCGCCGCCCGTCCCGAGTGCCGCCTGTGCCGCCGCCAGCCGGGCCACCGGCACGCGGTACGGGCTGCACGAGACGTAATCGAGGCCGATCGATTCGCAGAACGCGATCGACGCCGGATCGCCGCCATGCTCGCCGCAGATGCCGAGCTTGAGTGCCGGCTTGCCGGCCCGTCCCTTTTCCGCCGCGATGCGCACCATCGCGCCGACGCCCTCGGTATCCAGGGTGACGAACGGATCCTTCGGCAGGATGCCGAGTTCGACGTAGCGCGGCAGGAACTTGCCGGCGTCGTCGCGCGACAGGCCGAACACCGTCTGCGTCAGGTCATTGGTGCCGAACGAGAAGAAGTCCGCCGCCTCGGCGATCCTGTCGGCGGTGATGGCGGCGCGCGGCAGTTCGATCATGGTGCCGATCACGTATTCGATCTTCTGGCCGCTTTCCTTGAACACCTCGGCGGCGGCGTGCTCCACCTGCGCACGCGTGATCTCCAGCTCGCGCTTGGCGCCGACCAGCGGGATCATGATCTCGGGCACCGGCGCGGTGCCGCCTTCCTGCACGATCGCAATCGCGCCCTCGAAGATCGCCCGCGCCTGCATTTCGTAGATCTCCGGATAAGTCACGCCGAGCCGGCAGCCGCGATGGCCGAGCATCGGGTTCGCTTCCGCGAGTTCGGCCGCGCGGCGGCGCATGGCCTGGACATCGGTGCCCAGCGCCTCCGCCACCTCCTCCAGCTCGGCATCGGCATGCGGCAGGAATTCGTGCAGCGGCGGGTCGAGCAGGCGGATCGTCACCGGCAGGCCGGCCATGATGCGAAACAGGTCGGTGAAATCGCGGCGCTGGAACGGCAGCAGGCGCGCCAATGCCGCGCGCCGCCCGTGCTCGTCATGCGCCATGATCATCTGGCGCACCGCGCCGATGCGTTCGGGATCGAAGAACATGTGCTCGGTGCGGCACAGGCCGATGCCCTCGGCGCCGAACCTGCGCGCGGTTTCGGCATCGAGCGGGGTTTCGGCGTTGGTGCGCACGCGCATCCGGCGCGCGGCATCCGCCCAGGCCATCAGCGTCGCGAAATCGCCCGACAGCGTCGGCTCGATCATCGGCACATGGCCGACGAAGATTTCGCCGGTTGCGCCGTCGAGGGTGATGGTGTCGCCGGCATTCAATGTCCGGCCGCCGGCGCTGAGGGTCTGCGAGCCGTAATCGACGGAGATGCCGCCGGCGCCGGCGACGCAGGGCCGGCCCATGCCGCGCGCGACCACGGCGGCGTGGCTGGTCATGCCGCCGCGCGTGGTCAGGATGCCGCGGGCGGCATTCATGCCGTGAATATCCTCGGGGCTGGTCTCGATCCGCACCAGGATCACCGCCTCGCCCTTGGCGGCGCGGCTTTCCGCCTCATCGGCGCTGAACACCACGGCGCCGCTCGCCGCACCGGGGCTGGCGGGCAGCCCCCTGGAGAGCAGCGTGCGCGCGCCCCTGGGATCGAGGGTGGGATGCAGCAACTGGTCGAGCGAGGCGGGGTTGACGCGCCGGACCGCCTCATTGCGGTCGATCAGCCCCTCGTTCGCCATTTCCACGGCGATACGCAGGCTGGCCGCCGCAGTGCGCTTGCCGTTGCGCGTTTGCAGCATGTAGAGCTTGTTCTGCTGCACGGTGAACTCGATGTCCTGCATGTCGCGGTAATGCCGCTCCAGCGTCTCGCGCACGCGCAGCAATTCGGCATAGGCGTCGGGCAGCGCCTGTTCCATGCTGATCTCGCCGGGCTTGGCGCGTGACCGCGACAGGGGTTGCGGCGTGCGGATGCCGGCGACCACGTCCTCCCCCTGGGCGTTGACCAGATATTCCCCGTAGAAAATGTTCTCCCCGGTCGAGGGGTCGCGCGTGAAGCAGACGCCGGTGGCGCAGTTCTCGCCCATGTTGCCGAACACCATCGCCTGCACGTTGACCGCCGTGCCCCAGCTTGCGGGAATGTCGTGCAGGCGGCGGTAGGTGTTGGCGCGCGGGTTCATCCAGCTTCCGAACACCGCGCCGATCGCGCCCCAGAGCTGTTCCTCGGGATCCTGCGGGAACGGCTTCCCGGTCTCCCGCCGCACGGTTTCCTTGTAGCCATCGACCACGCGATGCCAGTCGGCGGCGGCGAGCGCGGTATCCTCCACCACGCCGGCATCCATCTTGACGTGGTCGATGATCTCCTCGAACCGGTGGTGTTCGACACCGAGCACGACGCTGCCGTACATCTGGATGAAGCGGCGGTAGCTGTCCCACGCGAAGCGCGCATCGCCGGACGCCTCGCCCAGCCCCTCCACGGTCGCGTCGTTGAGGCCGAGATTGAGCACGGTGTCCATCATCCCCGGCATGGAGACGCGCGCGCCGGAACGGACGGAGACCAGCAGCGGCCGGTGACGGTCGCCGAAGCGCAGGCCGACGGCCTGTTCGACGCGGGCGAGGGCCGCGCGCACCTGGTCGGCGAGGTCGGCGGGATAGTGCCGGTTGTTGTCGTAGAAGGCGGTGCAGACCTCGGTGGTGATGGTGAAGCCGGGCGGCACCGGCAGGCCGATTACCGCCATCTCGGCGAGGTTGGCGCCCTTGCCGCCGAGCAGGTCGCGCAGATCCGCCCGCCCCTCGTTGTGGCCGGCGCCGAAGCTGTACACCCATTTGGTCATGGTGGCGAGTTCCTCCGAAGTCAGCCTTCGATTTTCGAGAAATCGGCGGCGAGATGCATGGCGGCACGCACGCGGGCGAGCAGGCGCAGACGATTGCGGCGGATTTCAGGGTGCGGATCGTTCACGGTGACGCGATCGAAGAAGGCATCGAGTGTCGGACGCAGGGTGGCGAGCGATTCCACCGCCGCGGCAAAATTCTCCCCGGCGATATGGTGCGCGACATCGGCTTCGACATGCGCGAGCGCGGTGAACAGCGCCTCCTCGGCCGGTTCGGTGAGCAACGCGGCCTCCACCGGTCCGTCATGGGGCCCGTCCCGGCGTTCCTCGATGCGCAGGATGTTGGCGGCGCGGCGATAGCCGGCGAGCAGATTGGCGCCTTCCCCGGTGCCGAGCATGGCGCCGACCGCCGCCGCGCGGGCGAGCAGCAGCGTCACGTCGCTGCCCTCGCCGTCCGCGAAGTGCCGGACAGCCTGCACCACGTCGTACCGCGCCCCGTCGGCGCGCATCTGCACCACCAGGCGATCGAGGAGGAAATCACAGATTTCTTCCTCGATGATCGGCCAGCCGCTGGCGTGCAACACGTCGGCGAACAGCGGCCGCAGCGGCAGCCGCAGCCCATTCTCCCGCACGATGCGAAGAATGCCGAGCGCGGCGCGGCGCAGCGCGAACGGATCGCCCGAGCCGGTGGGCTTCTCACCGATCGCAAAGAATGCAGCCAGCGTGTCGATCTTGTCGGCGAGTGCAACCGCGACGCTGACCTTGGCGAGCGGCACGGTGTCGGCCGGCCCCTTCGGCGCGTAATGGTCGCGGATCGCGTCGGCGATATCGGCATCCTCATGGTCATGCAGGGCGTAATATCGTCCCATCACGCCTTGCAGTTCCGGGAACTCGCCGACCATGCCGGTCACCAGATCGGCCTTTGTCAGCAGCGCCGCCCGCTCGGCGCGCGCGGGATCGGCGCCAACCTGCGGGGCGATCATCGCGGCAAGCCGCATCAGCCGGCGCACCCGCTCGCCCTGGGTGCCGAGCCGCGCCTCGAACGTGATGCCGTCGAGCGCGGCGACGCGGCTTTCCAGCCGGTGCCGCCGGTCGGCGTCCCAGAAGTGCCGGGCATCGGCGAAGCGTGCGCGCAGCACCCGTTCATTGCCGGCGACGATCGCCGCACCGCCGTCGGTGCCCGGAATATTGGCGATGAAGGCGAAATACGGCGCCGCCCGGCCCGCGCCGTCACGCAGCGCGAAGTAGCGCTGATTGACGCGCATCGACACCTGCATCACCTCCGGCGGCAGGTCCATGAAGGCGGCATCGATCCGGCCGAGCATCGGCACCGGCCATTCGACGAGGCCGGTCACTTCGTCGAGCAGCCCTGCATCCTCGGCGACATGCAGCCCCTCCGTTGCAGCGAGATCGCGGAGCCCGGCCGCGATCCGCGCCCGCCGTTCGGCGGCATCGGCGATCACGAAGCGCGCGCGCAGCCCTTCCTGCCAGTCGGCGCGGGAGCGCACGGCGAACGGTGCGGGGGCGAGGAAGCGGTGGCCTTCGCTGAGCGCGTCGGCAACCACCCCGTGCCCGTCATCGCCGCCGTCGCGCAGATCGAACGGCACCGCCGCGCCGTCCAGCACGCACAGGATGCGGCGCAGCGGGCGCACCCAGGTGAACGCGCTGCTGCCGCCCCAGCGCATCGATTTCGGCCAGGGAAACCGGCGCAGCAGGCCGGGCAGCTCGCGCGCGATCAGGGCGGCGGCGGCGATGCCCGGGCTGATCCGGTCCAGCACCCAGAAATCGCCTTCCTGCCGCAGGGCGTCGCGCGCCGCGCCGTGTTTGCGCAGGAACCCGGCGAGCGCCTGTTCCGGTGCGGCGATGCGCGGACCGCGCTCGCTGCTGCGGGTTTCGGCCACGCCCGCGGCGACGGTGCAGGAGAGCGCGATCCGGCGCGGTCCATGAAACGTCATCGGCGCCTGCGGCAACAGCGGCGCCAATGCCGCGCCGGCGAGCCGGGCAAGGTCGTCGGCGGCCCGTGCCTGCATGCGGGCCGGAATTTCCTCGCCGAACAGTTCGAGCAGCAGTTCCGGCATGTCAGGTCTTCGATATCAATTCGCGGTTGGCGGGTTCCTCGCCGTCCAGCCACGCTTCGCAACAGCCGCGGGCCAGTGTGCGCACGCGGCCGATATAGCTCGCGCGCTCCGCCACGCTGATGACACCGCGCGCGTCGAGCAGGTTGAACAGATGGCTTGCCTTGATGCACTGGTCATAGGCCGGCAGCGCCAGCCGGGCGGCGAGCAGGGCGGCGCATTCCCGTTCGGCATCGGCGAAATGCCGGACCAGCATGCCGGTATCGGCGTGCTCGAAGTTGTAGGCGCTGTATTCCCGCTCGGCGCGCAGGAACACGTCGCCGTAGCGCACGCCGGCGCCGTTGAAGTCGAGATCGAAGACGTTTTCCACGCCCTGGACATACATGGCGAGCCGTTCCAGCCCGTAGGTCATCTCGAAGCTGGGCAGCGCCGCTGCGATGCCGCCGACCTGCTGGAAATAGGTGAACTGTCCCACCTCCATCCCGTCGCACCACACTTCCCAGCCCAGCCCCCACGCACCCAGCGTCGGGCTTTCCCAGTCATCCTCGACGAAGCGGAAATCGTGCCGCAGCGGATCGAGGCCGATTTCCCGGTAGCTTTCCAGCAGCAGCGCCTGGGCGTCCGGCGGGCTGGGTTTCATGATGACCTGATACTGGTAATAATGTTGCAAACGGTTGGGATTCTCGCCATAGCGCCCGTCCGCGGGCCGGCGACTCGGCTGGACATAGGCGGCGCGCCACGGCCGGCGGCCGAGGGCGCGCAGCGTCGTCGCCGGGTGGAACGTCCCGGCGCCGACCTCCATGTCATAGGGTTGCAGGATCACGCAGCCCTGAGCCGACCAGAAGGCGTGCAGGCGCAGGATCAGCGCCTGGAAGCTCTCGCTCCTGACACGGGTCGCCGCCATCGCCTCCGTTCCCGCCCTGCGCCGTGATGCGGCGCACCATAGGGGGCGCGCCGGGGTGTAACAAGGACGCCCGCTTGAAGCGCCGGCGCATCGGCGCCACATCGCGCCTCGTCAACGGACCCACGGGGATTCCCATGACCAGCGAGGAACGCGACCTGATCACCCGCTTCATCGAGCGGGCCAGTGGCGGCCCGGGCCAGCCCACGGGCCAGCCCTCGGGCCAGCCGCTGCCGCCCCTCGATCCGGAGGCCGACCGGCTGATCGCCGACCTGTTCGCCCGCTATCCCGAAGCGCGCTACCGCATCACCCAGATGGCGATGGTCGAGGAGCACGCGCTGGTGGAGGCGCAGAACCGCATTGCCCGCCTGCAATGGGAGGTGCAGCAATTGCGCGCCGCGCAAGCCGGGCCGGCGGCACCGGGTGGCTCGCCCTGGGGGGAAGGTGCGGCGCCGCCGCAGCAGCCGCGCGGCTTCCTCTCCGGCCTATTCGGCGGCGGCGGCCCGGCCCGGCCGGCCGCGCCACCGCCGCAATACGCGCCGCCGCCGCCGCAATATCCGCCGGGCTACAATCCCGGCATGTTCCCGAGCCAGGGGTCGGGCTTCCTCGGTTCGGCGCTGCGCACCGCCGCGGGGGTGGCCGGCGGGGTGCTGGCGGCGGATGCGCTGACCAGCCTGTTCTCCGGCCGGCATGAGGGGATCGGCGGGTTCGGCGGCGGCTGGGGCGGCGGGCCGGAGCAGGTGGTGGAGGTGGTGCCGGGCGGCAACGCCAACCCCTGGGGTGCGCCCGGCGGCGATGCCGGCGATTATGGCGGCCCGGCGAAGGAGCCGATGGGCGACGACAAATTCACCGGCCCGGCGCAGATCGACCAGGCGGACTGGACCCCGGCACCGGACCAGGGCGGCGGCGGCTGGCAGGATGCCTCGGCCGATCCCGGCATCGACCAGGGCATCGACCAGGGTGGCGGCTGGGATCAGGCGAGCGACGACGGCGGCGGCTGGAGCGACGACATCCAGGATACCTGACCGCCCAGGATACCTGACTGCGCCGCATCACGCCGCGGGCAGCGCCAGCCATGCCGGCGGGCGCGGCAGGAGGCGGGCGGTGCCGCAGGTGAGCGGCCCGCCCACCGCCTCCAGCCGCAGGAGCGCGAGGCCCGCCGTGCCGGCGACCGAGCGCAGCACGCCCGCGTCCTTGCCGAGGCATAGTACCGGCGTGCCGGGATCGGGCGCCGTGCCTTCGATCGCGACCGGGACCAGCCGCCGCTTGACCAGTCCGCGGTAGCGGGTTCGCGCTGTCAGTTCCTGGCCCATGTAGCAGCCCTTGGTCCACGAGATGCCGTGCAGCTCGTCGAACCCGGCTTCCAGCAGCACCGATTTCTCCGCCTCCAGGTCGCGCGAGCCGTCGGGCAGGCCGAGGGCGATGCGGTGCCTGTCCCACGCCGCCGCGTCGGCGTTGGCGGGCAGCAGCCGATCGGCGATCAGGCGCCACCCGGCGTCGGGCAGCCGCGGGTCCGGGGCAGCGAGGACGCCGCCGGGCACCGCCGGAACGCCCTCCCACGCGACATGGACGTGCCGCGCGGCCGATATATCCTGCACCTCCACCCGTGCGCGGAGGCGGTAGCGGGTAAGGCGCGCGACGATCATCGGTGCCTGCGCCCGCTCGCAGTCGAGCAGCAGCCGCTCGCCCTCCGCCAGGATGAGGAAATCGGCAAGCCATTTGCCCTGCGGCGTCAGCAGCGCCGCCCATACCGCGCGGCCCGGCCCTGCCTCGGTCACGTCATTGGACACGAGGCCCTGGAGGAACGGCCCCCGGTCTTCGCCGGCCACCGCGACCACGCCGCGGTCGGCGAGCAGCGCCAGTTTTGTCATCCGACGGAGATGGGCCGCGCGCATCCCTGCGCAAGACATGCGGCGCCGTCGATGCTATGCCCCCCCCATGTGCGGAATTGCCGGCCTGATCGCCGCCCCGGGCGCACCCGCGCCGGAGCCGGCAACCCTCGTGGCGCTGGAGCGCGCGCTCGCCCATCGCGGCCCGGACGGCAGCGGCCACACCGCGGTCGGCCGGGTGGCGCTGGTGCAGACGCGACTCGCCATCATCGATCTCGCCGGCGGCGACCAGCCGCTGTTCGCCGGCTCCGCCGCCCTGGTCGGCAACGGCGAGATCTACAATTACCGCGAGCAGCGCGCGGCCATGCCGCAGACGCGGTTCGCGACCGAGAGCGACAATGAGGTCGCGCTGCATCTCTGGCTGCGCGACGGCACCCGCTATGCCAGCGCCCTGCGCGGCATGTATGCGCTCGCCATCCACGAACGCGCGGGACGGACAGTGACGCTGTCGCGCGATCCGTTCGGCATCAAGCCGCTCTATATCGCCCAGACCGACGCCGGCCTTGCCTTTGCCTCGGAACCGCAGGCGCTGCTGGCCGCCGGCATCGTCAAGCGCGCGCTGCGTCCCGCCGCGCGCGACGAGCTGTTGCAGGTGCAGTTCACCTCAGGCGCGGAGACCATCTTTCCCGGCATCCGCCGCGTCCTGCCCGGTGAGACGCTGCTGTGCGGCGACGGGCGGGTGCTGGAACACCACAGGCTGCCGGCGCTGCCCGAGGGCGGGGCGGAGGAGATCGACGCCGACGCAGCGCTGCGCCGGCTGGATGCGGCGCTGACCGAAAGCGTTGATCTGCACCAGCGCAGCGATGTGCCATACGGCATGTTCCTGTCGGGCGGCATCGATTCCTCGGTGCTGCTGGTGCTGATGGCGCGGCTGAACACCGCGCCGGTGCTCGCCTTCACCGCCGGGTTCGCAGCCCCCGGTGCCGCCGATGAGCGGGAGGAGGCGGCGACCCTCGCCCGCGCCGTCGGTGCCCGGCACGAGACGCTGGAGGTGACGGAGGCGATGGTATGGCGCCACCTGCCGGAGATCGTCGCCTGCATGGACGATCCGGCGGCGGACTATGCCATCATCCCCACCTGGTTCCTTGCCCGGCGCGCGCGCCAGGAGGTGAAGGTGGTGCTGTCGGGTGAGGGGGGGGACGAGATGTTCGCCGGCTACGGCCGCTATCGCAGTGCGGCCCGGCCATGGTGGCGTGGCGGGCGGGTGATGCGCGGGCGGGGCACGTTCGACCGGCTGGACGTGCTGCGTGCCCGCCCCGCCGCCTGGCGCGACGGCATCGCGGCGGCTGAGGCGCAGGCCGCCACCGGCGGACGCACGCGATTGGCCGCGGCGCAGGCCACCGACATCGCCGACTGGCTGCCGCACGACCTGCTGCTCAAGCTCGACCGCTGCCTGATGGCGCATGCGGTGGAGGGTCGCACCCCGTTCCTCGACCACGGCGTGGCGGCGGCGGCATTCCGCCTGCCGGATGCGCTGAAGGTGCGCGACGGCATGGGCAAATGGCTGCTGCGCCAGTGGCTTGCCACCAATTGCACGGCGGCACGGCCGTTCGCGAGGAAGCAGGGGTTCACGGTGCCGGTCGGCGTCTGGATCGGTGGTGTCGGCGAGCGGCTGGGCAAGCTGGTCGCCATGCAGCCCGGCATTGCCGAGATCGCCGAGCCGGCGCGGGTGGTGGCGCTGTTCCGTCACGCGGCCGGACGGCGCCAATCGTTTGCCGCCTGGCACCTGCTGTTCTATGCGCTGTGGCACCGCACCCACATCCAGGGGCTGGCGCCGGCGGGCGATGTGTTCGAGACGCTGGCGACACGGTAGCGCGAATGGAGCAGGGATGATGGCGGGGCATTACCACCTGCTGATCCGCAACGGCATCTGCGTGCTGCCGTGGGGCGAAGTGGCGGCCGATGTCGGCGTGCGCAACGGGCGCATCGCCGGGATCGGCGCCCTCGCCGCCGCGACCGCCGACGAGGTGATCGATGCGCGCCACCTGCATGTGCTGCCGGGGCTGATCGACCCGCATGTGCATCTGCGCGAGCCTGGCGACGCGTCGGTCGAGACGATCGCGACCGGGACGAAGGCGGCCGTGCTGGGCGGCCTCACCGCCGTCTTCGACATGCCGAACACCGCGCCTGCCGTCACCGATGCGCAGACGCTGGCCTGGAAGCAGGATTTCGTCGCGCGCACGGCGTGGTGCGACATGGGCCTTTATGTCGGCGCGACCAAGGCCAATGTCGGCGCGCTGGCGGCGCTGGAAACGGCCGCCGGGGCGTGCGCGATCAAGGTGTTCGCCGGCAGTTCGACGGGCGATCTGCTGGTGGAGGACGACGCAAGCCTGGAGCGCGTGATGCGCGCCGGCCGTCGTCGCATCGCCTATCACAGCGAGGACGAGTACCGCCTGCAGGCGCGGCGCACGCTGTTTGCGGCGGGTGCGCCCTATGCCACGCACATGCTGTGGCGCGACGTGGAATGCGCCTTTCTCGGCACCCGCCGCATTGTCGCGCTGGCGCGCGCGACCGGCCGGCCGGCGCATCTCCTGCACGTCTCGACGGCCGAGGAACTCAACTATATCACGGATCATCGCGATCTGTGCACGGTGGAGGTGCTGGTCAATCACCTGACACAGGTCGCCCCCGATGCCTATGAGCGGCTCGGCGGCTATGCGGTGATGAACCCGCCGCTGCGCGACCGCCGCCACCTGGAGGCGGCGTGGGCGGCGGTGCGCGACGGCACGGTCGATACCGTCGGCTCGGACCACGCACCGCATTCCCGCGCGGCGAAGGAACGTCCGTGGCCCGCCTGCGCCGCCGGGCTGACCGGGGTGCAGACGCTGGTGCCGGTGATGCTCGATCATGTGAATGCCGGCCGGCTGTCGCTGCCTCGCCTGGTCGATCTGCTGTGCGCGGGACCGGCGCGGGTCTATGGCGCGGTCGGCAAGGGAAGGCTCGCCGCCGGCTACGATGCCGATGTCACCCTGGTCGATCTGCGGGCGGTCCGCCGCATCGAGGAAAGCTGGATCGTCTCGCCCTGCGGCTGGACGCCGTTCGCGGGGATGCGCGTGACGGGCTGGCCGGTGGCGACGATTCTGCGCGGCCGGGCGGTGATGCGCGACGATGCGGTGACCGGCGCGCCGCGGGGGCGGCTGGTGCAGTTCCGCTGAGCGGCGCCGCACCCCCCGGTCACGCCCGCCCGAGGGGGCAGCCGCCCTCGCCCAGCGGATGCACCGCCTGCGCCGCCGGGGTGGTGGCGAGCAGGCGGTAGAGATCCCACGGATTGCTGCGCTGCTGCTTCGGCTTCACCTCGAACAGATAGGCCGGGAACAGGCCGCGCCCGTCGGCACGCAGGCTGCCCTGGCCGAAGGCGTCGTCGTCGGTCGGAAGGTGCTTCATGCGTTCGAGCGTCGCTGCACCGCTGCGCCTGGCCGCGGCCGGACCCATGTCGGCGACCGCCTTCAGGTAGTGCAGCACGCTGGCATAGACGCTGGCATGGGCCATGTTCGGCCAGTTCGCCGGCGTGCGCGCGGCGATCTTCTGGGCGAAACGGCGGGTACGGTCGTTCATGTTCCAGTAGAACGTCGCCGTGCAGACGAGGCCCGCGGAATCGGACGGATCCAGCACATGGGCGTCGGCCAGGAACATCTCCAGCGGCGCGAGGCGCATGCCCGATTGCGGCAGGCCGAATTCGTGCGCCTGCTTGATACAGTTGACCAGATCGGCGCCGGCATTGGCGAAGCCGAGCACCTTGGCGCCGCTGGCATGGGCCTGTGCCATGTAGGCGGAGAAATCCGTGGTGTCGGGGAACGGGTAGCGGACGCGGCCGGCCACCCTGCCGCCCGCCGCCGTCACCACTTTTGCCGTCTCCTCCTCCAGCGAATGGCCGAAGGCGTAGTCGGCGGTGATGAAATACCAGGAATCCCCGCCGGCTTTCACCATCGCCCCGCCGGTCGATTGCGCCAGGAGATAGGTATCGAGGCTCCAAACCAGGGTGTTCGGGCTGCACTGCGCGCCGGTCAGCGCGACCGTGGTGGCGGAGGCATCCAGCAGCAGCCGGTCCTTGGCGCGCGCGATCTGGGCGACGGCGAGGGCGACCGAGGAATTGGGCACATCAGCGATGGCATCGACGCCGGCATTGTCGATCCAGCTCCGTGCGATGCCGGCGCCGATATCGGCCTTGTTCTGATGGTCGGCGATCAGCATCTGGACATTGAGCGGCGAGCCGCCGGCATTGAAATCGGCCACCGCCTGCTGCGCGCAGGCGACCGAGGTCGGGCCGGTGGTGTCGCGATACGGACCTGAAAGGTCGGTCAGCACGCCGATGGTGACATCCGGCGCGGCGGCGCGGGCGCGGAACGGCAGCAGGCCGGCGGCGGCCGACCCCAGCAGGAAGCGGCGCGAGAGCGTCACGGTGTTCCTCCTCTTGCCGTCATGCGTCGCTTCTTCGGGCTGCGTCTCCCGCTCCGGCGCGTCGGGTCCGGCGCTCAGGCGATGCGGGCAGGTTACGCCGCTCGCTGCCCTGTCGGCAACGCCGGGGCGGTGGGCGGAAGGAAGCAGGCAGCCGGCGCGCGACGACAACTGCCGGGGTCGCGTGAGCGGGCGTGCTCATTCGGGAGCGGAGCGGATCTCGCTCACGTCGATATCGGCAATGCACTCCCCCGGCGGGAACGGTTCCTTCGACAATTCGCCGCCGCCGCTGATCTCGCCGAGGGCGGCGACACGGGCGATGCCGAGATGGTAGCGGAACCATCGTCCGATGTTCGAGGTGACCACGACGATGAACTGCACCCGCACCGGCACGTCCGACACGTTGAGCACGCCGAATTCGAGACTCTGGCCGCCATGCCGCGTCGGGCCATGCACGAGGTCGGCGATGCGATAGACGATCTTCACCCTGCCGTCCTCACCGGCCACCCGGGCGCTGTTCCAGAGGTTCCGGTCGTCACGGTCATGCGCGGCCCGATACTGGTCGAGATCGCCGAACAGGCACCTGCCCTTGACCGGCGCCGGCGCCGGGGCGAGCGGCGCGGCCGGCTGCTTCCCCCCATCGGCCCCGCGCACGCGGCCGCCCTGTGTCAGCGCCGCCGCGAAGGCGAACGCTGTGAGGCTGCGTGCCGCCAGAGCGCGCCGGGTGGTTGTCATTCGGCGTTCCCCTGTCTGCCGGCCCCATGGCGTTCACGTCACGCCGCATCGGGGAGGTGGCATGCAGGCGACGCATTGCCGCGCACGGGCGGCAACCGTCTCGTGCTTGTGAACCGGTCGCCGGGCTGCTGCGGCGGCCCCGGCGTCAGTCCGCGGCAAGCGCCATGGAGCGTGCTGCCATGGTCTTCTTGACGTAGTCCTCGACATGGGCGGACACCGGGTCGGCGTGCTGCGCCAGGACGTGATCGGCGCCGGGCAGGATGCGGTAATCGACCTGCACGCCCTTCTGCGTGTTCAGCTTGTCCACGAGCTTGCGCACCCCTGGCTCCGGCACCAGCTCGTCGGCATCGCCGTGCAGCATCAGGCCGCCGCACGGGCAGGGGGCGAGGAAGCCGAAATCGTAATGGTTGGCCGGCGGTGCCACGCTGACCCAGCCGGAGATTTCAGGCCGGCGCATCAGCAGCTGCATGCCGATGAACGCGCCGAAGGAATAGCCGGCGATCCACAGGCTGGTGGAGCTGGGGTTGACCGCCTGCATCCAGTCCAGCGCCGCCGCCGCATCGCCGATTTCGCCGATGCCGCCGTCATAGCGCCCCTGGCTGCGGCCGACGCCGCGGAAATTGAAGCGCATGACGGAAAAGCCGAGACGCTGGAACGACTGGTACATCGCATAGGCGATGCGGTTGTTCATCGTACCGCCGTGCAGCGGATGCGGGTGGAGGATGAGCGCGAGCGGCGCCCCGCTTTCCTTGGAGTGGTGGTAGCGACCCTCCAGCCGGCCGTCGGGGCCGGCAAACATGACTTCAGGCATGATACGACGCAATCCGTTTCCCGCTGTGCCCGCTCCGCCACAGGCCGGCCAAATCCGTTCCCGACACCCCAAGGCCCCCGCACCACGCCCTGCCATCCGGCCGTGTTGGCGCAAAACCTGCATTGACATTCCCTGGGTCCGATGCACATGGGTACCGCGTCCGGAATTGGCCAGGGCTTCGCGCTTTGCACGCAGACTGTTGATAACGCATGGCGGCGGTCCGGTTCCCTCCGTTATTCGGGATTTTTGCCGTGCTGGCGGGTGTGCCGTTCGGGTCGGCCGTCACGCCGGTTGTTCCGCGTGTCGCTGACAATGTGACCGATCGTGCTCCAACCCCCTCCGCTGCCTTTGCTGCCGGATTGCCGGCACCTCCGGCAAAGCCGCCGGACGGGGTTCTTCCATAGCCGGAATGTCGCCGGGAATCCAACCTTTTCGCGCCACGCAGCGTTACCGGAGGTGGAGGGGAGCAATGATCTATCTGGATGCCAATGCGACCGAGCCGGTGCGGCCCGAGGCGGTGGCGGCGGCCATGGCGGCCCTGGCGGTCCCCGGCAACCCGGCCTCGGTCCACGCGGCCGGACGGGCCGCCCGGCGGGTGCTGGAGGAGGCGCGCGAGGGTCTCGCCGCCCGTTTTGGTGCCGAGCCGGCCAATCTCGTTTTCACCTCCGGCGGCACCGAGGCCGATGCCCTTGCCATCCATGCCCTCGGCCGGGGCCGGCGCTGCATCGTCGGCGCGACCGAGCACGACGCGGTGCGGGTCGCCGCGCCAGAGGCCGAGTCGCTGCCGGTGGACGGCAACGGCATCGCCGATGCCGAGGCGCTGCGCCGGATGCTTGCCGCCGGGCCGCCGGCGCTGGTCTGCCTGATGCTCGCCAACAACGAGACCGGCGGGATCCAGCCGATCGCCGTGGTGGCGGCGCTGTGCCGTGCCGCCGATGCGCTGCTGCATGTCGATGCGGTGCAGGCGGCCGGCCGCATCCCGGTCGATCTTGCCGCGCTCGGCGCCGACAGCCTGGCGCTGTCCGGGCACAAGCTGGGCGGGCCGATGGGTGCCGGGGCGCTGCTGCTCGGCCGGCGCGCGGCCGGCGTGCTCACGCCGCTGATCGCCGGCGGCGGGCAGGAGCGCGGGCGGCGCGGCGGTACCCCGCCGCTGCCCGCCATCGCCGGCTTCGCCGCGGCGGCGGCGGCGGCGGAAGGGGCCGATCGCCTCGCCCCGCTGCGTGACAGGATCGAACAGGAGGCGGCCGCCGCCGGCGCGGTGGTGGTCGGCGCCGGCGCACCGCGACTCGGCAACACCACCTGCCTCGCCCTGCCCGGCGTGCCGGCTCAGACGCAGGTGATCGCGCTCGACCTGGCAGGCGTTCAGGTCTCCGCCGGGGCGGCGTGCAGTTCCGGCAAGGTCGCCCGCAGCCATGTGCTGGACGCGATGGGGCTGGGCGCGCTGGCGGGCGAGGCGATCCGGGTCTCCCTGCCCTGGTCGGCGGAGGAGGCGGAGGTGGCGGATTTCATCCGCGCATACCGAGCCGTTGCCGCCCGCGTGTCCCGAACGGCCGCATAATCCTTTCTGACGCCGACGAGGCGGCGACCCGCCCGGCCTGTCCACCCTTGCGTTCAAGCGACCACCCCCCACGACCGTCGCTTGGTGGACGCAATGTGTCCTTCGTTCAATGAAAATTTTGGCAATCCGCACTGTGTCGAACATATGCGAACATTTGCCGGTGGCCGCCGCCGGGGCCCGGCACTTTCACCTTCCCGCCCGGGCCGACGGCGCGGCGGACCTTGCGGAGCGGGCCGGGAGGCTTTACCTCGCCCGCCGACAGCGACTTCGCGCTCGCAGCGCCGGCGGCGGCAGGTGCGAGGACGGCGTTTCACCCGATCGAGGCCTGACCGCACCCCATGCCGAAGATGACATTCATCGACCGCGACGGCACCCGCCGCGAAGTGGAGGCACCGCTCGGCCTCTCGGTGCTGGAGATCGCGCATCGGCACGGCATCGACATCGAGGGCGCCTGCGAAGGCTCGCTCGCCTGTTCCACCTGCCATGTCATCGTCGATGCCGCCTGGTTCGCCCGCCTCAGCGCCCCGACCGAGGATGAGGAGGACATGCTCGACCTTGCCTTCGGGCTGGAGAGGACGTCCCGCCTCGGCTGCCAGATCGTGATGACGCCGGCACTGGACGGGCTGGTGGTGCGGCTGCCGGCGGGCACGCGCAATCTGATGAACGGCTAGCGGCGGCCGGCATGCGGGTGCTGGTGGCGATGTCGGGCGGCGTGGACAGCAGCACGGTGGCGGGGTTGCTGGCCGAGGCCGGGCACGAGGTGATCGGCGTCACGCTGCAACTCTATGACCACGGCGCGGCGAGCGGCCGGCGCGGCGCGTGCTGTGCCGGCCAGGACATCCATGATGCGCGCCGCGTCGCCGACCGGCTCGGCATCCCGCATTACGTCATCGATGCCGAGGCGCGGTTCCGCGATGCCGTGATCGCCGATTTCGCCGCCACCTATGCCGCGGGCGAGACGCCGGTGCCGTGCGTGCGCTGCAACCAGACGGTGAAGTTCACCGACCTCGTGGCGCTGGCGCGCGACCTCGGCTGTGCCCGGCTGGCGACCGGGCATTACGTGCGGCGGATCGAGGCGACGGCGGGGCCGGAATTGCACTGTGCCGCCGATCCGGCCCGGGATCAGAGCTGGTTCCTGTTCGCGACCACGCCGGCGCAACTGTCGATGAGCCTCTTTCCGCTCGGCGACATGCCGGACAAGGCGACGGTGCGGGCGGCGGCGGCACGGCTCGGCCTGCCGGTGGCGGCGAAGCCCGACAGCCAGGACATCTGCTTCGTGCCGTCAGGCAGCTATGCCGAGACGGTCGGCCGGCTGCGCCCCGACGCGCTGGGAGCCGGCGACATCGTCACCCTGGCGGGCGCCGTGGTCGGGAGGCATGACGGAATCGCGCGCTACACGGTGGGTCAGGCGAGGCGGCTGGGCACGGCGGCACGGTCGGGCGGGGCGCGGCAGGTGGTGGTGGCGCTGGAGGCGGCGACGCGCCGGGTGGTGATCGGCCCGGCGGCGGCGGCGGCGCGGCGAGAGGTGGCGGTCGGAGCGGTCAACTGGCTGGCGCCGCCGATGCGCCGGCGCTGCCTGGTCAAGCTGCGCGCGCGCGACCAGCCGCAGGCGGCGGAGCTGGTGCCCGACGGCGCGGGTGCAAGACTGCTGCTGGAGCGGCCGGCGCTGGCCGCACCGGGGCAGGCGGCGGTATTCTATGAGGGCAGCCGCGTGCTGGGGGGCGGCTTCATCCGCCGGCCGGCTGCGACGGTTGACGCCGGGACGGAGGCGGCGGTATCTGCCCGGCCGCAGCAGGATGGCGGCGTAGCTCAGCGGTAGAGCAGGGGAATCATAATCCCTTGGTCGGCGGTTCAAATCCGTCCGCCGCTACCATCCCGGCTCGGAACGGCACGAACAGGCAGCGGCGGCGGTCGGCCTTTGTGGGGTGCCGGGCGGCGTGAGCGGGCTGCATGATAGCCGATGCCGAACTTTGGCCGCCAAGCCTCGCGTCGACGCCCGCTCAGCGTTCAGCGATCGAGCGGCCGAGGCTGGAGAGGCCGACTGCCACGATCAGGATCGCGCCCTGCAGCATGTATTGCGAGAAGGTCGGCGCACCGAAGATGTTCAGGCCGTTGAAGCCGAACGCAATGATCAGGGCACCGATCACCGTGCCCAGGACATGGAATTCGCCGTCGCGCAGGGTGGCCGAGCCGAGGAAGACGGCGGCGAAGGCGGTGAGCAGGTAACTGTCGCCGGCACTCGCCGTGCCGCTGCCCAGCCGCGAGGCGAGCAGGATGCCGGTGAGCGATGCGCATACGCCGGAAATCGTGAAGCCGAGCAGCTTGATCCGATCCACTTCGATCCCGGCCAGCCGTGCGGCGGCCGGGTTGCCGCCGACCGCCTGGATTTCCTGGCCCAGCGGCGTGCGTTCGACCAGCAGCCAAAGTGCCGCTGCAACCGCCACCATCACCACGATGTCGTTGGGAATGCCGAACAGCCAGTGGCCCAGGGAAAGTTGCAGAAACGCCTCCGGCACGCCGGCCACGATCGGCACGCCGGCCGAGTAGGCGAAAGCGAGACCGGTCAGAATGGTGCCCACGCCCAGCGTGGCGATCACCGAATTGACCCTGATCTTAGTGACGATCAGGCCATTGATCAGGCCGATCACGGCGCCCGCGGCCAGGACGACAGCGATCGCGACCGGGATCGGCAGCCCGTCGCTGACGATCAGGCCCGTCACCAGGATGCCGTGCAGGCTGGCGGCAAAGCCGACGGAGAGATCAAGTTCGCCGACGATCACGGCGAGCGTCAGTCCGGTGGCGATGATCATCGCCAGCGATGCCTGGTTCAGCACGTTGCGGAAGTTGCCGACGGTGGGGAAAGCGCGCGGCGAGAGGAGTGCGAAGGCGACGATCATCGCCGCCAGCCCGAGGATGGTCCCATAGCGGGCGAGGAAGTTCAGTGCCGCCTTCGCCCGCGGCGAAAGGCGGCGGCCGGTGTCGGCGATCATGCGGACACTCCGTGTGCGGGCGCTTCGGCATAGCTTGCGGCGACGACCGCATTGCGGGTGAGCCCGGCGCCGCACAGTTCGAGTACCACCCGCCCTTCGGCCATCACCAGGACGCGGTCGCACAGGTCGGGCAGTTCTTCCGGTTCGGAGGAGATCACCAGCACGGCCATGCCCCGCGCCGCCAGCGCGCGCACGTGACGGTGGATCTCGCTCCGCGCCCCGATATCGACGCCGCGCGTTGGTTCATCGAGGATCAGCACGTCCGGTGCCCGCAGAAGCCAGCGGCCGATCGCCACCTTCTGCTGGTTGCCGCCGCTCAGTCGTGCGACCGGCAGGTCGGGTCCCTGTGCCTTGATGGCAAGATCGCGAATGACCCCGAGCGCGAGCCGCGTGCGCCTGCCGCCATCGAGCAGGGGGCCGCGGCGGAGCGAGGCAAGGTTCGCAAGCTGCAGGTTGAAGGCGATGCTCCTGTGCAGCAGCAGCGCCTCCGTCCGCCGTTCCTCCGGCACCAGGCCGAGCCCCGCGCGAACCGCCGCGGCCGGGCTGGCGGGCGCGAACGGCTGCCCGTGCAGTGTCATGGTTCCGCTGTCCGGCCGGTCGGCGCCGTAGATCAGCCTTGCCACCTCGCTGCGGCCGGCACCGACGAGTCCGCCAAGGCCGAGCACCTCGCCCCGGCGCAGCACGAAGCTGACGCCGCGGACACGCGGCAGACGCGCGAGGCCATCCACCGACAGCACGACACCGCCGGTCCTGGGCGCCGGCTGCGCTCTCGCCTGCGCCTCCGCCGACGTGCCGACGATCGCGCCGACCAGGGCGCCACGGGTGATCTGTCCGCCCCGCAGATGAGCAACGGTGCGACCATCCCGCAGCGCCGTGACCCGCGTGCAGAGACGCTTAATCTCATCGAGACGGTGGGAGACATAGAGCACGCCGACGCCGGAACGGGTCAGGTCGGCGATGATCCTGAACAGCTTCTCCGCCTCGCCGGCCGACAGCGAGGCGGTCGGCTCATCCATCACGATCAGGCGTGCGCGACGGATCAGGGCACGGCAGATGCTGATAAGCCAGTTCTCGGCGGTTGACAGACCCTTGACACCGGCGAAGAGCGGTGCGCCGAGGCCGACGCGCTTGGCCACCGGCGCGACCTCGTGCGCGATCGCCGCCCAGTCGATCATGCCGAAGCGTGTCTTCTTCGGCAATCCGAGCATGATGTTCTGGATCACGCTCATGCCCGGCACGAAGGCGAGTTCCTGGTGGATGAAGCTCATGCCCAGGTCGGCCGCGTGGTGGGGGGAGGGAATCGCGACCGGCCTTCCGTCGAGCAGGATGCGGCCCGAATCCGGTCCCGTCACGCCGGCCAGGATGCGGATCAGGGTGGACTTGCCCGCGCCGTTGGCGCCGACCAGCCCGTGCACTTCACCGGCATGCAGCGCCACCGTCACTCCGCGCAGCGCCTGCGCGCCACCATAGGATTTCGCGATGTCCTCGGCGACGAGGAACGGCGCGCCGTCCATCATCCCGGCTGCGGCTACTTGCCGAGCGCGTCGGGGTGATCCTTGATGAACTGGGCCACGTTCTGCTGCGTGACCAGCACCGCCGGCACCTCGGCCGCCCTGGGCGTCCAGTTGGCGCCTGCGGCCCTGATCGCGGCGAGCAGCTTCACCATGCGATAGCCTTCGGTGTAGCTGTCTTCCCAGGCGGTGGCTGTCATGTGGCCGTTGCGGATGTTCTCGATCGCCTGGGCGTTGCCGTTGACGCCATACACCTTCACGTCGTCGCGTCCCTGCTGGCGCAGGGCGCCGATCGCGCCGATCGCCGGATCATCCCAGCACCCCCAGATCGCCAGCCTGCCACCGCCGGCCGGATGCGACGCAAGCCATGCATTGGCATATTGTGCCCCATCCTCGAAGTAGCCGGGGATGCGCACTTCGTTCCTGGTGACGTGAATGGCGGGCGACTTGCCGACAATGCCGTCGAGCAGCACCTCGCGGTTGCGGCAGACTTCACCCGTGTGATAGGTCAGCGCGAGCACGTCGCCGCTGCCGCCGAGATCGGCGACCATCCGGTCGATCACCGGCTGCGCCACCGGGGCACCGGAACCGTTGGTGGCCGCGATGGATCCGCCAAGACCGCCGCCCCATGTCACCACCGGAATCCCGGCGCTTTTTGCCGCTGCCAGACCGGCGCCGATCGAAGACCAGGGGAACACCATGTCGATGATGGCCCCGGCGCCGAGGCCGGCGAAATTCTGCATCGCAGCATTCGCCTGATCGGCGCTGCCGGAGGCATCGATCACCGACACCT
Organism: Pseudomonadota bacterium; assembly: GCA_021847995.1. GTDB lineage: Bacteria > Pseudomonadota > Alphaproteobacteria > Acetobacterales > Acetobacteraceae > JAFKFJ01. The sequence continues at coordinate 45,132 of JAJZNE010000012.1, read as the reverse complement.
TCCAGCCGTCTTCCTTTGCCGCGGCGGTGGCACCCTTGATGTAGCGGGCGTTGTTGGCCTCGGTCGCGCTGATCGAGACGATGCCGAGCAACGGCGCGTCCGCCGCCCCGGCGACGCCGACATGCAGCGTGAGAACGGCGGCGGCCGCCACGAACAGCCATGCGCGCATGATCGCTTTCCCTCCCCCTTTGCCGCCGTTCCGCAGTGACATCGTAGTTGGGCGGGCGAGCGGCGCCTAACCGTTTTGCCAGATTTGCCCATCGGCACCGCTTTGGCAAGCGGGAAGCAACCGCTGGACAGGGCACGGCCAGCTGGCCAAGATCGGCGAAACGGTTAGTTTCGAGGGCGCGTGCCGACCATCCGGGATGTTGCCAGGGCTGCCGGCGTGTCAACGGCGACGGTTTCCGCCGTGGTCAACGGCTCCGCCTATGTCAGCCCGCGGCTGCGCACGCGCGTGCTCTCGGCGGTCAGCGCCCTGAACTACACGCCTTCGCTCGCGGCACAGACGTTGAAGCGCGGGCGCAGCCAGCTTGTCGCGCTGGTGGTGGCCGACCTCGCCAATCCGTTCTTCGGCCGTGTGGTATGCGCCGCCGAGGCGGCGGCGGCGGCGTGGGGCTACGCCCTCGTCGTCTGCAACAGCGACGAGAAGCCGGAGAAGGAGCGCCGCATCCTCGGCCGCATCCGCACCCTGTCGTGCGATGGCGTGCTGGTGGTGCCGGTCGGCGCGGCGTGGCCGCCGGAGGCCGAGGCAATGGCGGTTCCGACCGTGCAGTTCGGGCGCGTGGTCGAGGATGGGCGGTCGGATTCGGTCAGTATCGACAACGTCGCCGCGGCCAGCCAGGTCACCGACTATCTGCTCGACCTCGGACACCGGCGCATCGGCTCGATCACCGGTCCGCTGCATCTGACCACCGGGCGCGGACGGCTGGACGGCATGTTGCAGGCAATGCGCGCGCGCGGCGTGGCGCCCTGTCCCGGGCATGTCCGTTCGGGCGAGTTCCGCGAGGACGCAGCGTATTCCGTGGCGCGCGAGATGCTCGACCGGCCCGGCCGCCCGACCGCCCTTTATGTCGCGAGCGGCGTCATGGCGCTCGGCGTGATGCGTGCAGTCACCGACCTCGGGCTGCGCTGCCCGGACGACATCTCGATCGCATCCACCGATACGATTCCCGGCATCGGCGGGCTGCGGCCACGGCTGACGCGCACCGAGCATCCGGTGGCGGATATGGTGAACGAAGCGCTGCGCCTGCTGGTGGATCGCATGACGCGCGATGCGCAGGCTTCACCCCGCCATGTCGTGTTCCGACCCGCCATGATACTGGGCGACAGCTGCGGGCCGGCCGAGCGGGCCGTCGCCGGCGCCGCACCGTGATGATTGCGATCCGCAGAACCGGGAGGAGAGAACATGGCAACCGCATCGCAGGGATCGGGCACGCATCTTTGGGAGGTGTACGTCATCGAGTATGCCCGCAGCCAGGATCAGCCGGTTGCATCGCTGATCCAGGGCGCCTATGCCGAAGGGGTGATGAGCGTGCCGTTCGGCTTCGTGCTGGCGCGCGGGCATGGCCGCAACATCCTGGTGGATTGCGGCTTCATGCGTGAAGGCAACGGCATCGCGGTCGCCGACAGGTTCGGCATCCCGCACTGGATCTCACCGCTGCGCATGCTGGCGGAACTGGGCGTCGGCCCCGGCGACGTGAGCGACATCGTACTGTCCCACGCCCATTTCGATCACATGGGATCGATCGAGCAGTTCCCGAATGCCCGCCTGCACATCCAGAAGAGCGAATTGCTGAGCTGGATCGAGCTGCTGGCGCTGCCGCCGCGTTTCGGCTTCCTGACATCGGTGCTGGATCCGGACGACATCTATAGTGCCCTCGATGCCGCGCGCGACCACCGGCTGATGCTGCTCGACGGTGATGTGGACGACGTGCTGCCGGGCGTGCATGTCCGCTTCGGGCCGGGACATACCATCGGCCAGCAGTTCGCGGTGCTGGAAACCGCCGCCGGCCGTATCGTCGTTGCCGGCGACTGCGTCTACAGTTCCCGCAACCTGACGGGAACGAACCATGATGGCGTCTATATTCCGCTCGGCTCTGGCATCGGCAGCGTGTGGGACCAGCTCAAATCGTTCGACCGGATCGCCAGGGAGACGGCAAACGATCTGAACCGGCTGGTGATCCTGCACGATTTCGACCGCTGGGCGCGGTTCACCCGGGTGACCGAGATCGAGGGATTCCGCATCATCCGGGTGGCGTAGCGGGCCGCGACCACGCTCGCCCGCCGGCTGCCGGCGCGGCGGGGACGTGGCCGCGCCCTCCCGGCGCTATTGATGCCTTCCTCCGGACATGATGTCATGCCGCGTCCGAGGGTGCTGCCGATCGGAAAGGAACGTTGATCCATGAATGGTCCGGGCATGACGACCGCACTGGGGCGGCGAAGGCTGCTGTCGGGCGCGGCCGGGGGCGTTCTGACGGCGGGCCTGTGCCTGCCGCGATTTGCCGCGGCGGCCGACGGCGTGACCTTCGGCAGCATCACGCCCAACACCGGCACCTACGGTTTCGCCGGCAAGCTGGTGACCAACGGCTCGCAACTCGCGATCGAGATGGCGGGCGGCAGCATCCTCGGCCGGCCGATCCGCTACATCTCGCGCGATGACGAGGGACGGTCGGCGACCGGGGTGCGGCGGCTGAGCGATGCGATCAGCGATGACGGTCTGTCGGTCTTCAACGGCAACTATGCGAGCGACATCGGACTTGCCGAATCGGCCATCGCCCGCCGCCAGAAGGTGCTGCAATACGCCGCCGGCGGCTCGGAGGATTTCACCGGCGCGCGGTGCAGCCGCTACACCTTCCAGTGGTCGGCCAATCCGTACACCGCCATGAAGACGGTGATGGACTATGTGGCGCAGACACACCCGGACGCCAGGCGCTGGTATACCATCACCGCCGACTACATCTTCGGCCAGGCGCTGCTGAAATATGCCAGGGTGGTCGGCGAGGGGAAGGGATACAGCTTCATCGGCAACGCCGCGCATCCGCTCGGCGAGCGGCAGTACACGCAGTATCTGACGCAGGCGGTTGCCGCGAGGCCCGACGTGATCTGCCTGCTCAATGCGGGATCCGATGCCGTGACCTGCCTGCGCCAGCTTGCCGGATTCGGGGCAAAGGATACGCTGGTCGTGGCACCCTGGTCGATCGAGGTTGATCAGCTGCCCGAGATACCGGACGCCATGCGCGCCGGACTCATTCTCGGCGAGAATTACGTCAGCACGCTCGACACGCCGGCCAACCGCGAATTCGTCGCCGCTTATCGCCGCAAATACGGCACCGCCCCGGGCTATTCCGCCGCCTACGGCTACGACAGTTTCCGCACCGTGCTGCTGGCAATGGAAAGGGCCGGAACCACCGGGATCGCCAGCGTGATCACGACGCTCGAGGGCATGCAATACGACAGTGTCCTCGGTCCCACCAGCATCGATCGGGCGACCCATCAGACGGTGCGGCCCTATTTCGTCATCCGCGGCAGGGCGGACAGCGCGGCGGGCGCCGCCGGGGATTATGCCGAATTGGTCGCCACCGGCAGCGACCCGCAGCCGCACGCGCTGAACGCGTGCCGGGATATCGGCGCGCTGTGACGCGGCGGCCGATGGGGCGGCCATGATCACCAGCGCCCTGCTGGGCGTGCAGGTGGCCAACGGCCTTGCCGTCGGCGCGCTCTATGCGCTGATGGCGTTCGGCCTGTCGATCATCAAGGGCCTGCTGAACGTGCCCAATTTCGCGCACGGGGCGCTGTTCCTGGTGGGTGCCTATGTCGCATGGGCGGTCAGCGGGGGCAGCGGCTCGTTCTGGCTCGGGCTGCTGGCCGCGGCGGCGGCGACCGCGCTGCTGGGGATGGCGATCGAACGCCTGCTGGTGCGGCGGCTCCACCGCGGAGCCTATCTGTTTCAGTTGCTGCTGCTGTTCGGCACCGCGCTGGTGATGGAACAGACGGTGATCGCCATCTGGGGCGGCCTCGGCCGGTCGATGTCGCCGCCGCCGTGGCTGACCGGCGCGGTCGATCTCGGGTTCTCGCCGTTTCCGCGCTATCTGCTGTTCATCGTGGTGGCGGCGGCTGTGGTGATCGCCGCGGTGTGGGCGCTGATCGAACGGACCTGGATCGGTGCGCGCATCCGCGCCGGCATCGAACGGCCGGAGATGGCTCAATCCCTCGGGATCGATGTCGAGGCGCTGGTCACTGCCGCCTTCGCGCTGGGCGCCGGGCTGGCCGGGCTGGCCGGGGCGCTGGCGGCACCGCTCACCGGGCTGTCGGTGACCATGGGAACCGACATGCTGGCGATCGCCCTGGTGGTAGTGGTGCTCGGCGGACTGGGCAGCATCTATGGCGGGGTGCTGGCCGGGCTTCTGGTGGGCGTGGTGCAGTCGCTGGCGGCGCTGTGGGTGCCGCAGGCCAGTACGGTGGTGATCTATGCGGCGATGATCCTGGTGCTGGCGGTGCGCCCCCAGGGCCTGCTAGGAGAACGATAGCGTGACGCGGAGCCGGATGGTCGGGCTGGGTGTCCTGGCAGGGAGCATCCTGGTCGCGCCGGCCTTGCTCTCCTTCAGCACGGCCAGCGAATTGCTGATCTTCGGTCTGGCGGCGGCGGCGGCCTATCCGGTGATCGGCGTGGGCGGACTGTTTTCGTTCGGGCAGGCGGCGCTGTTCGGCATCGGCGGCTATACCGGCGGCTGGCTGATGGCCCATGCCGCGCTGCCCCTGCTCTGGCCGCTGCTGGCGGGGGCGGCGGCGGCGGGGCTGTTCGCCACCGCGATGGGCGCAATGTGCGTCCGCCGCAGCAGCATCTATTTCATCATGCTGACTTTCGCCTTCAACCAGCTCGTCTATTACGCGATCTATAGCTGGCGCGGCGTGACCGGGGGGCAGGACGGGCTGGCCGACATCGCGCGCCCGGCACGGCTGCTGCCGTATCTGCCCGGGGTGAACCTCGACCGGCCGGTGAATTTCTACGTCCTCGTCGCCGTCATCGTGTTCGGCTGCTTCCTGCTGCTGCTGCGGATCGTTGACAGTCCGCTGGGCCGGGTGCTCGATGCCGCGAAGCAGAATGCGCGCCGCGCCGCCGCGATCGGCTATGACATCCATCGCGCCCAGACCCTGGCCTTCGCGCTGTCGGGCGTGTTCAGCGGGATCGCCGGCGTGCTCTATGCCATGCTCTACTGGATCATGCCGATCGACGCGGTGGCCTGGGTCAATTCGGGCAATCTCGTCTTCATGGTTCTGATCGGCGGCCTCGGCTCGATCTTCGGGGCGCCGATCGGGGCGGCGGTTTTCATCCTGTTGCAGGACAGCCTGTCGCTGGTCTGGGACCGCTGGCCGTTGCTGTTCGGCCTGATCGTCATCGGCGTGGTGCTGTTCCTGCAGGGCGGCGTGCTGGAACTGGGCGGCATGCTGCGTCCGGCGCTGCGCCGCGCATCGGGTGCCGACGCGCCATGACCGCGCCGCTCCTCTCCGTCTCGCGGCTGGTGATGAATTTCGGCGGCCATCGTGCGGTGGACGGCGTAAGCCTCGACATCGACAGCGGGAAGCTGGTCTGCATCCTGGGCCCGAACGGCGCCGGCAAGACCACGCTGTTCAACCTGCTGACCAAGGATTTGCGGCCGACCTCCGGCAGCATCCGTTTCGATGGAAGCGACGTGACCGCGCTGCCGCCGCATGCGGTGGCGCGGCTCGGCATCGGCCGGTCGTACCAGATCACCTCCATCTTTCCTGCCTGGAGCGTGGAGGACAACGTGTGGATCGCCGCCTACCGGCACGCGCATGGCGGACGGCTGGTGTTCGGGCGCCGCGCCGCGTTCTATCGGGCGGTTGCGCCGCGCATTGCCGGGCTGCTCGATCTGGTGGGGCTGACGAAGCTGCGCGGCGTGTCGGCTGGGGCGCTGTCCTATGGCGATCAGCGGCTGCTGGAAATCGCCATCACCCTCGCCACCGGACCGCGTCTCATCCTGCTCGACGAGCCGACCAGCGGCCTGTCGCAGGAGGAGACGGGGCGGGTGGGGGGGCTGATCCGCACCCTCGCCGCCAGCACCACGGTGGTGATGATCGAGCACAAGATGGACGTGGTGATGGAGATATCCGATCGCCTGGTGGTGATGGACCGGGGCCGCGTGATCGCCGACGGAAGCCCCGCCGCGGTCGCCGCCGACGCGGCGGTCAAGGCCGCCTATTTCGGCACCTGACGCGCATGCTGGAGGTAGCCGACATCCATACCTATTACGGCAACAGCCATGTGCTGCACGGCATCTCGCTGTCGGTGGGAGAGGGCGAGGTGGTGGCGCTGCTGGGGCGCAACGGGGCGGGCAAGACAACGACGCTGCGTTCGATCATGCGGCTGACGCCACCGCGAAGCGGCCGCATCAGCTTCCGTGGCCGCGATCTGTCCCTCTCGCCGACCCACGGCATCGCACGCGGCGGCATCGCCTATGTTCCGGAACATCGCGACCCGTTCTCCCTGCTGACCGTCAGGGAGAATCTGCTGCTCGCCGCCAATCCCCGTGCACGCTGGAAACTCGACGACGTGCTGCGCTGGTTTCCGGCGCTGGCGGCGCTGATGTCACGCAGGGGCGGACAGTTGTCGGGCGGCCAGCAGCAGATGCTGGCGATCGGCCGCGGCCTGCTGACCGGACCCGACCTGCTGCTGCTGGATGAGCCGTCGCAGGGGCTGGCGCCGGTGGTGGTCAATGCCGTGCTGGAGATGCTGCGCGATCTGAAGCGCCAGCAACTGTCGGTGCTGCTGGTCGAGCAGTCGATCCGTGTCGCCCTGGAACTCGCCGACCGCGTCTATGTGCTCGACAGCGGGCGTGTGGTGCTGGCGGGCGACGCGGCGGCGCTGCGGCAGTCGCCGGCGCAGGTGGAACGCCATGTCGGCGTCGGCGCATGATGGAGCGGGAAGGGGACAGGGCATGACCGGCACGACCGACGGCGAACTTCCGGTGACGGGATATTTCGATCGGTTTTCCGCCCGCCCCGGCGAGACGTTGCTGCTGCATGCCAGCCTGCGCGACGGCGGCGTCTATCGTGCCCGGCTGGAACGGGTGCTGAGCGGCGATCCCAACCCCGAGGGGCCTGGCCTGCGGTTCGAGGATCTCTCGCACCGTTTCGACCGCACAGTGCCGGGGCGGCGACAGGCGATCCATGCCGGTTCCTTCGCCCGCATGCCGGCGCCTGCGGCGCCGCCAGGGGCGCGGATCTGGACGGCGCTGGCCTGGATGGCCCGACCCGGGGCGGCACGGGCGGTGCTGTCGCAGGAAGCCGGCGGGGCACGGGTGGTGATATCGCTGGGCTGGGACGGCGCGGCGGCACTGCTGCAATGGCCGGGCGGCGAAGTGTCGCTGGCGACCGCAGTGGCGGTGCCGAGACGGAGTTGGGTGCGGCTGTGGCTCTGGGCCGATCCCGAGGCCGGCACCGTGCGGCTCGGCCAGCTCCTGTCGGGGCAGGCCGAGCCGGTCACGACGATGGCGCCGGCAGCGGGGCTGATGCTGCCGGATGGCGGCACGGTGCTGGCCGCCGCCGCCGGCACGGTGGCGCCGGCGCAGCATTTCACCGGCAGGATCGAGGCTCCGGCGATCCTTGCCGGCAGCCTTGCGCAATGGCCCGATCCGCTGGCGCTGCCGCCGAACCCGGTGCTGGCAGCATGGGATTTCGCGCATGGCATCGATACCGTCAGGGTGTTCGATGGCGGACCGCAGGCGCTGCATGGCACACTCGTCAACCTGCCGACGCGCGGCGTGGTCGGCGCCCGCTGGTCGGGGCGGGAGACGTGCTGGCGCCATGCCCCGCAGGACTACGCGGCGATCCATTTCCACGACGACGACATCGACGATTGCCGCTGGACCTCCGACCTGGCGCTGACCGTGCCGGACGATCTGCCGAGCGGTGCCTACGCCCTGCATCTCTCCTGCCCCGGCGGTGACGACCATCTGCCGTTCTATGTGCTGCCGCGGCGCGGCGGGCCCCATGCCGCGGTCGCCGTGCTTGCCTCCACCTTCACCTATCAGGCCTATGCCAACCACGCCCGCGGCAATGCCGATGCGGCCTATCAGGCGCGGGTGCGGGCATGGGGCGCGGCGCCATACAATCCCGACGATCATCCGCTCTATGGCCGTTCCACCTACAACCGGCACGGGGACGGCAGCGGCATCGCCTTCTCGTCACGGCGCCGGCCGATCCTAACGATGCGGCCGGGCTTTCTTACCTTCAACGACACGCGCGGTTCGGGGCTGCGGCATTATCCGGCCGACACGCATCTGCTGGCGTGGCTGGAGGCGAAGGGCATCGCCTTCGACATCATCACCGACGAGGATCTGGACGATGAGGGGCCGGCCCTGCTGGCGCCGTACCGCACCGTGCTGACCGGCTCGCACCCCGAATACCACACGATCGGCACCCTGGATGCCCTGCAATCCTATACCGACCATGGCGGCCGCCTGGTCTATCTCGGCGGCAACGGGTTCTACTGGCGGATCGCGCGGCGGCGCGACCTGCCGCATGTTATTGAAGTGCGCCGTGCCGAGGGCGGCATCCGTGCCTGGGCGGCCGAGCCGGGTGAATACCATCACGCGCTGGACGGGCAGTTGGGCGGCCTGTGGCGGCGCAACCGCCGGCCGCCGCAGATGCTGGCCGGCGTCGGTTTCTCGGCGCAGGGATTGTTCGAGGGCACCTGGTACCGCCGCCTGCCGGCGTCCTATGCCCCCGAAAACGCCTGGATTTTCGCGGGCATCGAGGGGGAGATCATCGGCGATTATGGGCTGTCGGGCGGCGGAGCGGCCGGGTTTGAGCTGGATCGGGCGGATTTCGACCTCGGCACGCCCGAGCATGCGGCGATCCTCGCGCGATCGGAGGATCCGCCGCGCTCCTTCGTCGCCGTGCCGGAGGAATTGCTGACCCACATCGCCACCGCTTCGGGCGAATCGCCGGCGGCCCTGATGCGTGCCGAGATGGTCTATTTCACGACGCCGTCCGGCGGGGCGGTGTTCGCCGTCGGTTCGATCACCTTCTGCGGCAGCCTGTGGCACAACGGGTTCGAAGGGCCCGTCTCGCGCCTGCTGGAGAACGTCGTCCGCCGCTTCGCCGCGGCATGACACGGCACTGCCGCCGCAGGCTCAGGGGCGGCACGGATAGACCATGCCGGTATCAGTGGAGTGTGCCGAGTGCGCGCGCCATCTCCCACGCCTGCTCGGCGACCAGCCGCGCGCGCCTTCCCTCCTCCAGTGCCTGCGCGCTGGCGGCGGAACCGACCAGGGCGCGCTTGAGGATGCCCTGCAGAATGGCCGCGATGCGGAACATGCCGAACACGATGTAGACATCCCAATCGGCCACCGGGAAGGCCTGCCCGGTGCGGCGGCAATAGGCAGCGACGTAGGCCTGCTCGGTGGGAATGCCGAGTGCCGCGAGATCGAAACCGGCCAGGCCGCGGAAACTTGCCGGGTTGATCCGCCACGACATGCAATGATAGGCGAAATCCGCCAGCGCGTCGCCGAGCGTGGACAATTCCCAGTCCAGCACCGCCACCACGCGCGGCTCGGTGCGATGAAAGACCAGATTGTCGAGCCGATAGTCGCCATGCACGAGCGCCGGCGTCTCACGCGGCGGCAGCCGTGCCGGCAGCCATTCGATCAGCCGGTCCATCGCGGCCAGCGGTTCCGTCTCGCTCGCCCGGTACTGCGCCGTCCAGCGGGCCACCTGCCGGGCGAGGTAATTGCCGGGACGGCCGAAATCGGCAAGCCCGAGAGCCGCGGCGTCGAGCCGGTGCAGTGCGGCGATGGTCGCACCCATCGCATCGTAGATCGCCGCCCGCTCCGTCCGGTCAAGGCCGGGCAGGCTCTGGTCCCAGAAGATGCGGCCGTCCACGTAATCCATCACGTAGAACATGCTGCCGATCACCGTCGGATCGGTGCACAGCGCCCGCACGCGCGGCACCGGTACGCCACTGCCGGCGAGCGCACGCTGCACCCGGAACTCCCGGTCCACGGCGTGCGCGCTGGGCAGCACCGCACCCGCCGGCTTGCGCCGCAGCACATAATCGCCGCCCGGCGTGGAAAGCCGGAAGGTCGGGTTGGACTGGCCGCCGGCAAACCGGGTCACGCGCAGCGTCCCGGCATAGCCCGGCACGTTGCGGGTGAGCCAGGCAGCGAGCGGCGCCGGATCGAATTCCTGCGCGTCGGTCACGCGACCCACACCGGCGCAGTCCGCGGCGCCGTCCCCGGATCGGCCGGGGCAACGCCGGCGCCGCCGCCGGTCAGGCTCTCCGGCCCCTGGTAGCGACGCAGTTCGAGCCGCGCGATCTGGTTGCGATGCACCTCGTCCGGACCGTCGGCAAGGCGCAGCGTGCGAGCATTGGCATAGGCATGGGCGAGACCGTAATCGTCGGTGACGCCGGCCGCACCGAACGCCTGGATCGCCCAGTCCAGCACGCGGCATGCCATGTTCGGCGCCGCCACCTTGATCATCGCGATTTCAGCCCGCGCCGCCTTGTTGCCGTGCTTGTCCATCATGTCGGCGGCGCGCAGCGTCAGCAGCCGCGCCTGCTCGATCAGGATGCGGCTTTCCGCGATGCGCTCCTGCGTCACCGTCTGCTCCGCGACCGGGCGGCCGAAGGCGACCCGGGTCAGCGTGCGCCGGCACATGCGTTCCAGTGCCCGCTCGGCCAGTCCGATCAGGCGCATGCAATGGTGGATGCGCCCCGGCCCGAGCCGGCCCTGGGCAATCTCGAACCCGCGCCCTTCGCCCAGGATGACATTGTCGGCCGGCACGCGCGCATTCTCGAACATCACCTCGGCATGGCCGTGCGGGGCATCGTCGTAGCCGAACACCGGCAGCGCGCGCTTGACCGTGACGCCGGGATGCGGCAGCGGCACCAGCACCATCGATTGCTGGCGATGGCGGTCCGGATTGTCGGGATCGGTCTTGCCCATCACGATCATGATGCGGCAGCGCGGATCGGGTGCGCCGGAGGTCCACCATTTGCGACCGTTGATGACGTAATCGCTGCCGTCGCGCCGGATGCGGGTTGCGATGTTGGTGGCGTCGGAGGAGGCCACATCCGGTTCCGTCATCGCGAAGGCGGAGCGGATCTCACCATTCAGCAGCGGCACCAGCCAGGCCTGCTTCTGCGCCTCGGTGCCGTAGCGCTCCAGCACTTCCATGTTGCCGGTATCGGGGGCGGAGCAGTTGAACACCTCCGGCGCGAACGGGGAGCGGCCCATCACCTCGCACAGCGGCGCGTATTCCAGGTTGGTCAGCCCCGCTCCCCGCTCGCTCGCCGGCAGCCAGAGATTCCACAGGCCGGCCGCACGTGCGCGCCGTTTCAGCTCATCGATCAGCGCCGGCGCCTGCCAGCGGTCGCCCCCGGCGATGGCGGCATGCAGTGTCGCCTCGTTCGGATAGATGTGCTCGGCCATGAAGGATTCCACACGGGCCTTCAGCTCCAGCACCTTCGGCGAATGGTCGAAATCCATGTCGCGCTTCCTTCCGTGTCAGGACAATGTGCCGACGGCGCTTTCCAGCACCTGCCATTCCTTGTCGCCGAACCGCTTCTGCCAGTCGGCATAGAAGCCGCCCCGCCGGAGCGCCCCGCGGAACTCCGCCGGGTCGGTGTCATTGAAGACGAGCCCCTGGCCTGCGAGCTGGCCCCGGACCGAGGCGTTCAGCGCCGCGGTGTCGCCACGCTCCTCGACGGCGGCACGGTTGATCTCCCGCACCACGATGGCGCGAGCATCCTCCGGCAGGCGGTTGAAGGCGCGGCGGTTGGCGAGGAACCAGAACCCGTCCCACATGTGGTTGGTAAGCGAGCAGTATTTCTGCACCTCGTACAGCTTCGCCGTTTCGATCAGCGCCAGCGGATTCTCCTGCCCGTCGGCGATGCGGGTCTGCAGGGCCGAATAGACCTCGTTGAAGTTGATGCTGACCGGGGAGGCGCCGAGATCCTGGAACATGGAGGTCCATAGCGGGCTGACCGGCACGCGCAGCTTCATGCCGCGGAGATCGTCGGGCGTGCGGATCGGGTGCGTGCTGGTGGTGATCTGGCGGAAACCGTTATCGAACATGCGCTCGAACGCGATCAGGCCGCGCTTCTCGATCTCGCCGCGGACATAGGCTCCGACCGCCCCGTCCATCGCCGCCCATACCTGCGGGTAATCCTTGAACGCGAAGCCGACGCCGTTGATCGCCGCAGCGGGCACCAGGGTCGAGAGGATCAGGCCGGAAAGGGTGAAGAACTCGACGCCGCCCGAGCGCAACTGGGTCAGCGTGTCGGTGTCGGACCCGAGCTGGTTCGAGGGGAACACGCGCAGTTCCACCGCCCCCCCGGTCGCTTCGGCGATGCGCTTCGCCGCTTCCCCGGCGCGCAGGTTGAGCGGGTGATTGGGCGGCAGGTTATGGGCGAACTTGTAGGTGAAGGCGGCGGCACCGGCCGGTCGCGTGCGGATGGCGACCAGCGGCAGGGCGGCACTGGCGGCAAGCAGGCGGCGGCGCGAGAAGCGGGGCATCGTCGGTTCCTCCCTGTCGCGGAGGCTAACCGGCCGGCCCCGCTTCGTCGAGAGCGGGGCTACCCCGCGCGCACCACCGCCGCCGCATCGCCCTTGAGCACCTCCACCTCCGTCCGCTCGCCGTTGCGGCGGAAATGGAGGTCGAAGCTGTGCTGGCCCAGCCGCAATTCCCGCAGCGTCACGTCCGCGAGCCACGACGGCAGCGCCGGATCGACGCGCAGCACGCCGGCCGGCGCATCCGGATCGAGCCCGAGCATGGCGGTGAGGAAGGAGAACGCCGAGCCGGCCGCCCAGGCCTGCGGGACGTTGGCGCCGAGATACTGCACCGGGAACGGTGCCGAGTCGCGGGGCAGGCCGGCATAGAGTTCCGGCACCTGATGCAGCGCGAAATAGGCGGCCGCCCCGCTCACCGCCCGCGCCACGCGCGCCGCCTCGGCGGCAAAGCCGTAGCGGCGCATGCCGAGCGCGATGAAGCCGTTGTCGTGCGGCCAGACGGAACCGTTCTGGTACGAATAGGGATTGTATGCTGCGTGGTCGGCCGAGAGCGTGCGGATGCCCCAGCCGCTGAACATGTCGGGCGCCAGCAGCCGTTCCACCACCGCGCGCGCGCGCGACGGCTTGATGATGCCCGACCACAGGCAGTGGCCGACATTGGAAACGCGGCTCAGCACCCGCTTCTTGTCGCCGTCCAGCGCATAGGCGAAGCCGCCGAATTCATCGTCCCAGAAAGCGGCATCGAAGCGGTCGGCCAGTGCCGCGGCGCGGGCGCGCAGATCGCCGGCGCGCACGGGCTGGCCGAGGGCGGCGAAGATCTCCGCCATGCGCACCCAGGCGTCGTACACATAGCCCTGCAATTCGCACAGTGCCTTCGGCCCCTTGACCAGGGTGCCGTCGGGATAGAGCACGGCGTCGCCGGCATCCTTCCACGCCATGTTCTCGTAGCCGCCATGGGCCGCGCGGGTCTGGTATTCCTGGAACCCATCGCCGTCGCGGTCGCCGTACTCGTCGATCCAGCGCAGGCAGGCCTCCGCATGGCCCAAATGCCGGTCGAGCAGCGCCCGGTCGCCGGTCCATTTCCAGGCGGTGTGCAGCACGATCGGATAGAGGATGGTGGCATCGGCGGTGCCGTAATAGGGCGTGTGCGGCACCAGCCGGAAATGCGCGAGTTCACCGCGACGGAGTTCGTGCAGGATCTTGCCCGGCTCGGCATCGCGCGCATCGTCGCGTTCCCTGGCCTGCCAGTGGCCGAGCACGCCGAGCGCGCCGCGGGCGAACGCGGTCGTGACCGGCGCCGTCTGCAACGCCGCGATCAGGCTGTCGCGGCCGAACATCGCGGCGAACCAGGGCAGGCCGGCGGCCGGCATCAGTTCCATGTGCCCATCGACGCGCACCGCCATGCGCAGCGCCGCCATGTCGTCGATCGCCTGATGATAGAAGCGATAGAATTCCTCGTTGGAGGTTTGCAGTTTCGTGGTGTCCCGCCGCCACGCCTCCGAGCGGCGGGCGATCACCGACTTGCCGGCATCGTGCAGGCATGCGCGCGGGGCGGCCAGCGTCTCCTCGCCGTCATGCAGGTCGCTGAGGAGACAGGCGTGCCAAGTGGCGCCGGGGGCGAGGTCGATCGGGAACGTCAGACGGCCATTGGCGAATCCGGCGCGCGTGGCGCTGCGGGTGCGCACGGTGAGCGCGCGCATGAAATCGGCATTGCGGTATTCGGTGCGCAGAACCTGCCCCGGCTCCGACCAGTCGGTGCCGATCCGTCCGCGGCGGATGATGCGGTTGGACTTGATCTCGAAAAGATCGGCGAAGTCGGCACGAAGCACCAATTCCAGGCTGAAGCGGACGCGGCGCGGCCCATAATTGGTGATGTCGAGATCTTCATGGATGCCCTGATCGACCCAGCGGCCGAGTGCCAGGCCCAGCGTCCGGGCCGGGATGTCGCCATCCTGGGAGGGGATTTCCGGATTGGTGAGGAATGCCTGCGTCGCATAATGCGTGGTCGCGCCGCTGTTCACCAGTTCCCAGCGCATTCCGTCGGCATAGAGCCGCCAGACGCTGATCAGGCGGGTGTCGCGGAACAGCAGGCCGCGCTCGCTGCCGGGGGTGAGCTGGCCGTCGGGATCGGCGAGCCAGACCGTCTCTCCCTGATGGATCGCGAGATGAGGGGTTCCGACCTGGATTTCGAGGTTCATGATGCGCGGGTTCCGTTGGCGACGGCGGGATAGGCGGCGGAGAGCGGGGCGGTCTCGGGCAGCAGCGCCCATACCAGAAGGATGGCGGCAAGGCCGGCCACCGCAAGCGCCAGGAAGGCGGCCGGCAGGCCGGCGTGGTCGGCGATGGTGCCCGACAGCGTGGTGCCGAGCGAGGCGCCGAGGCTGCTGGCGAGCCCGGCCAGCCCGAGGGCCAGATTGAACCGGCCGCCGCGATGCGTGATATCGGCGACGATCAGCGGCAGCAGCACGCCGATCGCGGCAGCGTCGATCCCGTCGAGCAATTGCGCCAGCAGCATGAACGGGATGCTGCCGTCGGCGGCAAAGGCCAGCGCCCGCAGCGGCACGGCGGCGAGGCCGAGCATCAGCAGCAGCCGCCGGCCGTGCAGTTGAGCGGCCACGCCGACCCGCGGCGACAGGGCGGCGGCGAGCAATTGCGGCAGAATGACCGCGGCCGCGGTGATGAAGTCGGCGCGGCGCCCGGCCTCGTGCGCGAACGCCGTGGCGGCGAGCGGCAGCAGGCTCGCGTTGCCGAGCTGGAACAGGGCCATGCAGCCGAGCAGCGCGAGCAGTCCGCGCTGGCGCAGCAAATGCCCGACCGGCATCGGCGGGGACCGGCGCAGATGGGGCAGCGGGGCAGTGTGGTGCGCGGTCCGGCGATGGGCCGTCGCCAGGTCGTCATGGCGGATGCCGCGCAGCGCCAGCAGCGCCGGCACGCCGAGGGCAGCGGCGAGCAGGAAGGCGGCGCCGGGCGCGATCCAGGTGCCGATCAGCCCCAGCGCCACCGTGCCGAGCGAGGCGCCGATCGCGCCGAACCGCACATTGCGCCCAAGCCGCTCGCCCAGCCGCTCCTGGCGCGACACGCCGAGCGTGATCGCTGCCACCGCCAGCGAGAGGCCGACGGCGCTGCCCCCCTGCACCACCTCCGCCCCCAGCACCAGCAGGAAGCCGGGGGCGAGCGTCAGCATCAGCAGGGCGACCATGTTGCCGAGGATGGCGAGCGCCGCCATCGGCCGCTTGGCGCCGAAGCGGTCGATCAGGATGCCGGAGGGCACTTGCGCCGCGACCGCGGCAATGGCGCTGGCGCTCAGCACCAGGCCGATCGCGCCGGGATCCCAGCCGTTTGCGGTCAGCCGGACGGATACGAAGGGACCGAAGCCTGCCTGCATGGCGGCAATGGCGAAATTCAGCCCGTTCAGGCTGCGCAGCGTGCTGTCGGCGGCCTTCACGGCTTCCTCCCTCTCGGCGGCGGAACTATCGCCGAAAACCGCGGCCGGCGCCAAGAGGGACAGGACATCTTGCCGCCGGGCCACCGACGCGCCAGTTCTTGGCGGGGGTCTGACGGACGAGGCGGGACGTGGTGACGCGGGAGGGCTACCGCGAGGCGATGGCGCGGTTCGGCGCGGCGGTGAGCGTGGTGACGACGGATGGGCCGGCGGGGCGGCGCGGCTTCACCGCATCCGCCGTGTGCAGCGTCACCGACGATCCGCCGACGCTGCTGGTCTGCGTCAACCGCCAGAATGACAGCCACGCCGCGCTGCTCGCCAATGGCGTGCTCTGCGTCAATACGCTGGCAGCGGGACAGCAGGACATCTCCGCCCTGTTCGCCGGGGGGGAGGCGGATCCGGCGCTGCGCTTCGCCGCCGGTAGCTGGTTCAGACTGGCCACCGGTGCCCCGGCGCTGCAGGGGGCGGTGGTGGCGTTCGACTGCCGCATCGCCCAGGTCACGGAAATCGGCACGCACAGCGTGATCTTCGGAGAAGTTCAGGAAATCCGCCACGGTTCCGTCCATGACGGGCTGATCTATTTCGGCCGCGGCTACCACCCGGTCCGGCGGCCGCTGACGGCCGGCTGACCGGGGGCAGTGCAGCTTACATAGTGCAGCTTACATCTGGCTGTAATTGCCGTCGTGCCAGATGTACCAGACGTAATCCGCCTTGGTCACGTCGCCCTTCTTGTCATAGGACACATCGCCCAGCACCGTATGCCACGGTCCGGAGGACTTGATCGTCTCCGCCACCTTCTTCGGATCGACGGTCTTCGCCTTGGTCGCGGCGTCTGCCCACACCTGGATCGCGGCGTAGGTATAGAGCACGTAGCCCTCGGGATCGATGTTCTTGGCCTTGAATTCCGCCACCACATCCTTGGCGCTCGGGCGCGTGCGCGGGTCGGCGGGGAAGGTCATCATCACGCCCTCGCCGGCCGGGCCGGCGACCTGCCAAAACTCCTTCGTCACCAGCGAATCCGGGCCGAGGAAGGTCGCCTGCAGACCCTGCTCCTTCGCCTGCCGCACGATCAGGCCGATTTCCGAATGATAGCCGCCGAAATAGACCAGATTGATACCCGCTTCCTTCAGCCGGCTGACCAGGGCCGTATAGTCGTGCTCGCCGGGGACGTAGGCCTGGTACATGGCCTCCTTCTTGCCTTCGGCGTTCATGAATTTCTTGGTCTCGTCGGCGATGCCTTTGCCGTAGGTCGTGTTGTCGTGCAGGATCGCGACCTTGCGGTCCTTGAACTCGGTCGCGATGGTATGGCCGGCGACCGCACCCTGCTGGTCGTCACGCCCGCAGGTGCGGAACGTGTTCCACGACCCTTCGTCGGTGAATTTCGGGTTGGTGGAGGCTGGGGTTATCTGCAGAATCCCTTCCTCCGTATAGACCTTGCTGGCCGGGATCGAACTCGACGAGCAGAAATGCCCATCGACGAACTTGACGCCGTCGCCGGCGAACTTGTTGGCGACCGAGACGGCCTGTTTCGGATCGCAGGCATCGTCCCCGATCTGCAACTCGATCTTCTGGCCGAGCACGCCGCCCTTGGCATTGAGGTCGGCGACCGCCTGCTGCGCACCGTCCTGCAGCTGCTTGCCGAAGCTGGCATATTCGCCCGTCATCGGGCCGGCCGACGCGATCTTCACCTGGGCGCCCGCCGGCGCCGCGGCGATCGCCAGTACCGCCGCCAGAGAGGCGGCGCCGACGAACAGGGTCCGTCTCAACATCGATATGTTTCCCCGCACTGTAAGGCCGCGCAAGGCATGCGCGGCTGATATGCACCCTAGGCGCAAGCGTGAAGGGCGGGAAGCCCCCGTCAGCGATTGCCGGCTTGACGCGCCGCACCGTCCCGCCGAAGCAGCGCAACCGAATGCAAGCGGAGGGCGCGATGGCAGAACAGGTGACGGCAGAACAGGTGGGCGTGGTCGGGCTGGGCGGCATGGGCAGCGGCATGGCGAGCCGGCTGCTCGATCAGGGAGTCCGGGTTGCGGTGTTCAACCGCACCGCCGCCGCCGCCGATGCGCTGGTGGCACGCGGCGCGCGGCGTGCGGGCACCCCGGCCGATGCGGCCGCGCCGGATGGTGTGGTGATCAGCATGGTCGCCAACGATGCAGCGCTGGAGGCGGTCAGCGATGGGCCGGACGGGGTGCTGTCGCGGCTTGGGCCGAACGGCGTGCATGTGTCGATGAGCACGATCAGCGCCGAACTGGCGCGTTCGCTTGCCGCGCGCCATCAGGCACGCGGCAGCCTCTTCGTCGCCGCCCCGGTGTTCGGGCGGCCCGACGCGGCGGCGGCGGGCAGGCTGTGGATTCTCCAGTCCGGCACGAGCGCCGCGAAGGCGCGGGTGCGGCCGGTGCTGGAGGCGCTGAGCCAGGGCATTGCCGATGCCGGGGAGGCGGCGGATGCCGCCCCGATCGGCAAGATCGCCGGCAATTTCCTGATCGCCGCGGCGATGGAGGCCATGAGCGAGGCGTTCGCGCTGCTGGAGAAGAGCGGTGTCGATGGCCGCGCGTGGCACGATCTGATGGCGAAATCGCTGTTCGCCTGCCCGATCTATGCCAATTACGGCCGCTTCATCCTCGACCGCGCCTTCACCCCGCCCGGCTTCCGGCTGGTGCTGGGCGCCAAGGATGTCGGGCTCGCGCTCTCGACGGGGAAGGAAAAGCAGGTGCCGCTGCCGTTCGCCTCGGTGCTGAACGACCGTTTCCTGGCCGCGCTCGCGCAGGGACGCGGTGAGATGGATTGGACCTCGATCGCGCTCAATGCCGTCGCGGATGCCGGGCTGAAGCCGTAAGCGCCGACCACGCCCCGCCCGCCCGGCAGCCCGGACAGGCGGGGCAAGCTGCCATGCTCAGGCCGATTTGGCCATGATCTCGTCGGCGATGTTGCGCGGCACCGGATCGTAGTGGTGGAACTGCATGGTGAACGACGCGCGGCCCTTGGTCATGCTGCGCAGGTCGGAGATGTAGCCGAACATCTCCTTGAGCGGCACATGCGCGCGCACCATCACCGTGCTGCTGGCACTTTCCTGGTTCTGGATCATGCCGCGGCGGCGGTTGAGGTCGCCCACCACGTCGCCGACATGGTCCTGCGGCGTCGTCACCTCGACATCCATGATCGGCTCAAGGATCACCGGGCCGGCCTTCTTCATGCCCTCCCGGAAGCAGGCCTTCGCCGCGATCTCGAAGGCGAGCGCGCTCGAGTCGACGTCGTGGTACTTGCCGTCCGTCAGCGTGTATTTGAAATCGACGGTCGGGAACCCGGCCAGCACGCCGGTATCGGCCTGCATGCGGATGCCCTTTTCCACCGCCGGGATGTATTCGCGCGGCACCGATCCGCCGACCACGGCATTCTCGAACACCACGCCGCCGTTGCGCTCCAGCGGCTCGAAGGTGATCTTCACCTCGGCGTACTGGCCCGATCCGCCGGTCTGCTTCTTGTGCGTATAGGTCTCGGTATGCGCGCGGGAGATGGTTTCCCGATAGGCCACCTGCGGCGCGCCGACATTGGCCTCCACACCGTATTCGCGCCGCAGCCGGTCGATGATGATTTCCAGATGCAATTCACCCATCCCGGACAGGATGGTCTGCCCGGTCTCCTGGTCGGTCTTGAGGCGCAGGCTCGGATCCTCGCCGGCCAGCTTCTGCAGCCCGATCGTCATCTTCTCGACCGAATCCTTGGTCCGCGGCTCGACCGAGATGTCGATCACGGGCACCGGAAAGGCCATCCGCTCCAGCACCACCGGATCTTCGGGGGCGGCAAGCGTGTCGCCGGTCGCGGTGTCCTTCAGTCCGACGAAGGCGACGATGTCGCCGGCCGATACTTCCTTGATCTCGGCGCGCTTGTCGGCGTGCATCTGGAACATCCGGCCGACCCGCTCCTTGTGCTGGCGGGTTGTGTTCAGCAGTGTATCACCGCTCTTCAGCGTGCCGGCATAGATGCGCACGAAGGTCAGCGTGCCGTATTTGTCGTTGATGATCTTGAAAGCGAGGCCGGCGAACGGCGCATTGGGGTCGGCCTTGATGCGCCGGCGGTCATGCTCGGCCGCCTCGTCCTCGCCCTCCTCAGCGGCGACGGCGATGCCGGGCACGTCGATCGGCGACGGCAGATAGTCCAGCACCGCATCCAGCAGCGGCTGCACGCCCTTGTTCTTGAACGCGGTGCCGCACAGCACCGGACGGAACGCGCCGCTGATCGTGCCGGTCTTGATGGCACGCTTCAGCGTTGCGGCCGAGACATCACCCTTCTCGAAATACTCCTCCATTCCGGCGTCATCGACCGACAGCGCGGTGTCGAGCAGGGTCTGCCGGTGTTCCCGGGCCTGCTCCAGCAACGCCTCCGGGATCGGCTCGTCGTGGAATTTCGCGCCCAGTTCGCCGCCTTCCCAGACGATCGCCTTCATTTCGACCAGATCGATCACGCCCTTGAACTGGTCTTCGATGCCGATCGGGAGCTGGAGCGGCAGCGCCACGATGTCCAGCTTCTCCTTCAGGCTGTCGAAGGCGCGGAAGAAATCGGCGCCGGTGCGGTCGAGCTTGTTGATGAAGATGATCCGCGGGACGTTATAGCGGTCGGCGAGGCGCCAGTTGGTCTCGCTCTGCGGCTGCACGCCGGCGACACCCTCGATGATGAACACGGCGCCGTCGAGCACCCGCAGGCTGCGGTTCACCTCGATGTTGAAATCGATGTGGCCGGGCGTGTCGATGATGTTGATGCGGTGGTTCTTCCACTCGCAGGTGACGGCGGCGGAGGTGATGGTGATGCCGCGCTCGCGTTCCTGCTCCATGTAGTCGGTCGTGGTGTTGCCGTCATGCACCTCGCCGATCCTGTGCGAGACCCCGGTGTAGTAGAGGATGCGCTCGGTCGTGGTGGTCTTGCCGGCATCGATATGCGCGGTGATGCCGATGTTGCGGATCTTTTCAAGCGGGGTCGCAGCCACGATAGCCTCCATCAGCCCTCTGGGCACAGCATAAGCGGGCGCAGCGGGACCCCCGGCCCCGCGCACCTCGCTCCTTCCGGCCCGGTCAGCCGGCTTTGTTCACCATCACATGCCTGCTCGGCCGGCGATTTGCAAGCCCATGTGTGGCGCCGCAGTCCCGTTCGGGGCTTCTTCACGGAGCTTTACACACGGTTGCATGACCGGCGGCTAGGCGATGCGCATGGACACCCGCACCGCCCTCGCCCTCGCCCGCTTTGGACTGGGCCGCTGCCCGGCGGAGGAGGTGCCGCGCGATCCGGTGGCATGGCTCGCCGCACAACTCGATGCGCCGCCGCCCTGGGACGGGCCGCCGATGCCGACCGCCGCTGAGGGGCTGCGGGCGCTGCGCGACGACCGGGCGGCGCAGTGCGCCGGTTTGCCGGGCGGCGCGGGGCGCGCCCTGCTGCACCGGGGCGCCGACGCGGCGACCTCGGCGCTGCTCGGCACCGCAGCGCCGCTGCGCGAGCGGCTGGTGTGGGTCTGGGCCAACCATTTCACCGTCAGCCGCCGCCGGCCGATGCTGGCGCCGCTCGTGTTCCCCTATGTGCAGGAGGCGATCCGGCCGCATGCGACCGGCCGGTTCGCCGATCTGCTGCTCGCCGTCGTCCGCCATCCGGCGATGCTGCTCTATCTCGATCTCGCCCTCTCGGTCGGGCCCGACAGTCCGGCCGGGCAGCGCCGCCGCCGCGGCCTCAATGAGAATTTCGCGCGCGAGTGCCTCGAACTGCACACCGTGGGCCGCGATGCCGGCTACACCCAGGCGGATGTCACCGAATTCGCTGCGGCGCTGACCGGCTGGAGCATCGACCGCGACGGGGCGGCCCCCGGCTTCGCCTTCTTCCCCGCCCGCCACCAGCCGGGCGAGAAAACCGTGATGGGCCGGCGCGTCGCGGAGGGCGAGGAGGGCGGCGTCGCATTCCTGCGCTGGCTGGCGACGCATCCGGCGACCTATCGGCGCCTCGCGGCGCGACTCGCGCAGCATTTCATCGCCGATGAGCCACCGGCCGGCGCGGTCGGGCACATCGCCGGCGTGCTGGCAGCGACCGGCGGCGATCTCGCCGCCGCCATGCGCGCAGTGCTGGCGGAGCCGGCGGCGTGGCAGGGGGCGGGCAAGCTGCGTGCGCCGTTCGACTATGCCGTCGCGGTGCTGCGCGCGCTCGATCTGCCGCCGGCCCGGCGGCCGAGCCTGCTCAGCGTCACCGGCGCTCTCGGCCAGCCCTGGCTCGATGCACCGCTGCCGGACGGCTGGAGCGATCAGGCGGCGGCATGGAACGACGGCGAATTGCTGCTCCGCCGCGCCGACTGGGCGTTCGCCGTGGCCGGCCGGGCAGAGGCGGTCGAACCGCTAGACCTCGCTGCCGCGACCCTCGGCCCGCTCTGCGATGCAACGACGGCCGGGGCGCTGCGGCAGGCCGGATCGCGGCGGGAGGCGCTGGCGCTGCTGTTCGCAACCCCTGCCTTCTTCCGGAGATAGAGCGATGAGCCTGACCCGCCGCGCGACCCTGCTCGGCCTCGGCGCCGCGATGAGCCTGGGCGGGGCCTCCCTCGCGCTGGCCGCGGCGCCGGGCGACCGGCGGTTCGTCGTCGTGCTGCTGCGCGGCGGTCTCGATGCGCTCGGGGTGCTGGTGCCGCGGGGCGATCCGCATCTCGTCCCGGCCCGTCAGCCGCTGGTGCCGGCCGGGCTGCTCGATCTCGGCGGGTTCTGGGGATTGCATCCGGCGCTGTCCGGTCTCCACCGGCTGTTCCAGGCCGGCGATGTTCTGGCCGTGCCGGCGCTTGCCGGGCCGGACCGCAGCCGCAGCCATTTTGCCGCCCAGGATGCGCTGGAATGCGGCGCACCGGGGCAGGGCATCGCCGGGGGCTGGCTCAATCGCACAGCGCTCCTGCTGCGCGCGCCGGCGCTGGCGGTGGGCGGGGACGTGCCGCTGCTGCTGCGCGGCGCGGCGCCGGTGGACAGTTTCTTCCCCGCCGCCCCCGCGCATCCGCCGCCCGATCACTACGCGCCCGATTATTACATGCAGGTGCTGGCGCTGCACGGCGACGATGCGCTGACCGGCCCGGCGATGACGAAGGCGCTGGCGGTGCGCCGCTTCGAGGGCGCGGTGCTGGCGGCGTCGGCACAAGCCGCCGGGCGCGGCGGCTTTCCCGCCCTTGCCGCCGCCGCCGGGCGGCTGCTGGCGGCGGCGGACGGGCCGCGGCTGGCGGCGCTGGAACTCGGCGGCTGGGACACGCATGTCCGGCAGGAACCGCGGCTGGTGGCAGCGCTGCACCCGCTCGATGCGGGGCTGACGGCGCTGCACGACGCTCTCGGCGCAGGGTGGCGGCAGACCGTAGTGCTGGTGGTGACGGAATTCGGCCGCACCGTGCGCATGAACGGCGCCGGTGGCACCGACCATGGCACGGCGACCGTCGCCCTGCTGCTCGGCGGTGCGGTTGCCGGCGGGCGGGTTGCCGGCGACTGGCCGGGCCTCGCCCCCGCACGCCTGTTCGAGCATCGCGACCTGCAACCGACCGGCGATGTCCGCGCCCTCGTCAAGGGGGCGCTGGCGGCGCAGTTCGGCCTCGACGGCGCCGCCCTTGCGACGATCTTCCCCGGCAGCTTCGACGTGGCGCCGCTGGGCGGACTGCTGCGGGTCTGAGCGGTTGCGGTGCCGCAGCCGGCGATGCATCCTTCCGGTAACGCCGCACCGGAGGGAACGCCATGCCGCGCCTTGTCCACCTGCTTGCCGCTGCTCTGCTGCTCGCGCCGGTCGCCGTCCCGGCGCAGCCGCTTCCGGGCGGGCACTGGGTGACGGCCTGGGCCGGCTCCGTCCAGGGGCCGTACCCGTCCGGCTATGCCGTTGCGCAACCCGATCTCAGCTTCGCGCTGCCCAACCCGGCGCACGGTGCGCATGACCAGAGCATGCGCATGATCGTCCGACCCGACGTCTGGGGCGATGTCGCGCGCCTGCGCTTTTCCAACGCGCTCGGCACGCAGCCGGTGACGCTCGATGCGGTGCATGTGGCGCTGCAACTGAGCGGGGCGGCACTGGTGCCGAGCACCACCCGCGCCGTGTCGTTCGACGGCCGTCCGTTCGTCACCCTGCCGCCGGGGGCCGAGGTGTGGAGCGATCCGGTGGCGCTCGATTATGTCGTCGGAGACAGCGGGCCGCTCACCTGGCACGCCAAGGCGATGACCACGTCCTATCTGTCGCGCCCCGGGGCGGGCGCGGCGCCTGCCGGCGATGACAGCGAACTCGGCTTCCCGTTCTCCACCACGTCCTGGTTCCTGCTCGATGCCGTCGATATGGCGATGCCGCCGGAGACCAAGGCGATCGTCGCATTCGGCGATTCGATCACCGACGGCACCAACACCACGCTGAACGGAGAGGACCGCTGGCCGGACGTGCTTGCGCGCCGACTGCATGCCGCCTATGGCGAGCGCGTGGCCGTGGTCAACACCGGGATCGGCGGCAACCAGGTGGTCGGACCCGCCCTCTATGCGCCCGATCACCCGTTCGCCGGCGGGCAGGCGGCGTTGCAGCGGCTCGATCGCGACGTGCTCGGCCTGTCCGGCGTCGGCACCGTGATCGTGCTGGAGGGGATCAACGATTTCGGCAACGACGGCAACGCATCGCCGGAGGCGGTGGAGGCCGGGATGAAGACGCTGGTGGCGCGGCTGCGCGCGGCCCTGCCGGGTGTGCGCGTGGTCGGTGCGACGCTGACGCCGGCGCTCGCCAGCAGCAACCCCTCCCACGGCTCGGCGGCGGAGGAGACGAAGCGGCAGACGCTCAATGCCTTCATCCGATCCGGCGGCGTGTTCGACGCGGTGGTCGATTTCGATGCCGCGACGCGCGATGCCGGCAGCGGCGAGATGCGGGCGGAGTTCGTGCCCAACAGCACGACGGGCGGCGCCGGTGACAAGCTGCATCCCAACCGCGCCGGCTATCAGGCAATGGCGGCGGCGATCCCGCTCATGGTGGTGTTGCCGGCGCCATAGCGGCACGCCGTCCGCCGCCCCATATCGCCGATATGAACCTGGCGTTTTCCGAGGCCGAGATCAGCCGCTATTCCCGCCACATCCTGCTTGCCGAAGTGGGTGGCACGGGGCAGGCGCGGCTGCGGCAGGCGCGGGTGCTGGTGGTGGGGGCGGGCGGCCTCGGTTCGCCGCTGCTGCTCTATCTTGCCGGCGCCGGCATCGGCACGATCGGCGTCGTCGATGACGATCGCGTCGAACTGTCCAACCTGCAGCGGCAGGTGGCGCACGGGACCGGCGATCTCGGCCGGCCCAAGGTGGAATCGGCCGCCGACGCCGTGCGCCGGATCAACCCGGAGGTTGCGGTGGTGACGCACCGGCTGCGCGTCGGCCCCGACAACGTAGCCGGCCTGATCGAAGCCTATGATCTGGTGTGCGACGGCACCGACAATTTCGCCACCCGTTTCCTGGTCGCCGATGCCTGTGTCGCGGCACGGCGCACCCTGGTATCCGCCGCGGTGCTGCGCTTCGAGGGGCAGTTGGCAACCTTCAAGCCGCATGCGGGTGCCGATCTGCCGTGTTACCGCTGCCTCTATCCCGCCCCGCCGCCGCCCGGACTGGTGCCGAGCTGCAGCGAAGCCGGCGTGCTCGGTGCGGTCACCGGCGTCATGGGCACGTTGCAGGCGACCGAAGTGCTGAAGGAATTGCTCGGCATCGGCGAGGGGCTGGCCGGGCGGCTGCTGATCTGGGATGCGCTGGCGGCGCGCTTCCGGACCATCCGCCTGCGCCGGGATCCGACCTGCCCGTGCTGCGGCGCGATCGCCCGCGATGGCTGAACCGCTCGGGCTTCTGCTGATCTCCGGCGGGCATGAACGGGCGCATTATGCCTTCGTGCTCGCCGCCGCTGCCGCGGCGACCGGGCGCCCGGTCGTGATGTTCGCAACCAACGCCGGCTGCCATGCGCTCAGCGCCGATCTCACCGTACTGGCGGGCGACGGCCGTGATGCCGCGGTGCGTGCGGCGGGCGTTGCCGGCATCGCCGAACTGCGGGAGGCAGCCGTCGCCCTGGGCGTGCGGCTGATCGCCTGCACCGCGGGATTGCGCATGGCCGGGATCGATCCGGCGTCGCTGGGGTCGGGCGTGGAGGTCGCGGGCGTTCCCACCTTCCTCGAAGCGATCGGCAGCGGGCAGATCGTTACGCTATAGCGGCATGACGGCGCTTGACCCGGCGCCGTTGCGATTGGCACGACAGGCGGATGACCCGCCTTCGTCCTCTGCCGCTGCTGCTGCTGCCGCTCCTGCTGGCGCTTCTGCTTCTGGCCGCCGCGCCGGCAGCGGCGCAGACCGGGGTGCTGCAACTGCCGCGGGCCGGTGACAGCGGCGATTCGCAGACGATGACGCCGGCGACCCCCCGGGCCGCGCCGGTCACGCCGGTGCAGCGTGTCGCACCCAGGACGAAGCCTAAGCCGACGACGCCGGTCGTGCAGGCCCAGCCCAACACGCATGCCGAGCACAAGGCGCCGCCGCCGGCGGTGGCCGCCGCGTCGGTGCCGGCGCCGGCCGCAGTGCCCGCCCCGCCGGTGCCGCCGGCGGCCGACAAGGGCAGCGTCACCGGCCTCAGGCTGCCGCGTTTCGCGGCGCTGCGATCGGACGAGGTCAACATGCGTGTCGGCCCCGGCACCCGCTTTCCGATCGAATGGCAATACCATCGCCGCGACCTGCCGGTGCAGATCCTTCGCGAGGTGGAGGTGTGGCGCCTGGTGCAGGATCAGGACGGCGTCAAGGGCTGGGTGCATCAGGCGACGCTGGCCGGCCGCCGCAGCTTCGTCGTGCAGGGGACGGAGGCGGTCATGCGCCGCAGCCCCGATGATGCCGCCGCCGCCGTCGCGCGCCTCAAGCCGGGCGTGGTCGGCCGCCTGCGCACCTGCGCCGCCGGTGCCGCGTGGTGCGAGGTGCAGGTGGGCGACTACCGCGGCTGGCTGCGCCGCACGCAGTTCTGGGGCAGCTTCCCGGATGAGGCGGTGAATTGACCGGGTGACGGCCCCACCGGTCACGGTCTATCCTGATCCCATGACCGCACCGAGCGACCAGATGCTGCCGGAGGACCGGCCGCGTGCCCTGCACGATATCGGTGGCGTCGGCCGCTTCCTGTGCGAGAGGGTCGATCCCTCCCCGCACGCCCTCACCGAGTTCGACCGCGAAGTGGACGGGCTGCGCCAGGTGCTGGCGATGAAGCGGCTGATGACGGTCGATGAGCTGCGGCGCGGCATCGAGGCGTTGCCGGAGGACGAGTATTTCGGCCTCTCCTACTACCGGAAGTGGCTGCGCTCCATCACTGCGACGCTGCTGCGCAAGGGAGTGATCAGCGAGGACGAACTGCGCGCGGCGCTGGCGGAGGAGGGGTGATGCCGGCGCCGGGGCAGCGCGTGCGGGTGCGCGACGACTGGCCGGAGACGCGCGGCCCCTGCCATATCCGCACGCCCCACTATCTGCGCGGGCGGGAAGGCACGGTGCTGCGCCATCTCGGCGATTTCCCCAACCCCGAAGACCTGGCCTTCGCCCGTCCCGCCGCCCGCCTGCCGCTCTATCATGTTCTGTTCGACCGCACCGTGCTGTGGCCGGAGGGAAGGGCCGGCGATGAAGTGCTGGCGGAGGTGTTCGGGCATTGGCTGGAGGAGGCATGACCATGTCGGCGACCGCCGACGAGAAGCTGCTGCGTGCCCTTACCGCGCTGCTCGGCCAAAAGGGCATCGTCACGCCGGATGAAATCGCCGAGCGGGTGGCACTCACCGATGCCGCCTCGCCCGGGCAGGGCGCGCGCATGGTGGCGCGCGCCTGGGTCGATCCTGCCTATCGTGCGCTGATGCTGGCGGACGGCACCAGGGCGGCCGAGACGCTGGGCATTCCGATGCGCGGGGCGCCCCCGCTCGGCGTATTGGAGAACACAGCCGGCCTGCATCACCTCGTCGTCTGCACGCTTTGCAGCTGCTATCCGCGCGCGGTTCTCGGCTATCCGCCGTTCTGGTTCAAATCGGCCGCCTATCGCGCCCGCGCCGTGCGCGATCCGCGCGGGTTGCTGGCCGAGTTCGGCACCGTGCTGCCCGATCATGTGCGCGTGCGGGTGGTGGACAGCACCGCCGATTACCGCTGGATGGTATTGCCGCTGCGCCCGCCGGAAACCGCGGGCTGGGACGAAGCGCGCCTCGCCGGTCTGGTGCGCGAGGGCGACATGATCGGCGTGACGCAGGTCGCGTGCTGATCCGCACGGCGCTCGCGCTGCTGCTGCTTTCCGTCGCACCGCCGGCGCGCGCAGCCTCGCCGCCGGCGGTCGAAGGCGCGCATTTCATGGTCGTCACGGCGCAGCGCCTTGCCTCCGAAGCGGGGGCGGCGATGCTGCGTGCGGGCGGCAATGCCGTCGATGCCGCGGTTGCCGCCGGCTATGCGCTGGCGGTGGTCGATCCGTGCTGCGGCAATATCGGCGGCGGCGGCTTCATGGTGCTGCGGCTCGCCGACGGACGCGCGGTGTTCCTGAATTTCCGTGAAACCGCGCCGGCTGCCGCGACGGCGGCGATGTTCCTCGACGCGCAGGGGAACATGATGCCGGGCGCAAGCCTGTTCGGCTGGCGCGCCGTTGCGGTGCCGGGGACGGTGCTGGGGCTGGACACGGCGCTGCGGCGCTACGGCACCATGCCGCGCGCACAGGTGATGGCGCCCGCGATCCGCCTCGCGCGGGACGGATTCGTGCTCGGCCGCGGCGACACGATTCCGCTGGCCCGCTTCGCCCCGCTGCTCCGCCGCGACCCCGCGGCGGCACAAATCTTCCTCCGCCCCGACGGCACTGCGTTGCAGCAGGGCGACCGGCTGGTGCAGCCCGCGCTCGCCGATACCCTGGCGGCGATCGCGGCGGACGGGCCGGCGGCCTTCTACCACGGCCCGATCGCCGCCTCCCTGGCGGCAGCGGCGCGGGCCGGCGGCGGCATCCTCGGTGAGGCCGATCTTGCCGGGTTCGCCGTGACCGAATCCGCTCCGCTGCAATGCGATTATCGTGGCTATCGCCTGCTCTCGGCACCGCCGCCGTCGTCCGGCGGCGTCGCCCTGTGCGAGATGCTCAACATCCTCGCCGGCTACGATCTCGGCGCGCTCGGCTACCATTCCGCGGCCAGCGTGCATGTGATGGCGGAGGCGATGCGTCGCGCCTTCCGTGACCGCAACGAAGATCTCGGCGACCCGGCATTCGTGCAGAACCCGCTCGGCCGGCTGCTGTCGCGCGAATATGCCGCGGCGCTGCGCGCCGGGATCGGAGAGGGGGCCACCCCTTCGCGCGATCTGCCGCCCGAGGCGGCGCCGCCGTCGCACGAGCATGCCGAGACGACGCATTATTCGGTGCTCGACGCGGCGGGCAATGCGGTTGCCGTGACCTATACGCTGAACGGCGCCTTCGGCGCCGCCGTGATGGCGCCCGGCACCGGGTTCCTGCTCAACGACGAGATGGATGATTTCACCACCCGGCCGGGCACGCCGAACCTGTTCGGGCTGGTGCAGGGCGCGGCCAACGCGATCGCGCCGGGCAAACGGCCCCTGTCGTCGATGGCACCGACGATCGTCCTGCATGACGGTCATGTGGCACTCGTCCTCGGCTCCCCCGGCGGCCCGCGCATCATCACGACGGTGCTGGAGACGGTGGTCAACCTGATCGATTACGGCCTGGCGCCGCAGGCGGCGGTGGATGCGCCGCGATTTCATATGCAATTCCTGCCCGACGAGGTGTTCGTTGAACCGCGGGCGCTGTCGCCGGATACCGAGGCGCTGCTGCGCGGCATGGGCTACCGGCTGCACACGCAGGCACCCTGGGGGGCAACCGAACTGATCGCGGTGGGGGGTGCGCTGCCGCAGTTCGCGGCCCCCGGCCCCAGCCAGGATGCGGCGTCCGATTCCGGACTTTGCGATGCCTGCCGCTACGGTGCCGCCGATCCGCGCCGCCCGGCCGGGACGGCGGTGGGCGAATAGCAAGAGCGGCGCCGGGATGGGCGGATTACTGCCGCGGGCAACGCGGTGCTGGCGGGCCGCAAAGATGACAGGAAAGATGACAGGCCATGGAGGTCCGGGCCGGAATCGAACCGGCATTGACGGATTTGCAGTCCGTTGCATCACCACTCTGCCACCGGACCGGTCAGGCACGTCGTGCTTACCGCTTCACTATCGCGCCGGCAACCCCGCCCGCGACCGGCGACGGGTTGCAAATGCGAGTGACTCGCATATAGAACCAGCATCGCTGCCCGTGGAGGTCTCGCGTGTCCGCTCCCTCGTCATTCCGAAGTCGCGCCGGCCGGTCGGGTCTGCCGGCGGCACTGCTGCTCCTTTCGCTCGCCACCCTGCCGGCGGCGGCGGCCGAGGGGCCGCTCACGCTCTACAGCGCCCAGCATCAGCAGATGGTCGATCGGCTGACCAGGGCGTTCACCCGCCAGACCGGCATCGCGGTGCGGGTACGCTCCGGCGAGGCGCCGGAAATCGCGAGTCAGATCGCGCAGGAGGGGGCACGATCCCCGGCCGATGTATATTTCACGGAAAATTCGCCGGAACTGACCCTGCTCGACGAAAAGGGGCTGCTGGCGCCGGTCGATCCGGCGACGCTTGCCGCCGTGCCGGCCCAATACAGCGCCGCCGACGGCAACTGGATCGGGGTTCTGGCGCGCGAGAATGTGCTTGCCTACAACCCCTCCCTGATCGCGGCGGCGCAGTTGCCGGGCGCATTGCTCGATCTGGCGAAGCCGGAATGGCGCGGCAAGGTTGCGATCGCGCCGAGCGATGCCGATTTCCTGCCGCTGGTCGATGCCGTAGCGGCGCAGTCCGGCGAGGCGGCGACGCTCGCCTGGCTCAAGGGGCTGCGGCAGAACGCACAGGTGTTCGATGACGATGAGGGCGTGGTGGCAGCGGTCGATCGCGGCGCGGTCGCGACCGGTATCGTCAACAGCTACTACTGGGCGCGGTTGCAGGCCGAGCAGGGCGCGGCGCGGACGAACAGCCGTGTCCACCATTTCGCGCCAGGCGACATCGGCGCGCTCATCAACGTATCAGGGGCCGCGGTGCTGAAATCCTCACGCCATCAGGCCGCAGCGCAGCGCTTTCTGGCCTTCCTGGTGAGCCCCGCAATCCAGGCGGAGATCGGACAGGGCGGGATTGATTTCGAGTACCCGCTGGCCCCCGGCGTCGCGGCCGACCCGGTGCTGACGCCGCTTGCCGCCCTGCATCCGCCGCCGCTCAGTGTCGGCCAGCTCGGCGACGATCAGTTGGCGGCGCGGCTGTTGCGGCAGGCCGGATTGATCTGATGGCAGCTTCGGGCGCCGGCGCGCCGGCGCGCCTGATCCGCCGCAAGTCGCCGGTGCTGCTGGCCGCGGCGACGGCGATCGCCGTGCTCGTCCTGCTGCCGGTGGCGGCGACGGTGATCGATGCGGCGCAGGTCTCCCGCGACGAAGCCGCCGAACTGCTGTGGCGGCCGCTGGTCGGCGAGCTGCTGGTTAACACCGTGGGCCTTGCCGCGGCGACGACGGTGGTGACCGCCGTCATCGGCACGCTCGGTGCGTGGCTGGTGGAGCGGACCGACCTGCCGTGGCGGCGCGCCTGGGGGGCGCTGGCGGTGGTGCCGCTGGCGATCCCGCCGTTCATCAGTTCCTACGCCTGGGTCTCGCTGACGCCGGCGTTGCAGGACTTCACCGGCGCGCTGCTGGTGGTCAGTTGCGCCTACTATCCGCTGGTCTATCTGCCGGTTGCCGCGGCGCTGCGCGGCCTGGACCCGGCGCTCGAGGAAACCGCGCGTTCGCTCGGCCGCGGCCCGTGGGGCTGCTTCTTCGGCGTGGTGCTGCCGCAACTGCGCCCCGCCCTGCTGGGCGGCATGCTGCTGGTGGCCCTGCACATGCTGGGCGAGTTCGGCGCCTTCACTCTTTTGCGTTTCCGCACTTTCACCACGGAACTTTACGCCGCCTACCGCACCGGTTTCAGCGGGCCGGGCGCTTCGCTGCTGGCGCTGGTGCTGCTCGGGCTGTGCCTGCTGTGCATGGCGGCGGAATTCCGGGTCCGCGCGGCGGCCCGCTATGCCCGCATCGGTGGCGGGGCGCGGCGGGCGGGGGCGAGACTCGAGCTTGGCTGGCTGGCATTGCCGGCGCTGGCCTGGTTCGCGCTGTTGGTGCTGGCGGCTCTCGGCGTGCCGCTCGGGATGATCCTCTATTGGCTGACGCAGCACGGCAATGCCGCCACCACGCCGGCCGGGGCCACGCTCGCGAGCCTTGCCGACGCCGCCTTTGCCTCGGTCTGGCTCGGGCTTGCCGGCGCCGGGTTCACCGTGCTGCTTGCGCTGCCGCTCGCGTTCCTGGCGGCGCGGCATCATGGCTGGGTGGTGACGCTGCTGGAACGGGCGGCCTACCTGACCCAGGGCGTGCCGGCGATCGTGGTGGCGCTGGCCCTGATCACGCTGACCCTGCGCGCCGCCACACCGCTCTATCAGAGCGCGGCCCTGCTCATTCTGGCATATGCCATCCTGTTCCTGCCGCTGGCGCTGGTCAGCGTGCGGGCGGCGCTGCTGCAGGCGCAGCGCAGCCTGGAGGAGGTCGCGCGCGGCCTCGGTCTCGGTTGGGCGGCGGTGATGGGGCGCGTCGTGCTGCCGCTGGCGGCCTCCGGCCTGGGCGCGGCGGCGGCGCTGGTGTTCGTTTCGGTGGTAACGGAGCTGACCGCGACGCTGCTGCTGGCGCCGATCGGCACCCGCACCCTGGCGACGGAAGTCTGGGCCGACACATCAACCCTGGCTTTTGCCGCGGCGTCCCCCTATGCCGCGGTGATGGCCGTGCTTTCGCTGTTGTCCACCTGGCTGCTGGCCAGACGATTCGGTGGCGGCGCGCTGGCGGCAGCCGGTTGAAGCGGGGCGGGCATGGCGGAACTTGGTATCGCAGGGGTGAGCAAGGCGTTCGCCGGCCAGCCGGTCCTGGATGCGGTCGATCTGACGGTGGCGGCCGGCCGGCTGGTGGCGCTGCTCGGCCGGTCCGGCAGCGGCAAGACGACGCTGCTGCGCCTGATCTGCGGGTTCGAACGTGCCGATGCCGGGTGCATCGCGATCGACGGGCAGGTGGTGAGCAATGCCGCCATGCTGGTGCCGCCGGAGCGGCGGCGGATCGGCTATGTGGCGCAGGAAGGGGCGCTGTTTCCGCATCTGACGGTTGCCGGTAACGTGTTGTTCGGCCTGCCGCGCGCGGCGCGGCGCAGCCGGCAGGGGGTGGCGGAGCTGCTTGACCTGGTCGGGCTGCCATCCGCCTATGCCGAACGCTGGCCGCATGAGTTGTCGGGTGGCGAACAGCAGCGGGTGGCCCTGGCGCGGGCCCTTGCCCCGGCGCCGCGGCTGGTGCTGCTGGATGAGCCGTTCTCCTCCCTCGATGCGGCGCTCAGGGTGGAAACGCGGGAGGCGGTGGCGGCGGCGCTGCGCCGCGCGCGCGCGACCGCGCTGCTGGTCACGCACGATCAGGCGGAGGCGCTGTCGCTGGGCGATGAGGTGGCGGTGTTGCGCCGCGGGCGCATCGTTCAGGTTGCCGCCCCGCAACGCCTGTATCGCCAGCCGGCCGATGCCGATCTGGCCCAGTTCGTCGGCGAGGCGGTGCTGCTGGCGGGGCAGGCGGCGGCGGGTGAGGCGCATTGCGCCCTCGGCACGCTCAAGCTTGCGGCGGGCATGCCGGAGGGGAAAGTGGAGATCATGGTGCGACCAGAACAACTCAGTCTGATCCGCCCGCCGGCGGCGGGGCAGGCGGTGGGCCATGTCGAGCGGGTGATGTTCTATGGTCCGGCGGCGCGTGTCGCGCTGCGGCTGCGTGCGGGGGGCGGTGTCGGGCTGGTCGCCCGGCTTCCTGGCCACCTGGCGCCGCCGGAAGGCGCCGAGGTCGGCATCGCGGTGACCGGCGAGGTCGCCGCCTTCGCCACCGGTGCCGGCATGGATGCCGCCGCGTGAGGCCTCGGACGCCGCTGCTTTCATTTCTGCTGCTGCTCATCGCCGCCCCTGCGGCCGAGGCGCAGACGATCGCGGATGACGAGGGGCCGGCGGAACGGCAGACCCCGGTGCCGGGCCTGACCGGTGCCCCGCCGCCACCGTCGGCCAACCCGACCGGCGGGCTTGCCGATCTGTTCGCGCCGTCCCGCAGCAACATGCTGGGCGGCATGTTCGGGCT
This sequence comes from Pseudomonadota bacterium, assembly GCA_021847995.1. GTDB lineage: Bacteria > Pseudomonadota > Alphaproteobacteria > Acetobacterales > Acetobacteraceae > JAFKFJ01. The sequence goes on along the minus strand of JAJZNE010000012.1, from coordinate 10,982 downwards.
GCGCGATCTGCTCGGCCAGTACGGCATTTCGTTCGGCCTACAGGAAACGAGCGAGGTGTTCGGCAATGTCACCGGCGGCATCCGCCAGGGCGCGGCCTATGACGGCCTGACGCAGATGAGCGTCGGGCTGGACACGGAGAAGGCGTTCGGCTGGCAGGGCGGCGTTTTCAACATCAGCGCATTGCAGATCCACGGCCAGGACCTGACCGCCCAGAACCTCGCTGCCCTGCAACCGGTGAGCGGGATCGAGGCCGAGCGTTCGACACGGCTGTGGGAGATGTGGCTTCAGCAATCCGTCCTCAACGGTGCCGCCGACATCAAGATCGGCCAGCAGAGCGTCGATCAGGAATTCATGGTCAGCCAGTATTCGGGCCTGTTCCTGAATTCGGTGATGGGCTGGCCGGTGGTGCCGACGGTCGATCTTTATGCCGGCGGCCCGAGCTATCCGCTGTCCTCGCTCGGCGTGCGGCTGCGTGCGCAGCCGGCGCCGAACGTGACCGTGCTGGCCGGCGTGTTCAACGACAATCCGCCGGGTGGACCGTTCGAGAACGACTCGCAGCTGCGTGGTGCGGAGGCGGCGGGCGCCGCTTTCAACCTCAACACCGGCGCGCTGTGGATGGGCGAGGTGCAATACGCCCTCAATCCGCCCGCCGCCGACGGCAGGCCGCAGGGGCTGCCGGGCACTTACAAGTTTGGGGCCTACTATGATTCCGGCGCCTTCCCCGCGCAGCGGATGGTGTTGCCGGGTGGCGGCGGTGCGGCGGAGGAAGCGGTGCCGGCGCGCATCTATCAGGGCAATTTCAGCTTCTATGCGCTGGCCGACCAGATGGTCTGGCGGCCGGAGGCGGACGGACCGCAATCGCTCGGCGTGTTCGCGCGCGTGCAGTGGGCGCCGCCCGACCGCAACCTGATCTCGCTCGGCGCCGATGCCGGGGCGGACCTGAAGGCGCCGCTGCCCGGCCGTGACGACGACACTTTCGGCGTCGGCTTCGGCATTGCCCGGATCAGCAGCGACCTCAATCAGGCTCCGCGGCGCGGGGCTGAAACGTTCATCGAGATAACCTATCAGGTGCAGGTGGCGCCGTGGTGGACGGTGCAGCCGGACGCACAGTACATCCTGCGTCCCGGCGGCGGACTGCCCGATCCGCAGGCGCCGTACAAGCTGATCGGCAACGAACTGGTGTTCGGCCTGCGCACCAACGTCGTGTTCTGACCGGGGCCGGCCGGCTTCGAGGGAATAATTTTATAATCAAACAATATCATCACGGTTATCCTGTCGCGCCCTGCAGCCGGTAAGGAACGGCGGGCCGCAGACGCGGGGTGAGAAGCGGCGGGGGGGTGCGGCGGGAAAGGGGTACCAGGCCGCGCGCCGCAGCGAGTTGATCGGCGGCGCCGCCGGCCGGTGGCGCTCGGCAGGACGGCATCAGCGGATCAACCCTTCCTCCCGCAGCACGGCGAGGCAGGCTGCCACTTCCTCGGCCGGCGGCGCGGGAAGCTGCCAGGCCTGCTGCATCAGGCGCGCCAGTTCGTCGGGCGCGTTGCGGCCGTTGCACAATTCGAACACCAGCGCCGCCGTCTGGTTCAGATGATGCACCCGGTCCCGTGCCGCGTGATAGACCACGTAGCCGTCATTGACCGGATTGATCTCCAGGTCCGCTACCCTGATCGGCCAGTCCTGCGCCGTGTCGGTCATGCCGGTTCCCTTCTGCCGAGGCGATCGCAGCGTAAAGCCGCGACACCGCGTCAAGCAACGGCGCCGGCCCATAGCGGCCGGCCACCAGTGCCGCGGCGCGGTCGGCGCGGCGTGCCGCCTGATCGGGAAACAGCGCCACCTCCCAGCAGGCGCGGGCGAAACCGTCCGGCGTGTCGGCGAGCAGCAGATGGCCGCCATGGCACAGTTCCAGCCCGTCCGCCGCCAGGGTCGTCGCCACCACTGGGACGCCGAAGGCGAACGCCTCCAGAAGCTTGATCCGCGTGCCGCCACCGGCGCGCAGCGGGGCCACCGCCATGTCGGCGGCGGCGTAGAATGGACCGAGGTCCGGCACCGGACCATGCAGCGTCACCTCGGGCGCTGCCGTCAGATCGCCGAGGTCGCCGGCATCGCCCGACCCGACCAGATCGATCGCGATCGCCCGGCCGGTCAGCCGGCGCAGGGCCGGCAGCACCTCGCCGCAGAGGAAGCGCGCGGCATCGGCATTCGGGGCATGCCCGAACGTCCCGACGAACAGCAGCCGCAGCGGGCCGGCGGCGGGGCGCTGCGGCAGGCGCGGGCGCGGCGCGACGGTGTTGGGCAGCACCGCGATGCGCGCCGGCGGAATGGCGGCGGCAAGATGCGTCGCCTCTCCGGCCGCGCTGACGGCGATGCGGTCGAACGCGGGCAGCAGCCGGCGGGCGAGACCGCGGCAGGCAAGCGCCTCCGCCCGCGCCGAAGCGGCGCAGCCGGGCCTGCCGGTGGCGTCGAACAGGGCGGCGAGCCGCTCGCCGGCGGCGGCGTCGTCCTCGTCGAGATCGAGCACGGTGAAGGGCCGCGCCGGCGGGGCGTGACGCAGCCAGGGTTCGATCAGGGGCGCGAGATAGAGCCGCATCACATGCACCGCGCGCGGCGCCGCCGGGCGGGCCCACGCCAGCACGCGATGCGCGGCATCCCCGGTCGCGGCGCAGCTGAGGAACGGCTTGGGGTAGGCCCGCCGGGCGGCGGCGCGCGCCGCCGGATCGGCGATTGCGGCGATCAGGGCGAACAGCGGATCGAGCGTCGTGGACGGATCGATGATGAGATGGCGCACGGCGCAGCGGCGGACAAGCGCCCCGACCGGCCCGGCCGCGCCGGCCACCGGCAGCACCGCCAGATGCACATCGAAGGACGCCGCCAGCGCCTCCAGGATCGCGCCGGCCCGCATGGCAAGGCCATTGCCGCCGCTCTGCGGTATCAACGGCGTGATATAGAGCAGCGCCGGCCGGCTCATCGCCGGGGCAGGTCAGCGAGCACGGCCATCACCGCCGCCGCCGCGCCGACCGGATCGCCTGCCTGCAGGACGTGGCAGGCCGCTCCCGCCAGCGAGGCGGCGAGATCGGCGAGCCAGCGGCCACGCAGTCCGGCCGGCGGCTCGGCGCGGGCCAGGAGGCGCTGCATCATGGCGGTGGTGGCACACGGCCGGAGGCGGTTGAGGCCGCCGAAATTCGGATCGAGATCGAACACAGCCGCGATCGGCGCCGGAGCGATCCGCCACGGCCGGCCGAAGCCGTGCGGCGTGAGAGAGAGACGCCAGCCGGCATGCGGCCGTTCGAGATGGTCGCGGAACCGTGCATCGGCGGCGAGACCGGGCAGCAGGGCGACCGAGTCCTCGCTGAGACTGAACGGATGCGGCCAGGGTATCGCCAGTCCTTCCCCGACCAGCACGGTCGCATCGCCGGTCACCGCCATGCCGTCGAGCAGCAATTGCATCGCCAGGCAGGATTTGCCGGCACCGCCCTCACCGAGGATCAGGACGTGCGCATCGCCATGCCAGAGACAGGCGGCGGTGACCAGGCCGTAGCCGGGCAGCGTCGCGTGCGTTGTTGCCGCGATGCGGCGGTTGAGGCGGTTGAGCAGAGTCGTCAGGTCGAACTCGAAATCCTCTCTGCCGCCATCGTCGAAGCGGAACGCGCCCCCGGCCGATTGCACCCGGATGATCTCGCGATGGCGGATCGGGCCGGGCTGCGCGGCCGGCAACGCAAGCTCCGTCAGCGCCGCGTGCAGATCCGCCGATTCCGTCTCGATCTCGAACAGGCACCCCAGGCGGCGGACCGGCTGACGCAGCATTCCGGGCGGCGGATCCTCGGCGTGGAAGACTTCGAGCTTCGGCATGCCCCAGGGCTGCGCGCCCATGTCGAGCGCCATCAGGCCGAGACCCTCGGTTTCGATCTCGCCTTCGATGCCGGCGCCGAACGGGCCCGGACGCCGCGCCGCCCGGTGCGCTGCGCCGTAGGGAAAGCTCGGGAACACGAGGCCGTCGCGATGGCGGTCGGCACGCACCAGCAGCACCGTGCCGCCGACCGCATCGAGGCGCACGAGATCGGGGCCGTCGCGCAGATCCTGCATCACGGCGCGGCCGTGATCGCGCCAGGCGTTGAGGTCGAAGGTGGGGCCGCCTGGCTGGCGCACGCAATGCGGATGCACGATGTCGCGCCCCGCGGCGAGCAGGCGTTCGATCAGGTCGGGCGGATAGGCGATCACGTCGGCATCCAGCCACAGCACCCAGTCCTGATCGTCGAGGGCGCGGAACAGCAGGTGGTTGCGTGCCTTCGCCAGGATCCTGCGCCGCGGCAACTGCAATGCGCTGTGCCAACGCGGCAGGCCGGGCGGCATCCGCCAGCCGAAATCATGCCGCCAGATGCGCGCGGCGGCGAAATGCCCGGCAAGGGCGGGCAGCCGGGCGGCGAAGCGGTCGTGGGTATCATCGTCGCTGTCGCTCTCCAGCAGGCCGAGCGACAGCCGTCCGGCGGGATAGGTGAGGGCGGCGAGGTTGTCGAAATAGGTTTCGGCGAAGCGGGCGGCGTTCTTGAGCGGCGTCAGGACCAGAACGCTCTCCGGCACGGCGGCGGGGGACGCCCGCGTCATCGCCGCTCGTAGCCGGTGGCGAGGGTGAAATCGGCGCCGAGCCAGTCGCGGCCGGGCGTGACCGGGATGGCGACGGCAAGTGCCGCCCGCGCGACGGCCAGCAGCCGTGCCTCGGCCGCGTTGCCGGCGGCCTGGCGCTGCGCCAGCCAGGTGGCGACATCGGGCGACAGCGCCGAGAGCAGGCGCAGGGCGCCGACAAGATCGCGCATCACCTCCCGTTCCGCCGGCAGGGCGGCGGCGGTGGCGAGCACGCGGTCGAGCAGTGCCGCCATCACGTCTTCCGCCGGCGGCGGATCGGGCGCGGGGTCGAGCGGCCGGCGTGCGGCGGGTGCGATTTCCACCGGCATGAACGGGTGCTGCGCCAGCCGCCCGCGCCAGATGCCCCCCGCCTCCTCACGCAGCTGTGCGACGGGGACGCCTTCTCCGGCCAGATGCAGGGCGAGGCCGTCGGGCGCATCGGCGACGAACCAGTAGCGCTCGATCAGCACCGCCGAGCCGACACGATGATCGGGCAGCAGCGTGATCGCCCGCTCGTCGGAGGAGACGCGGGTGAGGACGAAATGACGCAGCGTCGCCAGCCGTGCTTCTGTCCGCCGCGCGGCGGCGGAGCGCGGCGGCGGGTTGAACACCCGCCCGTCCCATGACGCGGCGAGCTCGGCGAGCAGCGCGCGACACTCATCCTCCAGCCGAAAGCCTGCGATGTGCGGGTTGTCGCCGTGCAGGATCCATTTTCTCCAGTTGCGGTGCTGGAACAGCACCGCGCCGTCGGGATCGCGCTGGCAGAGCGTGCCGTGCAGCTCCTTCGGCGCATGGCCGATCAGGTGAAAGGGGCGTTGCAGTACCAGCCAGGCGAGCAGGAATGTGTCCTTGTCGCCATGCAGGAAGCGGTAGAACGCCTCGGCGCGCTGGTTGATCCAGTGGGCGAGGGAGAGCGGGCGCCAGCTCCGCTTTTTGTCCAGCACCATCTGCCCGGATTCGAAGGAGGGCATGTCGCGATAGGGGATGTTGCCGACACGCCAGACCTGGTTCGCCGGGGTGAGGCGCACGATATCAGGCCAGAACAGCGCGCCGGTTGCGCGGTATTCGGTGCAGTCGAACAGGAATCCCGGGTCGCGCACCGGCAGATTGTCGGCGTCGAGCAGCAGCACTTCGGCAAAGCGCGTGTGCAGCAGCGCGTAGGCCTTGAGTTCCCAGCCGCCGAGGCGCCGCACCGGATGGCGCTTCGCCACCTCGTGCGCATCGACCGTCACCGCGCCGAGATCCTCCAGCAGCCCGCGCATCGGCGGCCCCATCTCGCGCCTGCCCAGGTGCCACACCTCGACCGGCAGGGTGCAGCCGAGGTGGCGGCGCAGGACGGCGATGGTGACCCAGGCACAGGTGAACATGCGCGCCCCGCCGGCACAGATCACGATGCCCCGTCCGGCGAAACGCTGTGCCGGCCAGGGCGGATCGTGGGCGGCCTGGCGGGCGAGGTCGGCGGCGAGGTCCGCGGGGTCGTCCGGCGGCGCCGTCATGGGGGGGCGGTCATGGCAACGCAGCGGCGCGGGCGCCGGCGAGTTGGCGCTTGACGCGCCATTCCAGCATGTCGGGCGCCCGCCATTCGGCGCGGCGGAAGAACGCCTCGCTCTCCCGCCAGCGGCCGAGGCGGAAAGCCCAGGTTCCGGCTTCCGCCAGCGCGTCCGCGCCGAACACGCGCCGGTCATAGGCGGAGTGCGTGACCAGCGAGTCGGCGTCGATCGCGGCCAATGTCTCGAACGCCGCCACCGCCAGCGTGAAGGCGCCTGCGGCCATCAGCGCCTGTCCCCGCAGCCAGACCAGGAACAGGTCATCGGGATATGCCGCCGCCGCCTCATCGATCAGCCCGCGCATGTCCTCGCCGTGGTCGAGGCCGAGGCGGATCACTTCGATGTAGCAGAGCACGCCGTCCGGCGGGCTGGTGTCGTCGCGCCGGGCGATGCCGATGCCGGTCTGCCACGCCGTGCGAGCCTCTGCCAGGCGGCCGAGATCGCGATAGACGGTACCCAGATGCCACCACAGATAGATGCGGTTCGGGTTGACCCGCGTTTCCTTCACCAGCAGCCTGAGATTGCGGGGCAGCTTGTGCGACTGGTCGTCATCGTACCCGAGATGGTCGATGGTCAGCCCGCTCCAGCCGATCCGCCCGTCGCCGGCGGCGATCAGGCGTTCTATATCGGGCAGCATGGTTTCGTGGATCGCGCCGCGGAAGCGGATGCGCGGGTCGCGCCGGAACAGCCGGTATTCGGGATAGGCGGTGAAGCCGGAGCGCGGGTGGAACCGCACCAGCGCGCAACAGAGCCCCGGATCGGCGAGCTCGCGGTTCAGGCGGTCACGCGCGCACGGCCGTGCGCGCTCATCGGCATCGATGTAGAGGATCCAGTCGCCCCGCGCCAGATCGAGCGCCGCGTTGCGGGCGGCGGCGAAATCGTCCTGCCAGACATGGCGATGGACACGGGCGCCGCGGGCGGTGGCCAGCGCCACGCTCGCATCGGTCGAACCGGTATCGACGATCACGACCTCATCCACCAGCCCGGCGATGCTGTCGAGGCAGCCGGCTAGGAAGCGCTCCTCGTTCTTCACGATCATGGCGGCGGAGAGCAGCATGGCGGCGGCATTCCCGAGGCGGCGTTCCCCGGCCGGCGGTGGGGGCGGCGGTGTCGTTACCGGGGCAGCCTAGCGTGACCGCGGGCGCAATGGAACCGTCGGCGGCCCCAGATGGCCCGGCGGCTGCGCACCGTGCCATCCCGGCCGGGTGGGCCGCCGCACTGTGGGAGTGAACACCTAGCGTGCGCGCGCCAGTGCCCGGGCCTGGTGGGCGGCGATGCCGGCGATCTCGACGATCTGGCTGACCGAGGCGTCCATTGCCACCAGTTGGGCGGCATGCGTGAGCCCGATCACCAGCGGCCCGATGGTGCCGCCACCGCCGAGCCGCGGTGCCAGGCGGGAGGTGATGTGCGCCGAATGCAGCCCCGGCATCACCAGGATGTTGGCAGGCCCGGTCAGCCGGCAGAACGGGTAGAGGGCGCGATATGCCTCCTCCAGCGCCACGTCGGGCGACATCTCCCCGTCATATTCGAAATCGACGCCGCGGGCATCGAGTTCGGCGACCGCCTCGCGCATCGTGTTGACGGTGATGTGCATCGGATTGCCGAAGGTGGAATGGGACAGCAGCGCGACCCGCGGCTCATGCCCGAGTTCGCGTGCCGCGGCCGCGGCGCCGCAGCAGATGTCGGCGAGCTGCTTCGGGTCGGGGCGGAAATGCATCAGCGTGTCGGCGATGAAGCGGGTCATTCCGCGCGCCCCTATCATCAGCGTCAGGCCGAACGCGATGCCGCCTTGTGCCGCGTCGATCGCCAGCCCGATCTCGTCCATGCATGCCGAGGCGGCGCGCGTCAGGCCCGTCACCATCGCGTCGGCATCGCCGGTCGCCACCATGCAGGCGGCGAACACGTTGCGGTCCTGATTGACCATGCGCTGGCAGTCGCGGAACAGGTAGCCCCGGCGCTGCAGGCGCCGGTAGAGGAAATCGGCATATTTGCGGTTGTGGTGGGACAGGCGGGCATTGTGGATTTCCAGCCCGTCGGCATGGCCGAGGCCGAGGCTCGCCATGGTCGCGCGCACGCGATCCTCCCGCCCGATCAGCACCGGCGTGCCATAGCCGGCATTGCGGAAGGCGACGGCGGCGCGCACCATCTTCTCCTCCTCGCCCTCGGCGAGCACGACGCGCTTGGGATCGGCGCGCACTCTTTCCATGATCGCGTCGAGCGCATTGGCGGTCGGATCGAGGCGGCCGGAAAGTTCGCGGCCGTATTTGCGCAGATCGCCGATCGGCCGGCGCGCGACGCCCGAATCCATCGCCGCCTTCGCCACCGCCGGCGCGACGCGCGAGATCAGGCGAGGGTCGAAGGCGTTGGGGATGATGTAGTCGGCGCCGAATTGCAGCCGGTGGCCGGCGCCGGCGGTGCTGACCTCATCGGGCACGTCCTCGCGCGCCAGTTCGGCCAGCGCGCGGGCCGCCGCGATCTTCATCGCCTCGTTGATCGTGCGCGCGCGCACATCGAGGGCGCCGCGGAAGATGTAGGGAAAGCCGAGGACATTGTTGACCTGGTTCGGATAGTCGCTGCGCCCGGTGGCGATGATCGCCTGCGGGCTGGCGGCGCGCGCCTCCTCCGGCGTGATCTCGGGGTCGGGGTTGGCCATGGCGAACAGGATCGGCCGGTCCGCCATGCTGCGCACCATGTCCTGCGTCAGCGCGCCCTTGACCGACAGCCCGAAGAAGGCATCCGCACCCTCCAGCGCCTCGGCCAGCGTGCGGGCGCCGGTCGCGACGGCATGGCCGCTCTTCCACTGGTTCATGCCCTCGCGCCGGCCCTGGTAGACGACCCCCTTGGTGTCGCAGAGGATGATGTTGCCGTGCGGCATGCCCATCGCCTTGAGCAGTTCGACGCAGGCGATCGCCGCCGCGCCGGCGCCGTTCACCACCAGCCGCATCGACCCGAGTTCCCGCCCGGTCAGCAGGCAGGCATTCATCAGCCCGGCGGCAGCGACGATCGCGGTGCCGTGCTGGTCGTCATGGAACACCGGCACGTCCATCAGCTCGCGCAGCCGCGCCTCGATGATGAAGCACTCCGGCGCCTTGATGTCTTCGAGGTTGATGCCGCCGAAGCTGGGCGCGAGGTAGCGGACGCAGTTGACGAGCTGGTCCACGTCCTCGGTATCGATGCACAGATCGATCCCGTCCACGTCGGCGAAGCGCTTGAACAGCGCCACCTTGCCCTCCATCACCGGCTTGCCCGCAAGCGCGCCGAGATTGCCGAGGCCGAGAACCGCCGTGCCGTTGGAGACGACGGCGACCATGTTGCCCTTGCTGGTGTAGTCATAGGCGAGCGTGGGGTCGCGGTGGATTTCGAGGCACGGCTCGGCGACGCCGGGCGAATAGGCGAGCGACAGGTCGCGCGCCGTCAGCAGCGGCTTGGTGATGCGGATTTCGAGCTTGCCCGGCCGGCCGGCGGCGTGCATCGCCAGCGCCTCCTGGGCCGAGATGCGGGCGGTGCGCGGATCGCTGCTGCCGTCGGCCATGCGGTCCTCCCTTTTGCTGCGAGTCTGGACGTTCCGCCACTATCGTGACGCAGCGATGGCATGGCGGACAAGGGCCACGCTTCGCAGCCGCCGCGCCGACGGGTAAACCGGGGGAATGACCTTCCGTCCCGCAGCGCCGGATGCGGCCGGCGCCACGCCGGCGATGGCCCAGTGGTTCGCCGCCCGGGCGGCATACCCGGATGCGCTGCTGTTCTTCCGTATGGGCGATTTTTATGAACTTTTCTTCGGCGATGCCGAGGCGGCGGCGGCGGCGCTCGATATCCAGCTGACCGCCCGCGGCGAGCATGCCGGCCAGCCGATCGCCATGTGCGGCGTGCCGGTGCATGCGGCCGACGCCTATCTGCTGCGCCTGATCCGCAAGGGCTTCCGCGTCGCCGTCGCCGAGCAGATGGAGGATCCGAAGACCCGCCCGGCCGGGCGCGGGGGCAGGACGGCGCCGATCCGGCGCGAGGTGGTCCGCCTCGTCACCCCCGGAACACTCACTGAGGAGGCGTTGCTGGAGGCCGGGCGGCCGAACCTGCTGCTCGCCCTGGCCGCCGCCGGGGAACGGCTCGGCGCCGCCTGGATCGATATCTCCACCGGCCTGTTCGAGACCGCCGAGATCGCACCGCCGGCGCTGCCGGCGCTGCTCGGCCGGCTCGATCCCGCCGAGGTGCTGGCGCCGCCCGGCTGCCCGCTCGGTTCGTGGGACGGGCGGCGCGGGCCGGCGCATCCGCCCCCGGTGATGCCGCGCCGGCTGCTTGCCGAGGCGTTCGGCGTCGCCAGCCTGGACGCCTTCGGGCAGTTCGGCGAGGCCGAGGCGGCGGCGGCGGCGCTGGCGCTCGATTATGTGCGCACGACCCAGGCGGGGCGGCTGCCGCACCTCGCGCGCCCGGCACCACAGGGCGCGGCCGGACGGATGGAGATGGACGCGGCGACACGCGCAAGCCTGGAGATCGCCCGCGCCCGCGACGGCGGCACCGCTCACACGCTGCTCGGCGCCGTCGATCGCACGCTGACCGCGGCCGGCGCGCGGCTGCTGGGCGACTGGCTGGCCGCGCCGCTGACCGACCCGGCGGCGATCGCGGCGCGGCAGGATGGCTGGAGCTGGCTGCTGGCGCAGGCAGAGACGGCGCAGCGGCTGCGCACGGCGCTGCGCGGCGCCGGGGACATGGCGCGGGCGCTCGCCCGCCTGTCGCTCGGCCGCGGCGGGCCGCGCGATCTGGCGGCGCTGCGCGGCGGTCTTGCGGCGGCGACGGCGGCGGCGGCGGCGCTCGGCGGCGTGCTG
>JAJZNE010000074.1 GCA_021847995.1 Pseudomonadota bacterium | reverse complement strand
GCCCCCCGCCCCGCCGCCGCCGCCGGTGCTGGCCGGCGTCCATGTTCCCCCCGTCACCGCGCCCACACCACTGCCGACGCCGCCGCCGCCCGCACCGAAGCCGCCGCCGCCGCCCGGGCCGCCGGTCGGCATCGCCTTTCCGCGTGGCTCGGCCCGGCTGCCGGAGGATGCGCTGGCGACGCTCAGATCGCTCGCCGCCCAGCGCGGCGCGCGGGCCATCGCCGTCACCGGGTTCGGAGAGGCCACCTCCGACGATCCCGCTTCCCAGGTGGCGGCACTGCCGCTGGCGCTGGAGCGGGCACGGGCGGTCGCCGCCGGCCTCGGCGCGCTCGGCGTGCCGGGCAGCGCGCTGCGGCTGGTGGCCCTCCCTGCCGGCGGCGGGGTCGTCGCCCGGGTGGTCAACTGATCCTCCGCCTGCCAGACAGGCGCGCTGCAATCCGCTACACTCCCGTCAGAACCCCGACCCGAGCGCCCCATGACCGACGAGTTCCACCGCATCCGCCGCCTGCCGCCCTATGTCTTCGCCGAGGTCAACGCCGCCAAAGCCCGCGCCCGCGCGCAGGGGGAGGACATCATCGACCTCGGCATGGGCAACCCCGACAGCGCCACACCCCCCCACATCGTCGCGAAGCTGGTGGAGGCGGTGCAGGATCCGCGTACTCACCGCTATTCCACCAGCAAGGGCATCCCCGGCCTGCGCCGGGCGCTTGCCGGCTACTACCAGCGCCGGTTCAACGTCACCCTCGACCCGGAGCACGAGGTGATCGCCACCCTCGGCTCGAAGGAAGGGCTGGCCAATCTGGCCGCGGCGATCACGAGCCCGGGCGACACCATCCTGGTGCCCAATCCGTCCTACCCGATCCACCAGTTCGGCTTCATCATCGCCGGCGCCGCCGTGCGCAGCATCCCGGCCACCCCGGATGAGGAGATGCTGCGCGCCCTCGACCGCGCGGTGCGGCACTCGGTGCCCAAGCCGACGGCGCTGATCGTCAATTTCCCCTCCAATCCCACCGCCTATCTCGCCGATCTCGATTTCTACCGCGAAATCGTCGCCTTCGCGCGCCAGCACGAGATCTGGATCCTGTCCGATCTCGCCTATGCCGAGATCTATTTCGGCGACCGTGTTCCGCCCTCGATCCTGGAAGTGCCGGGGGCCAGGGACATCGCCGTCGAGTTCACCAGCCTGTCGAAGACCTATTCCATGCCCGGCTGGCGCATGGGCTTCGCCGCCGGCAACCGCCGCCTGATCACCGCGCTGGCGCGCATGAAATCCTATCTCGACTACGGCGCCTTCACGCCGATCCAGGTCGCGGCGGCGGCGGCGCTGAACGGGCCGCAGGACTGCGTGGCGGACATGCGCGCCCTCTATCGCGAGCGGCGCGATGTGCTGATCCGCGGCCTCACCGCCGCCGGCTGGGACGTGCCCTCGCCCGACGGCTCGATGTTCGCCTGGGCGCCGATCCCGCCGCGCTTCGCCCATCTCGGCAGTCTCGAATTCAGCAAGCAGCTGCTCGCCCGCGCGCGCGTCGCCGTCGCCCCCGGCATCGGCTTCGGCGAGCATGGCGACGGCCATGTCCGCATCGCGCTGGTCGAAAACACCCACCGTCTGCGCCAGGCGCTGCGCAATATCCGCGTCTTTCTGCAGGCCGACAACGCCGGCCCGTCGGAACCGAAACTGGTCGAGACGGTGCGATGACACGGCCGCTCTCGGTCGGCCTGGCCGGTCTCGGCACGGTCGGTGCGGGCGTGCTGGCGCTGCTGCGGCAGAATGCGCAGGTGGTGGCGGCGCGTGCCGGACGGCCGATCGCGGTCACCGCCGTTGCCGCGCGCGACCGCGCGCGCGACCGCGGCATCGCGCTTGCCGGCCTGCGCTGGTTCGACGATGCCGCGGCACTCGCCGCCGATCCCGCGGTCGATGTCGTGGTGGAAGTGATCGGCGGCGCCGACGGCATCGCGCGCGCGACGGTGGAGGCGGCGATCGCCGCCGGCAAGCCGGTGGTGACGGCGAACAAGGCGCTGCTTGCGGTCCACGGCGCCGAACTCGCCGCCGCCGCCGAACGGGCCGGCGTGCCGCTCGCGTTCGAGGCCGCGGTCGCCGGCGGCATCCCGGTCATCAAGGCGCTGCGGGAAGGGCTGGCCGGCAACCGGATCAGCCGCGTCGCCGGCATCCTCAACGGCACCTGCAACTACATCCTGACGGTGATGCGCGAGCGCGGGCGCGAATTCGCCGAAGTGCTGGCGGAGGCGCAGAAGCTCGGCTACGCCGAATCCGACCCGTCCTTCGACGTGGACGGCATCGACGCCGCGCACAAGCTCGCCATCCTCGCCGCCCTCGCCTTCGGCCGGCCGGTCGCGTTCGCCGCCGTGCATGTCGAGGGAATCCGCCACGTCTCGGCACTCGACATCGCGTTTGCCGGCGAACTCGGCTACCGCATCAAGCTGCTCGGCATCGCGCGGCAGCATGCGGCGGGGATCGAGGCGCGGGTGCATCCGTGCATGGTCGCGCACACGTCCCCGCTCGCGCGCGTCGACGGCGTGTTCAACGCGGTGGTGGCGGAGGGGGATTTCGCCGGGCGGATCATGCTGGAGGGGCGCGGCGCCGGCGCCGGGCCGACCGCCTCCGCCGTCGTCGCCGATCTCGTCGATCTGGCACGCGGGCGGCTGACGCCGGTGTGGGGTGCGCAGTCGGGCATGCTGTCGGATGCGCCGTCGCTGCCGATGAGCGCGCATGCCGGCTGCTATTACCTGCGGCTGATGGTGGTCGATCGGCCCGGCGTGATCGCCGATGTCACGGCCGTGCTGCGCGATGCCGGCATCTCGCTCGAAAGCATGCTGCAACGCGGCCGCAGCCCCGGAGAGGCGGTGCCGGTGGTGCTGGTCACGCACGAGACACGGGAGGATGCGATGCAGGCGGCGCTGGCGCGCATCGGCGCGCTCGATGCGGTATTGGAACCGCCCGCCGTCATCCGAATCGAGCCCGCCTGAGCAGGAGAAGCGCATGAGCCAGACCGCGACCGACGCCGCCCTTTCGCACGAACAGCAGACCGACCGCAATCTCGCGCTCGAACTGGTGCGCGTGACGGAGGCCGCGGCCCTTGCCGCAAGCCGCTGGATGGGCCTGGGCAAGAAGAACGAGGCGGACGGCGCGGCGGTGGAGGCGATGCGCAAGGCGTTCGACGCCGTCGCGATCGAAGGCACGGTGGTGATCGGCGAAGGCGAGATGGACGAGGCGCCGATGCTCTATATCGGCGAGAAGGTCGGCCGCGGCGGCCCGGCGATGGACATCGCCGTCGATCCGCTGGAGGGCACGACGCTGACGGCGAAGGG
>JAJZNE010000016.1 GCA_021847995.1 Pseudomonadota bacterium | reverse complement strand
GGTTGCCCGCGGTCACTTCGATTCGCTTCCGATCCCGTTCCGCGCGGTCGCGACCGACCTGGGCAGCGGCGAGGCGGTCGTCATCGGCTCGGGGGACCTCGCCCAGGCCGTGCGGACCGGGCAGCGAGGTGGGGTGGAGCAGGATGCCGCTGCGGCGGTCGCGCGGGGCCAGTTCGGCCAGCGCCGCGGCGATCGCCTCCGCCCTTCGTTCCGCCTGCTGAAGCCCCTGGCGCTCGGCCGCCAGCCGTTCCTCCTCGCCCGCTTCGGGGGCGAGGGCGGCGAGTTCCCGGGTGGCATGGCGCAGCCATTCCTGGTCCCGCTGCGCCGCCGCGATCGCCACCTGCGCCTCGGCCAGCGCCGCCGCCGCTTCCCGCCAGGCGCGGTGGCGCGTCGCCACCGCCTCGCGCAGCGGTGCGGGGACTCCGTAGGCATCGAGCAGTGCGGCATGCCCCGCCGGTTCGGCGAGGCCCATCTGATCGTGCTGCCCCTGCACCTCCACCAGCAGAAGACCCAGCCGGCGCAGCAGCCCGACCCCGACCGGCGCGTCGTTGGCGAAGGCGCGGGACCGTCCGTCGCGCCCCAGGATGCGGCGCAGCACGATCTCGTCCTCCGCCGCGATGCCGTGCTCGGCGAGCAGGGCGAGCGCGGGATGGTCGGGGGGCGGGGCGAACACGGCGGCGACCGAGGCCTGGGCGCAGCCGCCGCGCACCAGCCCCTGTTCCGCCCGCGCCCCGAGCGCGAGGCCGAGGCTGTCGAGCAGGATCGACTTGCCGGCCCCGGTCTCACCGGTCAGCACCGTCAGGCCGGGACCGAAGCCGAGATCCAGTTGCTCGATCAGCACCACGTCGCGGATCGACAGCGCGGTCAGCATGGCACGGTCAGCATGGCACTGTCAGAAAATCCGCCCGAGCCAACGGCTGAGCAGGCCGGGACGGTCGGGCGAAGGCAGCTGCACATGCTGGCCGCGCACCTGCCCGTCGGCGACCAGCTGGTCGTAGCTGTCCAGGTACCATTCGCTGCCCGGATAGTTGTGGCCCAGCACCGCGGCGGTGCGCACCGCCTGGTCCGGCAGGCCGAGCAGCAGATAGACCTCGACCAGCCGGTGCAGCGCCTCGGCGACATGATTGGTGGTTTGGTAGTCATCCACCACGCGCTGGAAGCGGCCGATCGCGGCGGCATAGAGATGCTGGCGCTCGTAGAAGCGGCCGATCTCCAGCTCCTTGCCGGCGAGATGGTCGCGGGCGAGGTCGATCTTGAGCTTGGCGTCGCGGGCATAGGCACTGTCGGGGAAGCGGTTCACCACCTCCTGCAAGGCCACCAGCGCATCCTGGGTGCCCTTCTGGTCACGCTGGATATCCTCGATCTGTTCGTAATTGTCGAGGGCGCGAAGATAATAAGCATAAGATATGTCGCGGCTCGACGGATGCAACTGGATGAAGCGGTCCAGCGTAGCGATCGAATCGACGTATTTGCCCTGCAAGTACTGGGCATAGGATTCCATGATCTGCCCGTTCGCCGCCCAGGGCGAGAAAGGATAATATTGTTCGACATTGTCGAACTGCGTCACTGCGACATCATAGCGCCGTGCCTCCATCGCATCGGCGCCGCGGTTGTAGAGCACTTCCACCGGCAGGGTGGACGGATCCTCCTTCGGCGCGGATTTGCCGAACAGGGAACATCCGCCGAGCAGCAGCGCGGCCAGGGCAAGGAGAGAGGCGACGGCGGGGCGGAGCGTCGTCAACACGGGTCACCGGGACAGGAAACGCCGGCGTTATAGCACGGCGCGGCCGGCGACAAGCGTCAGGCGGCAGCCGCGATCTGCCGGCCGGGAACGGCGGCCAGCGGCGGCGGCGCAAGGCGCCAGTTGGCGGTGTCGGCGAACAGGGCGCGCAACAGGCGGTTGTTCAGCGCATGGCCGCTGCGATGGGCAACGAACCGGCCGCGCAGCGGGGCGCCGGCGAGCGCCAGATCGCCGACCGCATCGAGCAGCTTGTGGCGCACGAACTCATCAGCCATGCGCAGCCCGCCACGGTTGAGCACGCGCGCGCCATCGACCACCACGGCATTGTCCAGGCTGCCGCCGAGCGCGAGGCCGGCGGCCCGCAACTGCTCGACCTCGCCGGCCAGGGTGAAGGTGCGGGCGCGCGCAAGCTCGCCGCGAAAGGTCTCCGGCGTCAGGCGCAGCGTCAGCGCCTGGCGGCCGATGGCGGCGGCGTCGAAGGCAATGGACAGCGCCATGTCCAGCCCGAATGCGGACGGGCGCAGCTCGGCGAAGGCGTCGCCGTCAGCGACACGGACCCGGCGCAGCACCTCGATGCTGGCGGCCATCTCATCCTGGGCGACGATGCCGGCGCAGTCGATCAGGAACAGAAAGCCGTCGGCGGACCCGTCGAGGATCGGCACCTCCGGCCCGTCCAGCGCCACCACCGCGTTGTGGACCCCGGCCCCGCTGAGCGCGGCCATGACATGCTCGACGGTGCCGACGCGCACCGCCGGCTCCTCCGCCAGACCAAGCAGGGTGCACAGGCGGGTATCGGTGACATGGCGGAAATCGGCGGGGATGTCGCGGTCGAGATCGGTGCGGCGGAACACGATGCCGCTCCCGGCCGGCGCCGGCAGCAGCGCCAGCCGCACGCGCCGTCCGGAATGCAGCCCGATCCCGACGCAGTCGATCGCCGATTTCAGCGTCTGCTGGATCGTCGGCGTCGTATGCAGGGGGAGTTGCAGGGGCAAACCGTCCATTCCCGGCCTTCCATGCGGTCATTCGGCAACAGGTGCAGGCTGGCAGCGACGGCGTCGCTTGGCCAGTCAATCATTATTGCTGAATATTTCCGGGCAACACGCTGATTATAAAGCATTTTCATGTTGCAAACCGTTGCCGCGGAAAGGCCGCTCAAGATCCGGGGGCGGCGCCTTGCGACACCGCCCCCGCTTGCCCAGCTTGCCGCCCGGCGCCGGCAGGGCCGCCGGGCGTCAGGAAGATTGGCGCCAGGAAGATTGGCGCCAGGAAGATTGGCGTCAGGAGGATTGGCGACGCAGGAAGGCGGGAATGTCGATCTGCATTTCCTCGCCGGCGGTCTGGCGCACATCGGCCCGCACCGTCTCGCGCGGCTGTGCCGGCTCGGCGCGCGCCGCCGCCTGCGGGTCCGCCTGGGCGCCGCGGATGGCGCCGGTGACGATGTTGAAGATGCTGCGCCGCGGCGCCGCCGGGATGGCGGGCGGCGGGGCGAACAGCGGGTTCGGCCGCGGCGCCGCGCGCGCGGCGGCGCGTGGCGGCGCGACACGGGGATCGGCCACCGCCTGGTCGGCATAGCTCGCCGGATCGAAC
>JAJZNE010000176.1 GCA_021847995.1 Pseudomonadota bacterium | reverse complement strand
GGCAAGCCGCAATTCGCGGCGCAGCCAGAGGAGAACGGGGGCGGACATGCAGCCGATATGAGGGCGCCGGCCGGTTTGCCTATGCCGGCGCGCCGGCCGCCGCGGCGGCGCGGGCGGCGGCATACGGGAAGCTGAACAGCCGGTCGCGCCCGAGCAGGAACACCCGCCCGCCACGCGGGAACAAGGCCGCAATGGCCGGATCGGCGACATCTAGGCCGCCCGTGTAGGCGCCGAAGGCCGGCAGCATGAGGCGCCGCGCGTCGGCGACGAAGCACGGCCGCGCGATGGCACCGCCGCGCGCGACGATGCGTGCCTTCGGATGGTGGTGCCCGCACAACTCGCCGGCGGCGGGGCCGGGGCGGGCGATGTGGCGGAAGTGCAGCCGGCCGAGCTGCCACGCGGGCAGCGCCTCGCCGCCGATGTCCCCGGGCGGCGCCGGATCGTGATTGCCGAGCACCCAGACGACGCGATGCGCCGCCGCGATGCGCCGCAGCCGCGCCCGTTCCTCCGCGCCGAGCCGGGCGCTGCCGCCGGCATCGTGGAAGGAATCGCCGAGCGCCACCACGATCTCCGGCCGGAAGCGGCGCAGGAGGGCGGCGAGCCGGTCGAGCGTCGCGCGCGTGTCCCACGGCGGCAGCAGCGCGCCGCGCATGGCGGCGGCGGAGCCTTTTTCCAGGTGCAGATCGGCGAGCGCGAGCAGCCGCGCCGCCGGCCAGTAGAGCGCGCCGGAGGGATCGAGCAATAGATGCTCGCCCGCGAAGTGGAGCGGGGCGGGGGTCATGCCGGCGGCGACGGGTCGGGCTGGGACAGCAGCCATTCGGCGTGGGCGATCAGGCGGGCGGCTTCGGCGATGCCGGCTTCCGCCACTGCGCGCGTGATCGCGCTGCGCTCACCGGCATCGTAGTCCGCGATCAATTTCAGATCGAAGCCCCGGGCGAGGGCGCGCGCGAAGCCGGTGTCGATCCGGCTGTCCTCGTGCGCCAGCCGGCTGATTTCGCCGCGGGTTCCCGAATGGGTCTTGGCGATCCTGCCGGTGCGCTGCCAGATCACCGCACGCGCCGCGCTGAGCAGCGCGATATAGGCCTCGCGCGCGGCGACCGCAGGGGTCAGGGCGCGATCCAGCACGAGGCGGGCGTCGGCCAGGGACGTGCGGGCGGCACGGAGGTAGTGGGCGGCCTCGGGACTCATGCGGCGTGACCTTCCTGGCCGGCGCGCGGTCCTGCGGCGGCGGGGGCGCGGTGCGGGGGCGAGCAGATCGCGCCCGTCGCCGCGGATTTCGTGCATCAGCGGCGTCCGCCTGCGGTAGTCGCTTGCCGGGATCAGCAGCGAATTGATCTCGGCCCCCGTCTGATCGAGAATGTCGGACGTGATTTCGAACAGGCGCTGGCGTTCGGCCGGCATGCTCCTGGGGTCGCGCAAAAACACGGCGACATCGTAATCGGAATCCGCCCGCGCGTCGCCGCGTGCGCGGGAGCCGAACAGCAGGATGCGGTCGAGCCGCGCCCCGTACAGCGCCCGCACCGACGCGGCGAAGCGTTGCAGCACCGGGTCCTGCGCCGGATCGGGGCGGGAGAGGGGCGCGCTCATAGCGGCAATCTGCCCTGCCGAAAGGGGGGAGGGGAAGGGCGCCGCGCCAGGTTGGGACGCAGCACGCGCGGCAGGCGGAGCGGCGGCGGCTCGGCCTGCCCCAGCGCCTCGGCGACCAGTGCCGCCTCCTCCAGCCTGGCGTCGTCGCCGCCGCGGTCGCCGACGCTTTCGCGCCCCACTTCCAGCAGCACCGGCACCGCCAGCGGCGAAATGCGCGACAGCACCATGTGCCGCACCCGCCCGCGCACGCGCGCCAGCATTGCCGCGAGCCGGCCGAGATCGGTCAGACCCCCGGCGGCGTCGGCGCGCGTCGCGCGCAGCAGCACATGGTCCGGCTGGTGGCGGCGCAGCACGTCGTAAATGAGGTCGGAATTCACCGTCACCTGCCGCCGCGACTTCTCCGCCCCCGGCGCCTGCCGCTCGATCAGCCCGGCGATCACCGCGACGTTGCGGAAGGTACGGCGCATGACGGAAGAGTCGGCAAGCCACGCCTCCAGGTCGTCGCCCAGCATGTCCTGCGCGAACAGGTGCGCGATGTCGGTCGGGCGCCCGGCACTCCAGACCGCGAGCACGTAGTCGGTGGCGACGAAGCCGAGCGGCTGGACGCCGAAGCGCTGCATGCGCCGCGTCAGCAGCAGGCCGAGCGTCTGGTGCGCGTTGCGTCCCTCGAAGCAATAGGCGACGAGATACCAGCGGTCGCCGCGCGGGAAGGTTTCGACCAGCAGGTCGTCCCGTCCTGGCAGGCGGCTGACGGCGCGCTGCACCGACAGCCATTCGCGCACCGGCGGCGGAAACGCCTGCCAGGTCTCCGGCGCCTGCAGCATCGCGCGCACGCGGTGGGCGAGGTTGGTGGTCAGCGGCAGGCGTCCGCCGGCATAGGCCGGCACCATCGGCTCCCCGTCGCCGCCCGGCTCCGCCTCCACGGTGGTTTCGCGCAGGCGCAGGAAGCGCAGCAGGCGGCCGGCGAACATGAAGGTGTCGCCGGGCGAAAGCAGGTTCACGAAATATTCCTCCACCTCGCCGAGCACCGGCCCGCGCGCGCCGAGCCGCACCTTCAGCATCGGCTCCTCCACGATGGTGCCGATGTTCATGCGATGGCGGCGCGCGGTGCGCTCGTTCGCGACATGCACGCGGCCCTCGCTGTCGCGGAACAGCCTGCGCCACTGCGCGTAGTTGGCCAGCGCATAGCCGCCGTCCTCGACGAAGCGCAGCACATCGTCGAAATCGGCCCGCGGGAGCGCGGCATAGGGCGCGGCGCGGCGCACTTCCGCGAACAGCGCATCGGGGTCGAACGGGGCGCTGCATGCCATGCCCAGCACGTGCTGCGCCAGCACATCGAGACCGCCCGGCCGCGGCGGATCGCCGTCCAGCTCGCCCGCGGCGACGCCGCGGATCGCCGCCTCGCATTCCAGCACCTCGAACCGGTTGGCCGGCACCAGCACGGCGCGGGAGGGTTCGTCCATGCGGTGATTGGCGCGGCCGACCCGTTGCAGCAGCCGGCTGACGCCCTTCGGTGCGCCGACCTGCAACACCTGATCGACACCGCCCCAGTCGATGCCGAGATCAAGCGAGGATGTCGCCACCACCGCGCGCAATGCACCGGCTGCCATGGCCTGCTCGACCCGCTGGCGCTGCGCCTGTTCCAGGCTGCCGTGATGGATCGCGATCGGCAGCGTTTCCTCATTCAGTTTCCAAAGTTCCTGGAACAGAAGTTCGGCCTGGGCACGGGTGTTGACGAACACGATGGTGGT
>JAJZNE010000162.1:311-21038 GCA_021847995.1 Pseudomonadota bacterium | reverse complement strand
AACCCAACGGGATTCGCCCGCAAGCCGCCCTCTCCGCCGGCAACGCGCCGAAACTTCCGATCCGGGTCGTCGCACCGTCCTGCTTGTCGCCGGCGATGGCGCATGGCGCTGCGCTTATGCGCCCTACGCTGGCTTCCGTGAGGATGGCGAAGCGTTCGGCCGGGGGGCGGGGAGTGCGGTTGTTCACGGGCGCAGTTATAATTGATAACGGATGGCCGGGGCAAGCGGGATTTTCGGCGCGCGTTCGCAGCCTTGCGGCGGTCCGCCATGACGTCCGCCCCGCCATGGCGAGCCGCAGGCGAAGCAATCCGGGTGGCCGGCCGTGGGGCAGCGGGGTCATTCCGCTGTTGACAGCGGGAAAGCGCGCCGAATAGAAATAGTTGTGCGTTGTGGGGAAAGTGATCATGCGGGCGATGTTGCTGGCCGGGGCGTCGGGGCTGGCGGTGCTGCTGGGGCAGGCCGGGGCGGCGCGGGCGACGGTGTTCACCTTCGACTACACGACGCCGGGCGACACCCAGGTGTCGGCGGTGCAGAGCTACGTCGTGCCGACGACGGGCGAATACCGGGTGATCGTCGCCGGCGGCGGCGGGGGCAGCAGCAGCCGCCAGTCCGGCGGTGCCGGCCTTGTTCTGGGTGGCGATGTGCGGCTGCTGGGCGGGACGGCGCTTTCCATCGTCGTCGGCGGCGCGGGTGGGAATGCTTACAGGGGCGCCAGTGGCGGCGGCGGCAGCTTCGTCTATATCGGGGGAACGAAGAACCTGCTGGCCGCGGCCGGCGGCGGGGGCGGCGCGGCTTACTCCGGGTTCAACGGCTACGCCGCGCAGGCGGGCAAAGGCGGCTTCTCGCCGTCCGACGTGGACAGCGGTAAGGGCGGCGCGGGCGGAAGCGGCGGTTATGGCGGCACATACAAGGATCCTTTCAACGGCAGCGGCTGGAATGGCGGCGGCGGCGGCGGCTGGCGCGGCAATGGCACCGGGGGAGTAAACGGCGACTCCGGTGCTGGCGGCAGCGGCCCGACCAGCTTCGCCGGCGGTGGTGGGACAGACGGCGGTTCCGGAGGCTTCGGCGGCGGCGGTGGCGGCAGTGCAAACGGCGGCGGCGGCGGGGGTGGCTATTCCGGCGGCGGCGGCGGCAGTGGATATGCCGCCAACAATCCGACCGGCGGCGCCGGCGGGGGTGGCGGGTCGTATCTGAGTGCGAGCTATGGCGGCGGGTTCACGCAGGATTTGACGCCGGTTGCCGACAACACGGGCAACGGCTACGTCGCGATCACCGCGGTCGGCGTGCCGGAGCCGGCGGGGGCGGCCGTGCTCGCCGCCGCCCTTGCCGCACTCGCGCTGCGGCGGCGCCGGAGGGGCTGAGGGCGGGAACGCATCCGGGCGGGGGCGACCCCGCCCGCCGGGCCGGCGCGCCGCTCAGCCCACCACACGCAGCCGCGGGCGCAGTTGCGGCTGGGCGAGGCTGCGGTAGAGAGCGAGGTACTCCTCGGCCATCCGCCGCGCGGTGAACCGTTCCTCGAAGCGCCGGCGGATGCGCCTGCGGTCGAGCAGCGGAAGACGGCGCACGGCGGCCACCGCCTCCGCCTCCGAGCGGACGATGAAACCGGTGACACCATCCTCGATCACCTCGGGCACGGAGCCGCAGTCGAAGGCGATCACCGGCGTGCCGCAGGCCATCGACTCGATCATCACGAGGCCGAACGGCTCCGGCCAGTCGATCGGCATCAGCAGGGCATGTGCGCCGGAGAGGAAGCGCGGCTTGGCGGCATCGTTGATCTCCCCGATCAGCGCCGCATCGCGCGGATCGAGCAGGGGGCGGATGGTGGCGTCGAAATAGGCCTGATCGGCGCGGTCCACCTTGGCCGCGAGCCTGAGCTTCATGCCGGCGGCCCGCGCGATCGCGATGGCGCGGTCGGGGCGCTTTTCCGGCGCGACGCGGCCGAGGAAGGCGAGATAGCCCGGCTGCACCTTCCGGGGCGTCAGCAGCCGTTCCGGCAATCCGTGCAGCACGGTGCCGATCCAGCGTGCGTCCGGCATCGGCGCGCGCTGTGCATCGGAGATGGAGACCAGCGCCGCATCGGGGAAACAGGCGAAGGCACGCTGCTGCTCGGCGATGTCGAGCCGTCCGTGCAGCGTGGTCAGATAGGGCGTGCGCTGGCGGGCGGCGAGCGGCATGGCGTGATAGTCGGTGTGGAAGTGCATCACGTCGAAACCGGCGGCCCGCGCCGCCACCATCTCCCACTGGATGGCGTGCGGGGCGATTGCGTCGCGCAGCGCCGGATCGAGCCGGAGCGCGCGCGGCCAGGCACTGACCAGTTCGGCCGCCGTCCGCGAATCGCCGCTCGCGAACAGGGTCACGTCATGGCCCATCGCGACCAGTTCCTCGGTCAGGAAGGAAACGACCCGTTCGGTCCCGCCATATAGTTTCGGGGGCACCGCCTCGAACAATGGTGAAATTTGTGCAATCCGCACCGATCCATCCTCCTGAATTCGCCGTCATGGAAAGGGGCTACGCCGGGAAATTGTCTTTGATGGGGCAGACAGTGCCCAATTTCTGCCAAAGACTCTTCCTTTCTATCGACGCGACGATCTTCGGGACTAGTGGGACGCAACGGATATGCAGGACGCTCGTCGATTTCATACCCTCCGGCCGGTGCCGCCGGACGATCGGCTCACGGCCGCCGGCGACGGCATGGCCGCGCCGCGCTCGCCGATCGGGTTCATCCTGGTCTATGTGCGCCGGCATTTGGCGGCGCATGTCGTGATGCTGCTGTCGGTGACGGTCGCTGTCGGGTTTTCGGTTGCCTCGCAATACGGCGTGAGGACGCTGGTCGATGCGATGACGGCGCATGGCGCGGTGTGGCGCGCCTTCGCCGTGCTGGCCGGGCTGATCGCCGCCGACAATCTGTCCTGGCGGGTCGGCGGCTGGGTGGCGACGCATGCGCTGGTGCGGGTGACCGGCGATATCCGCCGCGACCTGTTCCGCCACCTGACCGGCCACGCCCCGTCCTATTTCGCCGACCGGCTGCCGGGCATGCTGGCGAGCCGCATCTCCGCCACCGCCAACGCGGTGTTCACGGTGGAGAACACGTTCTTCGCCAACACGCTGCCGCCGTGCCTTGCCGTGCTGTTCTCGATTGCCATGCTCGGCGTGGTCGATCCGGTGATGGCGGCGACGCTTGCCGGGGTTTCGGCGGTGCTGGCGTTCGTGATTATCCGCATCGCCGCGCGCGGGCGCGACCTGCACCACGACTATGCCGCGGCAGCGGCGTCGGTGGATGGCGAGCTGGTCGATGTCATCAACAACATGCCGCTGGTGCGGGCCTTCGGCGCGACCCTGCGCGAGCGTGAGCGGTTCAGCGCGCGGCTGGATCGCGAAATGGCGACGCGCGGGCGCAGCCTGCGCACACTGGAGCGCATCCGTCTGCTGCACGCCGTCTGCACCGGCCTCCTGACCGCCGGTCTGCTCGGCTGGGCGGTGCTGCTGTGGCAGATGCACCGCGCGACGCCGGGCGATGTCGTGCTGGTGTGCACCGCCGGGTTCAGCATCCTGCACGGCACCCGCGACCTGGCCGTGGCGCTGGTCGATAGCGTGCAGCACATCGCGCGCGTCGGCGAGGCGTTGGCGACGCTGCTGCTGCCGCACGAGCGGATCGAGGGCCCGGACGCGCGCCGGCTGGCGGCGCCGCGCGGCGAGGTGGAGTTCCGCCGCGTCGCCTTCGCCTATCCCGAAAGCTCCGCCGTGCTGCACGATTTCAGCCTGCACATCCGGGCGGGCACGCGCGTCGGCATCGTCGGCCGCTCAGGGTCCGGCAAATCGACCGCGCTCGCGCTGCTGCAACGCCTGCGGGTCGCGCAGCAGGGGCTGGTGCTGCTGGACGGGACCGACATCACCCGGCTGACGCAGGAAAGCCTGGCCGAGGCGATTTCCGTCGTGCCGCAGGACGTGATGCTGTTCCACCGCACGGTGCGCGAGAACATCCGCTATGGCCGGCCGGAGGCGAGCGATGCCGAGGTGCGGGCGGCGGCCGAGGCGGCGGGCTGCCGCGACTTCATCGACGCGCTGCCGCAGGGCTGGGACACGCCGGTCGGCGACCGCGGCGTCAAGCTGTCGGGCGGGCAGCGCCAGCGGCTCGCCATCGCGCGCGCCTTCCTGTGCAACGCGCCGGTGCTGGTGCTGGACGAGGCGACCTCGGCGCTCGATTCGGAATCGGAGCAGGCGGTGCAGCGCGCGCTCGACCGGCTGATGGCCGGGCGCACCGTGATCGCGGTTGCGCACCGGCTGTCCACGCTGCGCGACTTCGACCGCATCGTGGTGATGCAGAACGGCCGCATCGTGGATGATGGCACGCCGGCGGAGCTGGAGCGGCGGCCGGGACCGTACCGCGAACTGCTCGGCCACCAGGCCGGCCACCACCGGCTGCGGGCGGTGGCGTAGCGGCTACGGCCGGCGCAGCACGGCGAGCGATTGCCAGAGCGGCGGCGCGCCCGGCCAGGGCGCGTCGCTGCCGTCGATGAACCCCTCCCGCCGCAGGCCGAGCTTGTCGCACCAGAGGTCGATCACCGGGCGCTCGATGAACTGGTTGAGGTGGGGGAGGGTATCCAGCCGCTCGGCCTCCACGCTCGCCAGGAACTGCGCCCAGTGGGCCGGGGCGGCGAATTCCAGGAAGGAGAACAGCAGCACCCCGCCCGGCCGCACGACGCGGCCCATGTCCTCCAGATACCGGAAGGTCTCGGTATGCAGCAGATGGGTGAACACGCTGAAGGCGCATATCATGTCGGCCGAGGCGTCGGGGGCGGGAATGTGCAGCGCCCGGTGCAGCACGAAGCGGTAGTGCGGCGGCGCGCGGCCGGCGGCGTAGTCGAGCAGCGCCTGCACGATGTCGATGCCGAGATACGCGATCTCCATCTGCCGGCCGATGGCGGCGGCGAGCCGGCCGCTGCCGCAGCCGAGGTCGATCAGCATCTGCCCGTCGCGCAGGCCGAAATGGCGCACGATGGCGGCCTGGATGCGGCCGTTCGCTTCGTAGTCGCCGCCCACGGCGCGCGCCATCGCCTCCTCGCGCGGCAGCGTCGCCAGCAGGTCGGCGACCAGCTTCTCGTAGTCCTCGACGAAGTGGAAGCGTGCCATCTCCTCATCCCTCCCGCGGCGGCACCAGCCGCAGCCAGGGATGGCGGCGGGTGATCTCCGCCATCACCGCGGGCTTGTTGGCGGGGGATTCGGTGGTGGCGAGCAGCAGCGAGTCGGCGTGCACGCGGTAATCGGCCAGCGGCTCGCCCGCCAGTTGTTCGCCGAACAGCCCGCTTTCGGCAAGGCGGCACCAGAACTCGTAATCCTCCCACCCCAGCCGGCCCTCGCCATAGCCGCCGACGCAGCTCCAGGCGGCGCGGGCGACGAGGGCGGTCGCGTCGATATGCGGCACGCCGATCAGCCGCATCGGCGCGTAGGGAAAGACATTGCGCTGCGCTGTCTGTTCGCCGAATTCCTGCAACACCGGATAGACGAAGGCGGCGCCGCTCTGCCGTGCCGCCTCCAGCAGCCGCACGCAGCATTCGGGGCGCAGCCGGTTGTCGGCATCGAGCGGCAGCACATAGGGCGTCTCCGCCGCCGCGAAGCCGGCGTTGCGCGTCGGGCCGAGGCCGGCATTGGCCGCATTGCCGATCACCAGCAGCCGGTTGAAGCGCGCGGCGTGGCGCTGCGCCCAGTCGAGCGCCACGGCCTGCGAGGCATCGGTGGAGGCGTCATCGACGATGACGAGATCGAGCAGCCCCAGCGTCTGTGCCGCAACCGAATCCAGCGCCTCCGTCACATGCTGCGCATAGTTGTGGAGCGGCACGATGACGGTGACGGCGGCATCGTCCAGCCGGTCGGCGGCGAACAGCACGCGGCCGGCGGGGATCGCAGGCGGCGGCGGCGCCGGCCGGGCGGCGAGCTGCATGTCGAGGGCGGCGCTGCGTGCCGCGAGGCGTCCGCCGGCGAGCTGGTCGAACAGGGCGGCGACCAGCTCGCGCCGCCGCTCCGGTCCGTGACGCCACAGCACGTCGTGCAGCGCCGCATCGGCCATCCGCCGCCTTGCGTCGGGGTCGTCGAGCAGGCGGGTGATGGCGGCGTGCCATTCGGCGTCGCTGTGCGCGAGCAGGCCGGTGCGGCCGTCGTCGATGGCACGTCGGAACGGGCCGGTGGGCGAGGCGACGGTCGGCACGCCGGCCAGTGCGGCCTCGAAATGCTTGAGCTCGCTCTTTGCCTCGCAGAACGGGTTGCCGGCTTCGAGCGGCGCCAGGTTCACGTCGAAGCGGGCGAGTTCGTCGGGCAGGGCGGCGACGTCCACGGTGGCGCGCCACTCGATCTGCCCGGTGCAGTCGGCGAGCGCCGGATGCTCGGCGGGGTCGAGCAGGGGCAGGCCATCGATATGGCTGCGGAACAGCACCAGCCGGCAGTCGGGGCGGCGGCGCAGGATGTCGCCGATGACGCCGGCGATGACGGCGAAATCGCGCTGATGCGTGCGCGATCCGGCGGCGTAGCCGAGGCGCAGCAGCCCGTCGCCCTGATCCTGGCGGCGCGCGCGTGCGGCGCGGCGGGCGCGGCGCAGGGTTGCCGCATCGAAGCCGTTGGGCAGCACCAGCACGGGCTTGCCGAGGCGGCGCAGATGGGTTGCCAGTTCCTCGGTGCTGGCGGTGCAGATATCGGCGTTGAGCACCGCCTCGCGCATGCGCGCGTAGTGGCCGCGCGCATCGCCCTCGGCAATGCCTTCGCTGCGCAGCGCGTCGAGCAGTTCGGGGGTGGCGAAATCCGGCTCCGTCATCAGGTCGTCGAGGTCGTGGACGACGGGCACGCCGTTGTCCCGCGCCGCGGCGACCGCGGCGGCGACCTGCGGCCAGGTGGCGCGCCAGATCACCAGCACGCTGGCGGCAACGATCTCGTCGCGGCGCGATGCGATCTCATCGACGCGCATCCAGGTGGCGACGGCGCCGAGCCGTTCCGCCGCGGCGGCGAAGCGGGCGACGCGATAGACATGGCCCGGCGTTTCCGGCTCGCCGGAGATCATTGCGATGCGGCGGACGGTGAGCACGGCGGTCAGGTCGGGAGAGTCGGCCGGTGTTTCGGCCCGCGGCACCGGGCGGATGGCCCGCCCTTCCGCCCGGCCGATCGCGAGATAGTGCAGCAGCGCATCGGCCCCCGCCGCCGCCACGTCGGGCGCGTGGGCGAGGTAGTAGCCGGCGTCGAAATCCGGGCCGGGATCGCGGCCCTCCCGCCCGCCATGCAGCAGGTAGTGGACGGCCGGATCCATGCCGGAGGCGGCCACGTCCGGGTAGCGGGCGCTGTACCAGGGCGGATTGAACAGCGGCGTCGCGGCGAGGCGTTGCAGATCGCGCCGCAGCTCAGCCCGCCGCCGCCACTGCCGCCGCAGTTGCAGGCGCAGCGACCATCCGGCGAGGCGCACCGCCAGCGCCAGCCGCCGGCGCAGCGGCGGCGGGATGCGGGCGGCCAGCCGATCCCCCCGTTCTGCGATGCGGAACAGGGCGGAGCGGCGCCGGCGGCCCAGCTCCGCCTCCAGCGCCCGGGCGCGCTGGAGGGCGGCGGCGCTCAGTTCCCCGGCGGCATGGGCCTGCGCCACTTCCAGCCGCAGCCGTGCCGCCTCTGCCGCCGCGCCCTGCAATTCGGCGAGGCGCGCGGCGGTGTCGCGCTTCAGCCGGTCGCAATCGGCGAGCGCGACCGCGGCGGCGGCGCGGGCGGCGCTGGCGCGCTGGGCGGCGCGGGCGCGCATCTGGTTGGCGGTCGCGGCGGCGTCCTGGGCGGCACGCCAT
Source organism: Pseudomonadota bacterium (assembly GCA_021847995.1). Classification (GTDB taxonomy): domain Bacteria; phylum Pseudomonadota; class Alphaproteobacteria; order Acetobacterales; family Acetobacteraceae; genus JAFKFJ01. Next base: position 13,233 of record JAJZNE010000162.1, on the reverse strand, counting down.
ACCCGTTCCTCCGCCTGCCAGCGCTCGCCGAGCAGTGCGAAGCGGCCTCGCACCGCCGCGATCGCCGCCGGATCGTCGAGCGCGCACAGCGCCGCCACCGCCTCCGGCACCGCCGCGCCGACCGCGAGCACGCCGAGGCCGTGCTCATGCACGAACTCGAAACCCGGGTGCTGCGCGCGCAGTTCGGCGAACAGGCGCCAGACGCCGAAATCGCGTTCGCGCACGTTGGTGTCGTGGAACAGCACCACCGCATGCGGCGACAGCCGGGGCCGCCAGCTTTCATAGTCGTGGCGCACCGCATCGTAGCTGTGGCAGCCGTCGATATGCAGCAGGTCGATGCTGCCGTCGGCGAAATGGCGGCGGGCGTCGTCGAAGGTGCAGCGCAGCAGTTCGGAGAATCCAGCGAAGCGCTGGTCGTGGAAGCGGCGCAGGTCGCGGTAGATCGAATCGTCGTAGAACCCGGCATGCGCGTCGCCCTCCCACGTATCGACGGCAAAGCAGCGCGCATCGAGTCCCGCGGCCAGCACCGCATCGCAGAAGGCGGTGTAGGAGACGCCGCGATGCGTGCCCAGTTCGACCAGCACGCGCGGCCGCGCGGCGGCGACGATCCAGTGCGCGAACGGGACATGCCCGGTCCAGGCGCTTTCCACGCCGAGGCGGGAGGGGCGCCAGAACAGCGGGTCGAGCGCCGCCGACAGCAGCGGGGACAGCCGGTTCGGTGCGGCGGGCGGCAGATCCATCCTATCCCTCCGTCCGCCACGGCCGGCGGCGGCGCGGGGCGACGAGATGCAGCGGCGTCAGCCAGTCCGTGGCGAGATTGGCGTTCTGGTACGGATCGTCGGCGAAGACGTGACGCCAGCCGTACCAGAGATTATCGACCTCGATCTGCTCGCGCGCGCGTTCTGCGGCGGTGGCGGGAAGGCCGCGGGTCTGGCTTTCCAGATGGAACAGCTCGGCGAACGGGGTCCAGACGATGCGGTAGCCGAGTTCGCCGAGCCGCAGGCAGAGATCCACGTCGTTGAAGGCGACGGCGAAGCGCTCGGCGTTCATGCCGCCCGCTTCCTGCCACACCGCGCGGCGCATCACGAGGCAGGCGGCGGTGACGGCGAGCAGGCTGCGTGCCAGGGCGAGCTGCCCGCCATAGCCGGGATCGCCGCGCGCGGCGCCGCGCCCCACCGGCGTTGCGGCCAGCCCCGGCCCGAGCACGATGCCGCCATGCTGCACGGTCCCGTCGCCATAGAGCAGCCGCGCGCCGACCGCGCCGACATCGGGGCGCAGCGCATGCCCGACCATCTCGCGCAGCCAGGACGGATCGGCCACCTCCACGTCGTTGTTCAGCAGCACGATCACCTCGCCCGCCGCCGCGTCCACCGCGTCGTTGTTGAGGGCAGGGAAGTTGAACGGGCCGGGCCGGTGCAGGACGCGCACCCGCGGGTCGGCAGCGAGCGTGTCGAACAGCGCCAAGGTTGCCTTCTCGCGGCTCTCGTTATCGACGACCAGCAGTTCCAGCGCCGGATAATCGGTGCGGTGCAGGACGCCGGCGGTGCAGGCGGCGAGCAGTTCGGCGCGGTCGCGCGTCGGCACGATGACGGAGACGAGCGGCGCCGGCTCCGGCACCTTCCAGACGATGCGCCGCGCCGTCGGCCACAGCGGCGCCGTCTCGATGCGGGCGGCGTCGCCGATCCGCTCGGCGACGGCGCGGCGGGACGCGGCGGCGTCGCGGCCGAGCAGCCGGTCGCGGAACGGCGGCGCTGCGGCGCGCGGACGGTGGCAGAGCACGGCCGGCAGATGCACGATGCGGTCGGGCAGCATCGCCGCCGTGGCCCGCAGCGCGAGATCGTAGGCCGCCGCCCCCCCGAAACCGCGCCGAAGGCCGCCGGCGCCGCGCATCACCCCGGTCCGCCAGACGGCGAGGCTGCCGATGCAGTCCCCGGCCAGCAGCAGATCGGGATCCCAGCCGGTCTTGAAGCGCGGGTCGCTGCGCCCGCCCTCGGCATCGATCAGATCCTCATCGGTATAGAGCAGATCGGTGCCGGGTGCGGCGCCGAGGGCGACGGCGATGTCATGGAGCGCCTGCACGGGCAGCCGGTCGCCCGGTTGCAGCAGCACGGCGAACGCGCCATCCGCCGCCGCGAGCGCGGCATTGGCGGCGTCGGCGGGGTCGGCGTGGTCCTGCGGCGGCAGGCGGGTGATGCGCGGTTCCTGCCGCGCCGCGGCGGCGACGGCGCCCTCATCGGCGTCCGACCGGCCGCTGATGCAAAGCTGCCAGTTGGGATAGAGCTGCGCCCTGACGGCGGCGAGCGTCGCCGCCGCGTGCCCCGCCCCGGCGCAGCCGAGCGGCAGCAGCAGCGAGAGCAGCGGGCGGAAGCCGAGTGCCGCCGCCTGCCGGCGGATCGCATCGTGGTCGGCGTCGGTCAGGGTGTCATGGGCGGCGACCCACGCGGCATAGCCGTCGTGGATGGCGGCGTCCGATGGTGCTGCGCCGCGCATGGCTCAGCCCTGCACCAGCACATCGGCCGCCGCGGTGCCGCGGCGCCGCGATGGCCGTCCCGGCCGCTGCCGCGGCCGCAGGGCAAGGATCGGCGCCTCGAACCAGCGATAGGTCAGGTAAGGTATCGCAAAGGTGAGAAGGAATGCCACGACGACTGCCGGGGTCTGACGGTAGCCATGGAGAGTGGCAAAGTAAAGAACCTGCTCGATGATCGTCAGATGCATGATATAGAGGCCGTAACTGATTTGGCTTCCTGCGGTTATGATCTTCGAGAACACCGGATTGCCGGGGCGCCACGCCATCATGCCCACCAGGATGAGGCAGAAGCCGATGGAGGTTCCGGGCAGTTGCGCCGCGCGGTACTGCGCGAGCGTCGGCCCGAACCAGATGCCGGTGGTATCCTGGATCCAGAACGAGGCGATCAGGGCGCTGCCCGCCACGAAGGCGGCCAGCGGATGGCGGAACAGCGGCGAACCGGCGGCCCGCAGCCGGGCGAGGGCGACGCCATAGGCGATGGCATCGAGCCGCAGCAGGGCGACGTGGTAGATGTCGCGCTGGAAATCCGCCGCCGGCGGCGCCAGCAGGCGGAACAGCAGGGGCAGCAGCAGGAAGGCGCCGATCACCGTCCATGCCACCGCCCGCCCCCGCGCCAGCGCCGCGGCGCCGAGCAGGGCGGTGCTGAACAGCAGATAGAACCACTCCTCGATGGTCAGCGACCAGGACTGGTTGAACCATTCATCGTGCGGCATCGGCCAGGCGAGGTTCTGCGTCGCCGTTCCGTACGCCAGCAGATGGCCGGCAAGATCGGCGCGCGGCGGCTCGACCAGCAGCAGCACGCCGAGCCAGAGGTAGTAGAGCGGCAGCGTGCGCATCCAGCGCCGCGTCATGAAGATGAGCCAGCCGCGCGGCGTCGGATCGGTGGCCGCGACATCGAGCAGCAGCGTGCCGATCAGGAGGCCGCTCAGCACGAAGAACAGCTCCACCCCGAAATAGCCGGCCAGCACCACCGGCAGGGGCGGAGCCAGCCGATAGAGCGGGAAGATGAGCACCACGCCGTGGCAGGCCACCACCATCAGCGCGGCAGCGAGGCGCGCCATGTCGAGGCCGGCATTGCGCAGGACGGCATTGTGCAGAAGGGCGCCGCCGGGCAGGGCGGCCGACTGCGCCGCCGGCGCCGGGGACGGCGCCGTCATCGGCCGAGCAGCCTGCCGAGCGCACGCAGCGGCGAGGTGATGCGCCAGGAGGTGGAGGCGCGGAGCTGGGCGACGGTATCGGCGAGCCGGCCCGCCTCCGCGCGCAGCGCGTCGAGCGCGGGCGGGACGTTGCCGGCTTCGCCATCCGCGATGGCGGGCGCAGGGACGGAGGCGGGCGCAGGGACGGGGGTGGGCGCAGGCACCGGGGCTGCCGCGCCCGGCTGCCAGTCGGCGCGGAACAGGTTGCTGTCGCCGCTCAGCCGGTGGCGCTTGGCGCGGTACTCGCCTACCTCGAACACCACGATGCTGTCGTAGAAGTGGATCGAGCAGGTGCGGTCGCCGAGCGCGCTGCGCGGCGTCACGTCCTGCGGCCCTTCGACCCAGACATGTTCGGCATGCATCTGGTCGATGAAGCCCTTGGCGGCCTCGATGAAGGAGCCGGGACGGCGGATCCCGCCGCCGTGGTTGGGCCAGTAGGCGGCGTGCAGATCCTCCACCAGATAGACGCCGTTCTTCGCCACGCGCGGAAAGAGGACGTCGAAACTGGCCCGCACATGCGCCTGCTGATGGCTGCCGTCGTCGATGACGATGTCGGGATCGCCGAACTCCGCGAGGATGCGGCCGAGGAACGCGGGATCGTCCTGGCTGCCGATGCGGATGTGGATTTCCTCGTCTTCCAGTTGCGCGCAGGCGGGGTTGTTGTCGATGCCGACGATGCGCGCGAACGGGCCGAACCAGCCGCGCCACTGCTGCAACGACCCCCCCTCGCCGACGCCGATCTCGAACAGGGTCAGGTGCCGGTTGCGAAATCGCTCAAAATGACGCTCATAGACCGGGAAATAATGGTACCATTTATGGGTGCGCCGGTGATCGTCGCGCAGAAAATCTCCAAACAGCGTCACGGCGCCTCTCCGGACCGGGTCCGCAGGGTGGCGGGCGCCGGGGTGGTGTGCCGATCCTGGCACGGGGACGATGTGCAGTGATCGGCGTATCGCATTCCGGCACTGACCCAGCGGATTTGCCGTCAGGATAGAGGCTGCGGCGACCCCCGGCAATCCGGCCGCAAGCCTGCCGAAACCCCGCGTCCGGCGCCGGGGGGCAGCGTTCGCGCCGCGGCCCGCCGCCGGCGCTTGCCTCGGCCGCCGTCCCGGCGCCACATCATGCCCACGTCAGCCAGCACGGAGGCCCCGCATGGATACCCCCACGCCGCTCGCCTATTCCGACGCGAAGCTGCGCGGCATCCTCGGCCGCGTGCGCACGATCGCCGTGGTCGGCGCCTCGGCGAACTGGAACCGGCCGAGCACCTTCGTCATGCGCTACCTGCAGACCAAGGGCTATCGCGCCATCCCGGTCAATCCCGGCCTCGCCGGCCAGAGCCTGCTCGGGGAGCGGGTGTACGCCTCGCTGCGCGACATCCCCGAGCCGGTTGATATGGTCGATATCTTCCGCGCCCCCGAACATGTCGGACCGGTCGTTGACGAGGCCGTCGCGATCGGGGCCAAGGTGGTGTGGATGCAGCTCGGCATCCGCGACGACGCGGCGGCGGCGCGGGCGGAGGCGGCGGGGATCGAGGTGGTGATGGACCGCTGCGCCAAGATCGAGTTCGGCCGTCTGGGCGGCGAATTGTCCTGGTTCGGGGTCAATGCCGGCCTCGTGCGCAACCGCGCGCCCGATCCGCCGCAAGCGAAGCCGGCGCGCCCGCGCCCCGCCCCGCTGCGCGCCCCAACACTCGGCTTCGAGACGCTGGCGATCCATGCCGGCGCCGCCCCCGACGCCGCCACCGGCGCCCGCACGACGCCGATCTATCAGACCACGTCCTATGTTTTCGAGGACGTGGACCAGGCCGCCTCGCTGTTCAACCTGCACAGTTTCGGCCATGTCTATACCCGCCTCTCCAACCCCACCGTCGCGGTGCTGGAGGAACGGGTGGCGGCGCTGGAGGGCGGGCGCGCGGCGCTGGCGGCGGCATCGGGCCATGCCGCGCAGTTCCTGACCTTCTTCACCCTGCTGCAACCGGGCGACGAGTTCGTCGCCGCGCGCAATCTCTACGGCGGCAGCCTGACCCAGTTCGGCCAGTCCTTCCCGAAGCTCGGCTGGACCTGCCATTTCGTCGATCCGACGCGGCCGGAGAATTTCCGCGCCGCGCTGACGCCGCGCTGCAAGGCGATCTTCGTCGAAAGCCTCGCCAATCCCGGCGGCATCGTGGTCGATCTCGAAGCCGTCGCCGCGATCGCGCACGACGCCGGCATCCCGCTCGTGGTCGATAACACGCTCGCTTCCCCCTATCTGTGCCGGCCGATCGCGTGGGGGGCCGATATCGTGCTGCACTCGATGACCAAGTTCCTCGGCGGCCACGGCAACGCCCTCGGCGGCGTCATCGTCGAATCGGGCCAGTTCGACTGGACGCAGGGCAACCGCTTCCCGGCGCTGACGGAACCGGAGCCGGCCTATCACGGCCTGCGCTTCTTCGAGAATTTCGGCGATTTCGCCTTCACCACCAAGGCACGCGCGGTGGCACTGCGCGACTTCGGCCCGACGCTCGCGCCGATGAACGCCTTCCTGATCCTCAACGGCATCGAGACACTGCCGCTGCGCATGGATCGCCACATCGCCAATGCCCGCGCGGTCGCGGAATTCCTCGCCGGGCATCGGGAGGTGGCGTGGGTGTCCTATGCCGGCCTTGCCGACAGCCCGTACAATGCGCTCGCCCGCAAGTACCTGCCGCGCGGGCCGGGCAGCGTGTTCACCTTCGGGCTGAAGGGTGGCTATGCGGCCGGCACGCGATTGATGGAGCGGGTACGGCTGTTTTCGCATCTCGCCAATATCGGCGACACGCGCAGCCTGATCCTGCATCCCGCCAGCACCACGCACCGCCAGCTCACCGACGCACAGCAGCGTGCCGCCGGCGCCGGGCCGGACGTGGTGCGGCTGTCGATCGGGCTGGAAACCGCCGACGACCTGATCCGCGATCTCGACGAAGCCCTGCACGGCCACGATTGAAGAAGGGTGCGCAGCATGCCCGAATTTCCCGTCATCGACAGCCATGTGCATCTCTATGACATCGCGCGGCTGCGCTATCCGTGGCTCGACCGCGTGCCGCGGCTCAACCGCACCGCGCTGCCCGCCGATTTCGACGCGGCGCGTGGCGACGTGCAGGTGGACCGGATCGTGTTCGCGGAAGTCGATGTCGCCCCCGGCCAGCACATCGCGGAGGCCGCGTTCGTGCAGGAACTCGCCGACGCCGATCCGCGCCTTGCCGCGATGATCGCGCATGCGCCGGTGGAGAAGGGGGCGGCGGTGGAGGACGATCTCGCCGCACTCGCGCGCTTCCCGACGCTGCGCGGCATCCGCAGGCTGATCGAGACGGAGCGTGATCCCGGCATCTGCCTCGAACCCGGCTTCATCGAAGGCGTGCAGCGGGTCGGCCGCCACGGCCTTTCCTTCGACATCTGCGTGAAACACTGGGCACTGGCCTATGCGCTGGCGCTGGTGCGGCGCTGCCCGGAGGTGGCCTTCGTGCTCGATCATATCGGCAAGCCGGACATCCGGCACGGCCTGCACGAACCGTGGCGGACAGAGATCGCCGAACTCGCCCGCCTGCCCAATGTGGTGGTGAAACTCTCCGGCGTCGTGACCGAGGCGGATCATGCGCACTGGCAGGAGGCGCAACTGGTGCCCTATGTCGCGCATGTCATCGAATGTTTCGGCTTCGATCGGGTGATGTACGGCAGCGACTGGACGGTCGCCGAACTCACGCACCGCTATCCGGACTGGGTCGCCATCCTCGACCGCATCGTCGCCGGGGCGAGCGAGCAGGAGCGGCGCGCTCTCTATCGCGATACCGCGGCGAGGGTCTATCGGCTGGCGGCGTGAGCGGTGCCGAGGCAGGCGGCGGCGAACTGGGCGAAGGCGCGGGCGCGGTGGCTGATCGCTTCCTTCGCCGCGTGGGTCATCTCGCCGAAGGTTTCCGCCGCACCGAGCGGGACGAACATCGGGTCGTAGCCGAAGCCGTTGGTGCCGCGCGGCGGCCACACCGCCTCGCCATCCACCCGGCCGAAGAAACTGTCGGCATGCCCGTCCGGCCAGGCGAGCGTGAGCACGGCGACGAACCAGGCGCGCCGGTCGGACGCTCCGTCCATCCCGCGCCACACGCGCGCCATCGCGGTGGCGAAATCCCGCCCGGGTCCGGCCCAGCGTGCCGACACCACGCCCGGCGCACCGCCGAGGGCGGCGACGCAGAAGCCGGAATCATCGGCGAGCGCCGGCAGGCCGGCCGCCACCGAAGCCGCCCGCGCCTTGAGCCGCGCATTGCCGATGAAATCGGGTGCGGTTTCCTCCGGCTCCGGCAGGCCGAGGGCGGCGGCGCCGACCGCATCGATGCCGTACGGGGCGAGGAGGGCGGCGATCTCGCGCAGCTTGCCGGCATTGTGCGTGGCGATCGCGAGCCGCGCGCCTGCGGGCAGGCAGCGCGCCATCAGGCGGCCTCCAGCGCCGCGCGCTGGGCGGCGAACAGGCGCTGCGTGCCGGTCCGTGCCAGCGCCATCAGCTCGGCGAACTGCGCCTCGGTGAACGGTGCCCGTTCCGCCGTCGCCTGCACCTCGATCAGGCCGCCGGCATCGGTCAGCACGAAATTGGCGTCCGCCTCGGCCGCCGAATCCTCGGCATAGTCGAGGTCGAGCACCGCCCCCCCACCCGCCAGCCCGCAGGAGATTGCGGCGACCTGGCCGGTGAGGGGCGAGGCTTTCAGCACGTTCATCCGTTGCAGATGCCGCAGCGCCAGCGCCAGCGCGACATAGCCGCCGGTGATCGCCGCACAGCGCGTGCCGCCGTCGGCGTTCAGCACGTCGCAATCGAGGGTGATGGTCATTTCCCCGAGGGCCGCGCGGTTGACCACGGCGCGCAGGCTGCGCCCGATCAGCCGCTGGATTTCCTGCGTGCGGCCGGATTGCCGGCCGCGCGCCGCCTCCCGCTCGCCGCGGGTGTGGGTGGCGCGGGGCAGCATGCCGTATTCCGCCGTCACCCAGCCCTGGCCGGAATTGCGCAGGAAGCCCGGCACCCGCCCCTCCACGCTGGCGGCGCACAGCACCTCGGTCGCGCCCATGCGGATCAGGCAGGAGCCTTCGGCGTGGCGGGCGAAGCCGGGGAGGAGCGAAACCTCCCGCAGCGCGTCGGCGGCGCGTCCGGACGGGCGCATGGCGGTCGTGTTCCCTGTGGGTGCGGGGCGAGCCTATGGCGAACCGCCGTCGCAGGCGCAAGGCTTGCCGGACGCGACCCACGGCGGTGACTTGCAGTCGCGCCCCGGCGGGCGCATGTCGGCATGGACGATGGACCGCACCCCGCCGCCCCGCCTGCCACCCAGTTCCCGGGCCACGCCGCTCGCGCCGGGCCTCGATCCCCGTTCGGCCGCGGTGCTGCGCGAGATCGTCGAGCAATACGTGGAAACCGGCGACCCGGTGGGCAGCCGCACGCTGTCGCGCCGCCTGCCGCTCAATCTGTCGCCCGCGACCATCCGCAACGTGATGGCCGACCTGACGGAGGCCGGGCTGCTGTTCGCCCCCCACACCTCTGCCGGCCGCCTGCCGACCGATCTCGGCCTGCGCCTGTTCGTCGATGGCCTGCTGCAATTCGGCGAACTGGGCGAGGAGGACCGCGAGGCGATCGGTGCCGCGCTCACGCCATCGGGCCGCAGCCTTGAGGAAACGCTGGCGGAGGCATCGAGCCTGCTCTCCGGCCTCTCGGCCGCCGCCGGCCTCGTGCTGGCGCCGAAGGGCGAGGGGGCATTGCGGCACATCGAATTCGTCCCGCTCGGCTCCGGCCGCGCGCTGGTGGTGCTGGTGAATGCCGACGGGCAGGTCGAGAACCGGGTGATCGACATCCCGCCTGGCGTGCCGCCATCGGCGCTGCAACAGGCCGGCAACTACCTCAATGCGCGGCTCGGCGGCGGGCGGGCGCTGGCGGAGTTGCGCCGCAACGTCGCCGAGGAGATGGCCGCCGACCGCAGCCATCTCGATGCGCTGTCGGCACAGGTGGTGGAAGCCGGCCTCGCCACCTGGACCGGGGAGGGGCGGGGCGGCTCGCTGATCGTGCGCGGCCAGGCGAAACTGCTGGCCGACGTGACGCAGATCGAGAACCTGGCCGCGATCCAGCGCCTGTTCGAGCGGCTGGAGGCGCAGGAGACGATGCTGCGCCTGCTGGAACTGGCGGAGCGCAGCGAGGGTGTGCGCATCTTCATCGGCGCGGAGAATGGCCTGTTCAGCCAATCCGGTGTGGCGATGGTGGTGGCCCCGGCGCGCAACGCCGGCGGGCGGATCGTCGGCGCGATCGGGGTGATCGGGCCGACGCGGATCAATTACGGCCGGATCATCCCGGTGGTGGACTACACGGCGCGGGTAATCGGGCGGCTGCTCGGCTAGCGTAGAGGCCAGCGTCGCCGACGTGGCGGGAGCCAGCGGAGCGCGGCCGGTCAGCTTGTCCGGGCGTTGCCGGCGATCGCGGTCTGCACCGCCGTCAGCACCGCCGTCAGCACCGGGGCCGGCGGGATCGCCGCCATCGCCGAACTGCCGAACGACTGTGCCCGCAGGATCTGCACCTGCCCGCCCCACGGCGCGAATTTCGCCGGATCGGTCGGGCCGAACAGGGAAACCAGCGGCACACCGCCGGCGGCCATCATGTGTCCGCCGCCGCAATCCGCCGCCACCGCCGCGGCACAGCGGGCACCGAGCGCGATCGTCAGATCGACGCCGAACGCCGCGCCCGCCGCCTGCAACGGCAGCCGCGCCATCGGCAGCCGCGCGGCGAGCGCGGGCGCCAGCGCCGCCTCCTCCGGCCCCAGGATCATCACCGGCACGCAGCCGGACGCCGCCAGCGCATCGGCCAGGGCGATGTGGTGCTCCATCGGCCACGCCTTGTGCCGCCCGCCGGCGCCCACCACCTGCGCCACGTAGCGCGGCCCCGGCGGCAGCAGCGCCGCCGCCCGGGCGCGCGCCGCCGGCGGCAGCGCCAATGCCCCGCACGCCGCCACCGGCCCGCCGGCGGCAAGGGCGGCCAGATCGAGCAGGCGGTGGACCAGCCGGCGGGGCTTGCGGTAGCCGCGCGCCGGCCACACGCCGGACAGCCAGTACTCCGCCGCCGCCGTCACGAACCGCCGCGGCCACAGGCGGCGCAGGGCGAGCGTGGTGCCGACATGGCTCTGCGTGTCGATCAGCACATCGAGCCGCCGGCCGCCGAGCGCCGCGCGCAGGCCGGCGCCGACGCCGCTCCGCTCGATCACGCGGTCCAGCAGCCCCGTCATCAGGGGCGCCATCGCCCCGGCATAGGCGCTCGGCCCGCGCCCGGCGATCCAGATCAGCTCGGCGTCGGGGAAGGCACCGCGCAGGGCGCGCACGAACGGCAGCTTGATCAGCGCATCGCCGACCAGATCGAGATCGACATAGGCAGCGACGCGGCGCCGCGGTGGCGGCGAACCGCCGCGGCTGCTAGAGCCGCCCGCCATGCCCGCCGACCTGTCCGCCTCCGCCACCCGGCCGCTCCTGCTGCGTCTCTGGCGCGAGCATATCAGGCCGGAGCGCCGCCGGCTGCTGCCGATCCTGCTGCTGACCGCGGCCACCGCCGGCGCGCAGGCGCTCTATCCGGTGGTCATCGACCGGGCGATCGAGATGTTCGAGCATCGCGATCCGCGCATCCTCTATCAGGTACCGGTGATCGTGGTCATCGTCACCACGGTCAAGGCCCTGACCCAGTACGGGCAGAGCGTCCTGATCCAGGGCTATGTGCTGCGCGTGGTGCGCGGGTTGCAGGGCCGCATGTTCCGCCATCTGGTGACCGCCGACCTCGCGCGGGTGGAGCGGGAGGCGCCGGCGGCGCTGGCGGCGCGCTTCACCGCCGATACCGCGACCGTGCGCGATGCCCTGATCCGCGCCGTCAACGGCGGCGGCGACGCGGTGAAGATCGTCGGCCTGGTCGGCTCCATGCTCTATCTGGACTGGGTTCTGTTCCTGATCGCCGCCGCCCTCTATCCGCTGGCGGCACTGCCGATCCAGCGCATCGGCCGGCGCCTGCGCCGCGTCTCCGGCAGCATGCAGGCGCAGATGGGCGAGACGGCCGCGATCCTGACCGAGAGCTTCATGCAGGCGCGCACCGTGCGCGCCTACCGGCTGGAGGAGGCCGAGACCGGCCGGGCGGAGGCGGCCTTCGCCGCGCTCTATCGGGAGTTGATGCGCCTCGTGCGCAGCCGTAGCCGGATCGATCCGCTGCTCGAGGTGCTGGGCGGCGTCGCGGTTGCCGCGGTGCTCGGGTTCGCCGGCTGGCGGGCGGCGCGGGGGGCCAGCACGCTCGGCAATTTCACCGGCTTCGTCACCGCCCTGCTGCTCGCCGCGCAGCCGCTGCGCGCCCTCGGCAGCCTGAATGCGGCGGTGCAGGAGGGGCTGGCGGGGCTGGCGCGCATTTTCGCCGTGATCGACGAGCGCCCGCGCATCCGCGAGCGGCCGGGCGCGGCCCTGCTGCCGGCGGGGCGCGGGCGGATCGTGTTCGATGCCGTGCGTTTCCGGTACCCGGACGGGCGTCTCGGCCTCGACGGTCTCAGCTTCGTCGCCGAGCCGGGGATGACGCTGGCGCTGGTCGGGCCGTCGGGTGCGGGCAAATCGACGGCGCTGGCGCTGATCCCGCGGCTGCATGACGCCGAAGCGGGGGCGGTGCTGGTCGATGGCGCCGACGTGCGCGGCATCACGCTGGCGAGCCTGCGCGACGCCATTGCTTATGTCGGGCAGGATGCGCTGCTGTTCGACGACAGCATCGCCGCCAACATCGCGCTCGGCCGGCCGGGTGCCCGGGCCGGAGAGATCGCGGCGGCGGCGCGGGCGGCGGCGGCGGCGGAATTCATCGAGGCGCTGCCGCAGGGCTATGATACGCCGGTCGGCCATGGCGGGCAGCGCCTGTCCGGCGGGCAGCGGCAGCGGGTGGTGCTGGCCCGCGCCCTGCTGCGCGATCCGCGCATCCTGCTGCTCGATGAGGCGACCAGCGCGCTCGATGCGGAAAGCGAGGCGGCGGTGCAGACGGCGCTGCTGCATCTGCGACGCGGGCGCACCACGATCGTGGTCGCGCACCGCCTGTCCACGGTGCGGGATGCCGATCTGGTGATAGCCAACACCGAGGAAGCCTGCGCAGATTTCCGTCAGCGCTATCCGGGGTTGCCCGGGAACAAATTTCAGTGCGTGCCCAACGGATGCGACCCATCCGAGTT
>JAJZNE010000162.1:0-301 GCA_021847995.1 Pseudomonadota bacterium | reverse complement strand
CGCGGGCGTTATGCGAGGCTGGTCAGGACGCAGTCGCTTGCCTGACCGGGGGGTCGCTTCGCGGCCTGGACTGGTCGGTTCGGTTCAGCTTGACGCTGCGGGTCCGCCGGCCCACCCTATCCTGGTGCCGAAGCGGCCGGGACCGGCAGGCGCGCCAGGAAAGCGGCATGGCAGAGGGGGTTCCGCATGCCCTATGACGAGCAGCACGGCCCCGCGGCGCCCCCGGTCGAGGGCGTGCCGCCGCGCGAGGCCGATGCCCCGCCGACCCAGGCCGACGCGCCGCCGCCGCGCGAGGCCGAGG
>JAJZNE010000151.1 GCA_021847995.1 Pseudomonadota bacterium | reverse complement strand
GCCAATATTCCCCAGCCATCCCTGTGCCACTCCCACCCCACGAGGACTCCTGTGAATCAGAAAGCGCCGCCGATTCCTAGAGGCTGATTGGGTTTGGAGCCTAGGCCGGCCCGTCCGGGGCGTCCGCTTCGCCGAGCGCGTCGGCGAGGAACTCCTGTATCAGCCGAACGGTAGGACGACGCGCCTTGTCGATCACCTCGGCATATTCCTGGCGGTAGGTCAGCGTGATGGAGGGATCGAGCCCGACCAGCGGCACGCCTTCGGCTTCCAGCGCGCGCAGCATGGCGGCATTGGCGCGGGCGGCGCGCTCGAATTGGGGCAGGAACCCGTGCACGTGCAGCGGCTTGCCGTTGGGGCGCAGCGGGGCGACGAAGGGCGTGAAGCCGAGGTTCCGCAGCAGGTCGAGCAGGTCGATCACGAGACCCGTTTCATAGGCGCTGGTGAAGGCATCCTGCACCAGCACAACCGCACGGGCGCGGTCGGGCGCGGGCAGCGCGGCCAGCCGTTCCGGCGTGGCGAAGGTGATGTTGCGCGTGCGGAGTGCGGCGGCCAGATCGATCCCGGACAGGCGCGGCGTGGCGGTCAGGCCGGCGGCGCGCAGCGCGCGGTGGCCAAGCGTGCTAGCCACCGTCAAGTTGTAGAGGCCGGACACGTGCTGCAGCAGTGGCAGCGTCGGCTCCAGCCTGGCGACCAAGTAATCGCGCAGTGGGCGCCGATACCGTGTGTGATAGGCATGCAGGAACTTCGCGCGGCTCGCCGGGATGTCGACCCGGATCGGGCACTGCCCGGCGCAGGCCTTGCAACCGAGGCATCCGTCCATCGCCTCCTTGACGACATGCGAAAAGTCGTCGCGGCCCACGGTCGTGGGGTCGCGCTCCGCCTCGGCGGCGCGGCGCAGCCATTCCCGGATCAGTCCGGCGCGGCCCTTCGGCGAGTGGCGGCGGTCGCGCGTGGCCTTCCAGGACGGGCACATCGCGTCGTCCGGATCCCAGTTGAAGCAGGCGCCGTTGCCGTTGCAGTGCAGGGCCGCGCCGTGACTGGCGCGCAGCGGAGCTGGGATCTGCCGGTCGCGCTGGCCGCGGGTCGGCACGCCATCGATGGTCAGCAGGGCGGCGCCGGGGGGAGCGGCGATCTTTCCCGGATTGAATTGGTTGTGCGGATCGAACGCCGCCTTGATCCGCTGCAGCGCCGGGTAGAGCGGCCCGAACGTTTCGGGCAAAAACTCAGAACGCACGCCCTTACCATGCTCGCCCCAGAGCAAGCCGCCACAGGCCCGCGTGAGCCGCACCACGTCCTCGGTGACGGCACGGATCAGCGCTTCCTGGGCCGGGTCCTTCATGTCGATCGCCGGGCGGACGTGCAGGACGCCGGCATCGACATGGCCGAACATGCCGTAAGTCAGGCCGCGTGCGTCGAGCGCCGCGCGGAAGTCGGCGATGTAATCGGCCAGACGCTCCGGCGGGACCGCCGTGTCCTCGACGAAGGGGATCGGCCGCGCCTCACCCTCCATGTTGCCAAGCAGGCCGACCGCGCGCTTGCGCATCGACCAGAGCGAGGCGACCTCGTCGTGATGGGCGACGGTAAACCCGCGCCTTGCACCGCCGCTGGCCTCATCGGCGAGGGCTTGCGTGACCCGGCGCACAAGCTGTTCCAGCGCGTCCTCGGTCTCGGCGATGAACTCGACGAGGTTGATGCCTGCGATCTCGTCGCTGCCTGCAGGAAAGAAATGCCCGATTGAATTCCAGACGCTGTCGCCTCGCGCCAGGGCCAGAACAGTCGAATCGATCGTTTCGATCGAGGCCGGCGCGAAGCGAAGCAAGCTCCGCGCGTCGCGGAGCGCGGCGTCGAAGCTGGCGTAGCTGACGTTGACGAGCGCGGTGTGGCGCGGGATCGGCACCAGGTTGAGCTTCGCTTCGGCGAGGAACGCGAGCGTGCCCTCCGATCCGCACAGGATGGCGTTCAGATCGAAACGCCCGTCGCGGTCGCGGACATGGGCGAGGTCGTAGCCGGTCAGGCAGCGGTTGAGCGGCGGGAACCGCTCTGCGATCAGTGCGGCCTGGTCACGGGCGATCGCGCCGATCACGCGATGGACCTCGCCGACACGGTCCCGGCGCACCTGCACCTGCGCGAGTTCGTCTGCGTCCACCGGCCGCGACGTCCAGACCGTACCGTCGGACAGGACGGAGGTCAGTTCGAGCACATGGTCGCGCGTTTTGCCATACAGGCACGAGCCCTGGCCGCACGCATCCGTGCTGATCATGCCGCCGATCGTGGCGCGGTTGGAGGTCGAGAGCTCGGGCGCGAACATCAGCCCGTGCGGCGCGAGGGCGGCGTTGAGCTGGTCCTTGACGACGCCCGCCTGCATCCGCGCCCAGCGCCCGGCGGGGTCGATCTCGAGCACCGCGTTCATATGACGCGACACATCCACCACCAGCCCGTCGGTGAGCGACTGGCCGTTGGTGCCGGTGCCGCCGCCGCGCGGCGCGATCGCGAGCCCGGCGAACTGCGGATCGGCCAGCAGCGATGCGATGCGCTGTAGATCGCCAACGGTGCGGGGGAAGGCGACCGCCTGCGGCTCGACCTGGTAGATCGAATTGTCCGTCGCCAGCGCGAGACGGTCGCCGGCACCGTCCGACACCTCGCCTTCAAACCCACGAAGCCGCAGCGCGTCGAGAAAACTACGGTAGCGCGTGGCCGTAGGCGTGAGCGCCGGGAGGCGCGGCAATTTCGAGGCGCGCGGCATCGGCTGATCCTCAGGCCGCGGCGGAGGCGATCTTCGTGCCTTGCGAGACGATCGCGCCCTCCAGCTTCGGCGTGCGCCCGGCGAGCACGCTGATGATGCAGTCCGCGGCGCCGGTGGCCATCGCGGCCGCGCCGTTCGGGGTGTTGGCGGCGATGTGGGGGGTGGCGATCACCTTGGGGTGGCGCCGGAGCGCGCTGTCGGTGGGCGGCGGTTCGGTCTCGAACACGTCGATGGCGGCGCCGGCGATGTGGCCGGAGTCGAGCGCCGCAAGCAGATCCGTCTCGCGCACGACGCCGCCGCGCGCAGCGTTGACCACGAGGGCGCCGCGGGGCAGCGCGGCCAGGCAAGCGGCGTCGATCATGCCCTTCGTGTCGCCGGCGAGCGGGCAGTGCAGGCTGAGGATGTCGGCACGGGGCAGCAGGTCGGCCAGGGTGGGTACGCGCTCGCCGGGGCCGGGGAGGCCGGCGCCGGGCAGATAGGGGTCGTAGGCGAGCACGTGCATGCCGAACCCCTCGGCGTATCGGGCGACCTTGGCGCCGATCGCGCCGTAGCCGACGATGCCGAGCGTGCGGCCCTCAATGTCGCGCGTCTGACGGGAGGTCTTTTCCCAGAGGCCGCCCGCCATGCCGGCGGTGATCGACGGCAGGTCCTTGGCAAGTGCGAGCAGCAGGGTCCAGGTGTGCTCGGCGACGGCCCGCGAATTCGCCCCGGCGGCGCGGGTCACGGTGATGCCACGCTGGGCCGCGGCCGGGACGTCGATCCCGTCCATCCCGGCCCCGTGCCGCGCAACCACGCGGAGCGCGGGCGCACCGGCGTCGAGCACCGCGCCGTTGATGAAGCCTTGTCGGTGCAGCAGCGCCACCGGCTGATGCGCGTGCAGCGCGCCGATCAGTTCATCCTCGCTCGGATAACCGGTGGTGCAGACCACCGCGTAGCCGGCGGCTTCCAGCATGGCGACGGCCTGCGGCGCGAGGGCGGCGGCGCTGACCAGGACGACGGGGCGGCTCATGGCACGCCCTCGCAGCCGAGCTTGCGCAACGTCTCGTCGACCCAGCCGGCCTTGTGCGTTCCAGCCTGGATGTTGGCGATTTGGGCGTGCTCGGCGGCCTGCTTGGCCAGCGCTGCGGCCAGGATGGTCTCCGCTTCGTCGATCGGCACGCACAGGATGCCGTCGTCGTCGCCGAGGATGAGGTCGCCGGGCGCGATCACCATGCCGTCGATCGCGACCGACACGTTGATCTCGCCGGGTCCGTTCTTGTAGGGACCACGATGGGTGACGCCGGCGGCGTAGACGGGGATGTCCTGCTTGCGGATATAGCCGGCGTCGCGGATGGCGCCGTTGATCACCACGCCGGCCACGCCGCGCTTTTCGAGCTGCATCAGCATCATCTCGCCCATCAGCGCATTGGTGAGGTCGCCACCGGCGTCGAGGACGATGACGTCGCCGGGCTGGGTCATGGCAATGGCCTTGTGGAACATGAGGTTGTCGCCGGGCGGCGCCTTGACGGTCAGCGCCGGTCCCGCGAGCGGGGCACCGGCATGCATCGGGCGCAGCCGCGCGCCGCCGGCAGAAAGGCGCGACATGCTGTCGCTGACATTAGCAACCGGCAGCCTGGCAAAGCGGCGCACCAGGTCGTCGGCGATCTTCCGCTCACGTGTGAGAACCCGAAATCCGGATGCCATGCTTCCACCCCTGACCTGCTGTGCTCGCTGGAAGCCGCTCTTAATAGAACGGCGTTTCATTCTCAACTGAATTCAGCACAAAGTGCGGTGAGCCGCGCGATCTACTCGGCGGCGATGGCCCGGCGCGGCGCACCTCCGCATGCGCGGGTAAGATCGAGCCCGGCTCGGCGCAGCAGCGCGCGTTGGGCTTGCGCGAAGGACTCGGTCAGCCGCGTGACCGGACCGGAGATCGCGAGCGCGCCGACGAGCACGCCGCCCGGACCGAACACCGGCATCGCCATCGATGCGGTGTGCGGGTCAGTGAGACCGGACGAAAAGAGCGGGAGATCCTCGTCGAGCTCGCCGCGGGGCAGCCCGTTCTCGTAGCGGCGCAGCACCTCGGCGATCGCCGCCTTGTCCATCGGCCGCGTGTCGCCGGGCTGGACGTGCATACGGATCCGGTGCGGCGATTCGGCGCGAAACAGGCAAAGCCGCTCGTTGCCTCGGCGCACGTAGAGCGACGCCGTCTCCCCTGTCTTGGCGACCAGCGATTCGAGCGCCGGCACGACGTGATCGGCGAGGTCAAATGAACCCTGATAGATCGAGCCGAGCCGCAGACACTCCGCATCGAGCCGATAGCTGCCGTCCCCGAGGCGCACGAGCAGCCCGAACGCCTCGAGCGAGACGGCCAGCCGCATGATCGTGCTCTTCACCAACCCCGTGCGCTCGGCTAGTTCGGCGAGACTGAGGCTACGGTCCCCGCGTCGGAACGCGGTCAACACTGCGAGCGCGCGTTCTACCGCGGACACCCCCTCGACCGATTGCGGCTTGGCTGCCTTGACGACCCTCATGCCTGTGCCGCTCCCTCCAGCCGATATGTGTCGCAGGCGGTGCCACTGAACAGCGCCTGCCGCTCCTCTGCGCTGGCGCCCGCCGTTAGGCGCTTGAACGCGTTCCAGAGCGTACCATAGCTGCACATTCCCTTGTCGACCGGGAAGTTGCTTTCGAACATGCACCGCGTGGCCCCGAACAGCTCGATCGTGGTCTCGATCGTCGGCCGCCACGCCTCGGCGAGAGCGGCCGAGGAGGGGGCCTCCGGCCAAGCGTCGAAGTCGAATCCACCGACCCGCATGGCCAAGCCGCCAAGCTTCACGCGCAGATTCGGATGCGGGGCGAGCCGGGCCATGCCGTCGCGCCAGGCGGCAAAGACCGCGTCCCGCTGCCCGGCATAGGGGCCGACGCCGAGCGGCCCGCCGCAATGATCGAGCACGATCAGCGTGTCGGGGCAGGCACGGACCAGCGCGTCCACTTCGGCGAGCTGCGTGTGATAGGCCCAGACGTCGAGCGGTAGCCTGCGCCGGCCAAGCAGGGCGGCGCCGGCCTGGAACCCGGCCTCGAGCAGGATGCCCTCCGGCGGCGGCTGCGGATTGCTGCGGATGCGCGGATCGGGGTGCGCGGCGGTGGTGTTGCGGATGCCGCGCAGCCGCCCATTGCCGGCCGCGATCAGCGCGTCGAGCACCGGCTCCACGTCTGCTCCCAGCCGCAGATCGGCGTGCCCCACGATCGCGGCGCATACCGCGGTGGCGCCATACAGGCCGCTCGCGGCCTGCGCCGCAATTCCGTTGGCGAACTCGACCTCGCCGACCGGGCGGAGGTGGTCCGGCCCCGTCTGCCGATACATCGAGCGGCACTGGACGTAGACCGTCGCCTCGATGCGATGCCCGGCGCCGAGATCGGCCAGGAACTCTGGGAGCAGGTAGCGCGCGCCGGGCCGATCCCAGAGATGGTGGTGGGTATCCACGATCGGCAGGTCGGGGTCGATCGCCGCCTCGACGGTGGTGGCGAGCCAGGCCTCGTGGATCGGGACGTGGGGCGACGGAGTAGCGATCACACGGGAAAGCCGTACAGCGTGGCCGGGTTGCCGACCAGGATGGCATGGCGCACCCGCTCGTCCGGCGCCCAGACCGAGAGTAGGTCGAACAGAGCGGCGTCGTCAGGCTTGTCGTTCACCGGCTTGGTCGGATGCGGCCAGTCGCTGCCCCAGACCAGGCGCTCCGGCGCGTGGGCGACGAGTGCCTGCGCGAGGGGTGCGATGTCGGCGTAGCCCGGCGGACCGACCTTGCTGTCGATATACGCGCCCGACAGCTTCACCCAGGTGCGGCCACGCTCGAGCATGGCGCGGATCACGGCAAAGCCCGGATGATCGACGCCCTGCGGCTGCGGGATGTGGCCCATATGGTCGAACACCACGGGCGAGCGCAGCCGGGCGAGCATCTCACGGCGGGCGGCGATCTCGTCGCCCGCCATGACGAGCTGCACGTGCCACCCCAACTCGGCCACGCGCGCCGAGAGCGGCTCCAGCATGTCGATCGGCACGCCGCCCGGGATCGAGGTGATGAACCGAAGCCCGCGCACGCCGGCCTTGTCCATCCGGTCGAGTTCGGCGTCCGTCACGCTGGTGTCGCAGACGGCGATGCCACGCGCTTCGTCGCCGAATGCGGCCAGCGCGTCCATGATGCCCTGATTGTTGGTGCCATAGGTCGAGGGTTGGACGACGACGTGCCGGTGCAGGCGGAGCCGCTGCTGCAGCTGACGGTAATCGGCGACAGTTGCGTCAGGTGGACGCAGCGCCGACGCCGCGTTGATCGGGTAGGATTGGTCGTAGATGTGGTGGTGGCAATCGACGGCGCCCGCGGGGGCGACGAGCGCAGGCTGCGCGGTGCCGGAGGACCAGCGTACCGCGACCGGCTGCGGCGCTTGCGCGCACGCGGCAGTCACCGCCACGCTGCCCAGCCCGGCGAGCAAACCCCGTCGGCCGATACTGCCGCGGAGCGCGTTCATCTTATCACCCTCCCTTTCGTCTCCGGCATGAACAGCAGCACCCCAGCCGCCAGCGCGAAGGCGCCGATGGTCGTGCCGAGACCTGCCTCGAGGCCGCCGCCGCCCGACGCGAGCAGGCCGATGATGCTCGGCGCCAAAAACCCGCCGATCCGCCCACCATTGTAGATCAGGCCCATGATGAAGCCGCGCGAGGGCGTGTCGGGGATCAGTTCGGCAATGAATGGACCCATGCCGGCAAAGATCCCGTTCACCGCAAAGCGGGTGAAGAAGATCGCCACGATCAGGCTTGCGGCCGGGCCGAACACATAGGCGGACACCGCGACGATACCGACCATGAGGTAGGCCCAAAACATCGGCCGGCGTCCCCACCGATCGACGAAGGCGGCAAAGACGAGGAAGCCGCTCAGCGCGCCGAACTGCAGCGAGAGCACGTATGGGAGGCTGCGCAGGAAGTCGAAGTGCTTGACGCTCGCGAGGAAGGTCGGCGTCCAGTTGAAGACGCCCCAGAAGACGTATTGCAGCAAGAAGATGAACGCGAAGGCGAGCAGGGCCGGGCGCACGTCGCGGCGGCTCAGCAAACGGCTCGCGCCGAGTTGGCCGGTGGCCGACGTGTTTGCGGGCGCCTGTCGCGCAAGCCAGACTGGCGATTCTGGGGTACGCACGGCGACGAAGACCAGGATGAAGGCTGGCGACGCGCCGATGAAGTAGAGCGTTCGCCAGGCGCCGTGATCGAGCGAGCCGTTGATCAAACCAATGATCGCCGAGGCAGCGATCGCAAGGATGGCTCCGCACGGCAGGCCCATCTGCATCAACGCTCCGCCCCGGCCGCGCAGGCCAGGTCCCCACGTTTCGGCCACGAGCGCGGCTCCGGCTGTCCAGGTACCGCCCATCCCGAGCGCGCCGCAAAACCGCGCGACGGTCAGCCACAGGATCGATGGCGCGAACCCGATCAGGCCGGAAAAAATCGAGTAGATCAGGATGCAGAGGAACGCGGTGCGGACGCGGCCGAGCCGATCGGAGACGTAGCCAAATGCGATCCCACCGCAGATCTGCCCCGCGGCCGTCGTGCTGATCAGCGCGCCCGCCTGGATCTTGTCGAGCCCGAACTCGGCGGAGATCGACGGCAGCGTCAGCAAGAGCATAAACGAGTCGTAGCTCTCGAACGTCCAGCCTAGCCCGGCCAGGGCGAGCGCCCACCAGGCGTTGCGGCCGACGCGACGATACCAGGCCGGCATGGATCGCGTGGCGAGCATCGAGTCTGCACTGTCACGCGTAGGCGCGCCATCAGTATCGGGCGCGCTCACGGCGCGCCACCGAAGACCGGCTGCATGTTTCTCCCTTTCGCTTCGATTGGCGCGTGCTTGTGGATTTAACGCCAGATCGCCACGCGTCTATAGGGTCGGAGGACCGGACGCAAGAGAAACAGAACGCAGTTTCATAATCATGAGATGCCGGGCTTGGAACGACCTCAAGCGGGACGGGGCAGGAGCATGTTGCGGTTTCGGGCAGGAAGAGACGCCCGCCATGGCATCAGCCGCAAAAAGGGGCGGCCAATGCCGCCGCTTACGCGCGCTTCCTCACCGCCGCTGTCAGCAGGCTCGCCGAAACCATCAACATGGACACAGCAGCGATTCCGATAGCAGAGAATTGCTGTGCTGCCATGCCGCCACCTTCGGTGGTGAACTCGCAACCACGATCGCCAGCGCCGGGAGTGCACCGAGCCAGGCAGCAGCTGCCAGAAGAGGGGATGGCGTCGGTTGTCATCTGAACAACGCTAATGGCGGACGTTTCATGAACTCGGCATTGCTGCTCATGCTGCCGTCCTTTCCTGGCTGGGATCAGCGGTCGGTGCTGGCCTGCCGTGGCAGCGGCACGATCCCACAGGAAGTCGCCGGAGAAGCCGATGTGCTCCCAGGTGAGCGGCGAGGTGTGGGCGAGCAGTTCGGCGGATACCGCCTGACTTCGGCTGCGCAGGTGATCGACGGCATCGGCGAGATAGGTTGAGTTCCAGTAGACGATGGCGGCAATCACGAGGTTCAGGCCCGAAGCACGGAACTGCTGGGCGTCCTGGCCGCGATCGGCGATGCGCCCCTGCTTGAAGGTGCAGATCACCTGGGCGAGCGCGTGGCGCTGCTCGCTCTTGTTCAGGCCGGCGTTGCAGAGCCGCCGGAGCTGTGGCGATTCCAGCCAGTCCAGCATGAACAGGGTGCGCTCGATCCGACCCAGCTCCTGCAGTGCGAGGTCGAGTTGGTTCTGGCGCTGGAACGCCGCCAGCCGCTTCAGCATGGCGGATGGCAGGACGGTGCCCGCCTGCAGCGAAGCGACCAGGCGCAGCACTTCGTCCCAGTGCTCGCGGATGACATCGCTGCGGATGCGCCGCCCGAACAGTGGCTGCAATTCGTCGTAGGTGGCAGCCGGCTCGATGCAGGCAAACTTGCGGTTGCCGAAGTCGCGCAGTCGCGGGCAGAACCGGATGCCCAGCATGGTGCAGAGGATGAACACATGGTCCGACGCACCGCCGGTGTCGGTGTAGTGGGTGCCGATCCGCAGCACCGTGCCGTGATGCATCAGCCCGTCCAGCACGTAGGGCGCCTCGTGGCTGGTCGCCGACATGACGCGCGCGCTGTAGGGGTCATGCTGGTCGGAGACGTGGGTGTAGAAGCCGAGGCCGGGATCGTGACCGTAGCGCGCGTTGATCTCGCCGGCGGCGTCGCCGCGCTTGGCGGAGCGGAAGAATTGCCGGTCTGAGGATGAGGTGCTGCCGTCGCCCCAGATCGTCGCGATTGGCAGCGCATGGTGCGCATCGATGATGCGGGCGAGCGCCGTCTTGTAGGTTTCGGGACGGATATAGGCGTCGGCGGTCCAGATCAGCTTGGCGCGGGTGACGCCATGGCTGGCCGCTGCCATGCGCCCCAGACCGAGATTGGTGGCATCCGCAAGGATCGCGGCGAGCAGCGCGTTGTCGTCGTCGCAGCGCTCGCCGGTGCGCAGGTTGGTGAAGGTGGACGCGAAGCCCGTTGCGCGGTTCACCTCGTGCAGCAGCTCGGTGATGCGTACGCGCGGCATCATCGCCTCGATCGTATCCGCGAAGGCGCGTGCCTCCGGCGTGATGGTCGCCTTGACGGGTGCCACGTGCAGGCGACCGTCGCGGAATTCGACCCCCTCCAGCTCACCGTGCTGCAGCCGTTGCGCGAATTGCTCCAGCCGGCGATCGAGTTCCGCGGCCTTCGTCGCGAGCCACTCCTCTGCCGTCTCCGGCAGGCCGAGTTCCGCTGCGGCAGCCGGGACGTCGGAAGACGGCAAGAGGTAGCTGTCGAACCGGCGATAGCTGGACGAACGCTCGACCCAGATGTCGCCTGAGCGCAGCTTGTCGCGCAGGGTGGCGAGCACCGCGGTCTCGTAGAGGCGCCGGTCCGGAACGCCGTCCTGCATGACCAGACGCCGCCATTCCTTTCGGAACGGCATGGGTGCGTCCGCCGGCACCTCGCGCTTGCCGGACCGGTTCATGTCGGTCAGCAGCAGTAGCGCCGCCAATAGCGGATCGCCGGCGCGCGCGGCGCGGAACTCCAGCGCCTCGATCAGATCGGGCGCGAACTTGCGCAGGGTTCTCCAGCGATCGGCGGCGCGCAGCAGCGGATCCTCGTTGGCCAGGTTGGCGAGGTCCGCGACCTCGCCGCGCACGCGCAGCAGCTTCGCCCAGCCGACTGCGTCGTCGACGGCCTGGAAGGCGTCGCGCTCATCGGCCTGTGCAGCCGCGAGCGCGTCGATCGCGCCGTGGAACAGGCGCATCAGCCGGCCCACATCACCGGCGCTGGCGGCGTAGCGACGGCGCGTGGCATTGCGCGCCTTGGCGAACAGGGTACCGATGAGTTTGTCGGCCATGTCCAGCACCATATCCGTCAGCCGCGCCTCCAGGTCGAGGACGGTGGCGATCAGGATCGCTCGGCGCCGGCGCGCGGCATAGCGACCGAGCTGATGAGCATCGCAGGCATAGCCTTCGCGCACGAACTGCTGCATCCGTTCCTCGTGGACGCTTCCGGCGATCCTGGCCGGCAGGCCGATGTCGCGCACCCGGCGCAGCCGGTCGAGCAGTTCGCGGACGTTGTCCGCTTTCGGCGCGACCGGCATCGCCTTGAGCCAGCCGAACGGCGTCATGTCCACCGCGGCGTCGCGCGCGAGCAGCCGGTCCAGCTTGGCCATCTGCTCGTCGGACACGCCTGCCAGCAGAGCATCTGTCGCACGCCGGCGCGCGCGGGCGCGGCGGGCAATGGCGACGCGCTCGATGACGCTGCTGACCGGCAGAATGATATTGGCCGTGCGCAGTGCGCAGACGACCGCGGCGGCGATCGGCAACCCGCGGTCGGTGCTCCAGGCCGCCTGCGCAGCCGCCTCGATCATCAGCGGCAAATCGCTGTTCCCCGGCGGGCGAAGACCCAGGATTGTCGCGAGAAGCCGCCCATGGTCGGTCATGGTTTGCGGGCGCTGCGCATACCCGGCGAAAGGCGCGGCCGGGATCTCGAGCTGTTTCGCCAGCCACTGGACCAGCGGCTCGACGGGCTGCTCCAGCTGCGCGAGCGCAATGCCGGGATAACGAAGCAGCGCGAGCTGGACGGCGAAGCCGATCCGATTGGCGTCCCGCCGCCGCCCCGCCACAAGCTCCTGATCGGCGCGCGAGAGGGTGAAGCATCGCGCCATGCCGTCGCCATCCAGCGGGATGCCAAGGAGAGCCTGCCGTTCCTCGTCGGTCAGCAGCCGCCGGTATGCCATCCCTGTTCTCCCACAAAGGGCGGCAACCCTACGGGGCGGCTGTCCGGCAAACGACCGTTGAACGGTCAAGACCGGAATGTCCGGAAACCCTGGACCCGTAACGGAAAAACGGACACACTGATTGCCGGACGGGAAAACGGACAGCTTGCGGTGGCGCATATCGGCTACGCGCGCGTCAGCACGATCGACCAGGACCCGGCGCTGCAACTCGATGCGCTCGCGGCGGCCAACTGCGTAAAGGTCTGCGAGGATCGCGCCTCGGGGGCACGGGCCGATCGCCCCGGATTGCGCGCCGCGCTCGACTACGTGCGCGACGGCGATGTGCTGATCGTCTGGAAACTCGACCGTCTCGGCCGCTCACTGCCGCATCTGATCGAGACCGTGACCTCCCTGGCGACACGCGGCGCCGGCTTCCGCTCCCTCACCGAGGCGATCGACACGACGACGCCAGGCGGGCGTCTGGTCTTCCATCTGTTCGGTGCCCTGGGCCAGTTCGAACGCGACCTGATCCAGGAACGTACCCGTGCGGGCTTGGCCGCAGCGGCCGCGCGTGGCCGAAAGGGCGGCCGCAAGCCCGTCGTCACGGCCGACAAGCTCGAACGCGCCCGCGCCATCATCGCCAAAGGACTGACCGTGCGTGAGGCTGCCACCCGTCTCAAAGTAGGCAAGACCGCACTCTATGCCGCGCTGCGCGGCTGAAAGGCCAACAGCCGTACAGAATTCCAGCAATGTTCGTAGAATGTTTGCTCTTCGCGTTGTCCAGATGACATCCGACGCTATGTCCTCGACCAGCCAAGCCGATTTCCGAAGTCGCGCGATGTGGGCGCCCATCTTGGCTTGACGCCACGGCGCTATCAATCCGGTGAGACCGACGTGCAGGGCCACATCAGCCGATGCGGCGACGAGCTGGCCCGCACCGCGCTCTATGAAGCGGCTCATTCGCTGCTGATCCGCAGCACCAAATGGTCAGCCTTGGGCGCCTGGGGCATGGCTATCGCCAAACGCCGCGGAATGGCGCGTGCCCGTGTCGCCGTCGCCCGTAAACTGGCGGTGATCCTGCACCGCATGTGGGCCGACGGCAGCGCGTTCCGCTGGGGCAAGCAGGCCGGAGCGCCTGCGGCGACTGCTGCATGAGCCGAGATACTCCAGTTTCCGCCTGACCGGGCGGAGCCGCGTCGTTCCCGTGGGGACGATGGACGAGGTGATCTCGTTGAGAGTCCGGAACCGGCGGCAGCAATGCTTCCAGGTCGCGAGACAGATTGAGACGCCTCGTCCTCCTGACCCCATCCTGCGGCGGCCCTGCGCCGACCGCGAAGAGAAGCGCGTGACCCACGGGCGCGACATGACGTGCGACGGCGAGAGGGATGCCGGACCACGGTCCGGGCCACTGCAATGCGTTACGTAACGGAGGTCGAGAGCCATGCCGAGAGGCCGCAGCCCCGACGGCGAGCACGCGCTCAGCAACGCCGAGCGCCAAGCCCGCTATCGCGCCCGCCGCAAGGCGCAGGTCGTCCCCAGCCTCATTCGCACGCGCCGCCCGATCGATCGGCGCAGCCGGCCCCAACGCTGGCGCGATGCGGTCGAAGCGCTGCAGACGCTGCAAGCGGATTACGCCGACTGGCTCGACGCACTGCCCGACAGTCTGCGCGACAGCGCCACGGTGGAGGCACTGGAGGCCATCGTCGATCTCGACCTCACGCCGCTGGCCGACATCGTGCTCCCGCAAGGCTACGGCCGGGACTGAACGGTCAGAGGCCGCATGGAAGGGCGGTCCCAAACGCAGAACGGAAATTTACCAGCCGAGCACGAGGAACAGCTTGACCCCACCAACCCCAATCAGAGAAGACTCTAAACAGATAGGGTCCGTGGCCGCCGACGAGGCAGTGAGACATTGACCGTAGCCTCTGCCACACGCGACGAGATGCGCTCGCCGGTGCGGAACCGCTCGCCGTAGTTGATCAGGCTGCCGACGTTGGCGCCGATGTAGACGGCGAACTTCTGCACGGCCCGCGTGAATTTTCCGAGTTAGGGATGGTCTACCTTCAGCCCGTTCCCTGAGAGAGCTGCCGGAAATCGACGCGATGTGAACGTCAAGGCTTCTGCGCACCTCGGGTATTGACGTAGATCGCATAGAGCGACGTATGCCCGCAGATATAAAGCCGGTTGCGGCTCGGGCCGCCGAAGACGACGTTCGCCACTTTCTCCGGCACACGAATTTTGCCCAGCAGCTCGCCGTTCTTCGTGAAGCACTGCACCCCATCCCCGGCACTGGTCCAGATGTTGCCATCGATATCGACGCGGAACCCGTCCGGGATGCCCGGCGAGACCTCGGCGACCACGTGCCCGCCGCTCAGCCGCCCTTCGGCATCCACCGTGAAGCCGCGGATATGGTGCGGCCAGTCCGGATTGGGCCAGAACCCCGAATCGGCGATGTAGAGCGTGCCTTCATCGGGCGAAAAGGCAAGGCCGTTCGGACGACGGAAATCGTCGGCGACCACCCGCAACGAGCCGTCGCGCGGATCGAAGCGATAGACGTTGCAAATGCCGATCTCGCTCTCGGCCTTGCCGCCCTCATATTCGGCGGAAATGCCGTAGGTCGGGTCGCTGAACCAGATCGTGCCATCCGAGCGCACGACGACATCGTTCGGCGCGTTGAGCCGCTTGCCCTGGTAACGGTCGGCAATCACGGTGATGCTGCCGTCATGCTCGGTGCGCGTCACGCGCCGCGTCTGGTGCTCGCAGGAGATCAGCCTGCCCTCGCGATCGCGGGTGTTGCCGTTGGCAAAGTTCGATGGCGCGCGGAAGATGCTCACTGCGCCCGTCTCTTCGTCGAGCCGCCACATGCGGTTGTTCGGGATGTCGCTCCAGATCAGGCAGCGCAGGTCAGCGAAATACACCGGCCCTTCCGCCCACCGCATACCGGTATGCAGCTTTTCCAGCCAGACGATCGGGATCGTGTACTGGCGGAAACGTGGGTCGATATTCTCGAACGGATCGTCCACGGCGATGTTCCTCCCGGTATCTCGCATGATCTCACGGCGCATCGCCGGCCGCGGCAGCGTCGCCCGCGGCACCCGTCGCCGCCACGGCCCGGCGCCGGGCGGCCGCGTAGACGGAGAGCCCGACCGCAACGATGAGGATGCCGCCATTGAAGAAGTACTGCACATAGAACGCGGCACCGAGTTGCTGCACGCCGGAGAAGGAGAATGCTAGGATCAGCACCGCGAGCAGCGTGCCGACCACATTGACCCGGCCGGGATGGATGGAGGTGGCGCCGAGCAAGGTGGAGGCGAAGGCGGGCAGCAGGTATTCCGGACCGACCGACGGCGTGCCGGTTTCCAGAATGCTGCCGAGCAGGATGCCGGCGATGCCGCTCAATACCCCGGAGGTGATGAAGGCCCCCGTCACATAGCGCGTGGTGCGGATACCGAGCAGCGCCGCCGCGCGCGGACTGGCGCCGATGACATACAGGCTGCGTCCGACCGGCAACCGCTCCGTGACCACCCAGAGCCCGACCGCGGCCAGCGCGACGTATAACGCGGGGAGCGGAATGTGCCAGACGACGTTGGACAGTCCGGTGAAGCTCGCCGGCAGGTCGGACCCGGTGATCTGCGCGCCGCCGCTGTACCAGTTCGAAATGCCGTAGAGCAGCGTGCCGACGCCCATCGTCGCGATGAACGAGTCGATGCCGAACCGTGTCACCAGCAGCCCGTTGGCGAACCCGACCAGTACCGCCACCGCCAGCACAATCGCCGCGGCCACCGGCCAGGGCAACCCGTTCTGCACCTGCAGCCCGATGATGAGCACCTGCGCCATGCCGAGATGGAACCCGACCGACAGGTCGAACTGACGGGTCGCGAGCGGCACCATCTCGGCCAGCGCGAGCAGCGCCGTCACCGATTGGCCGACGAGTACGGTGTTGATGTTCATGGCACGGAAGAAGCTGTCCGGCCGGAGCAGCCCGAAGACGATCATGACCAGCACGAACACCACGGCCAGGCCGTAGGTGGAGGCGACTTCCGTCAGGCGCCCCCGAGCGCCCGCGTCTGCCCGGCCGGTCTGTGCGCCGGCGCGTCCCCCCCGGTCAGTTGCTGCCGCCCGTTCACCCATGCCTCACCTCTCCGGCCGCGACGGGCGCGGGTGCGTGGCGGCTGCCGAGCGAGGCGCGGGCCACCAGATTGTCCACCGTCAGCGCCGCCCCGCGCAGTTCCCCCAGGATGCGGCCGCGCCCGACTACCAGCGCGCGGTCGCACAACGACGCGACCTCGTCGAAATCGGACGAGATCACCAGGATCGCGGCGCCCGCCTCGGCCACCGAGCCAAGCAGGCGATGAATCGCGAGCTTCGCGCCGATGTCGATCCCGGCGGTCGGCTCCTCCATGACGTACAGCCGGGCCTTCGACTGCAGCCAGCGGGCGACGAAGACTTTCTGCTGGTTGCCGCCGCTCAGCCAGTCGATCAGCAGCGCCGGATCGCGCGGGCGCACGTCGAGCTGCTGAAGAATCGCCGCCGCGCGCGCCCGCTCCCGCCCCGGCGCGCCGAACAGCCAGACGCCGCCGCCGCCGATCACCGGGTGCGGCAGCAGGTTCTCCTGCACCGACAGCCCGGTCAGCACGCTTTCCAGCGGCCGGTCGGCCGGCAACAGCGCAATGCCGCGCGCGATGCGATCAGCGATGCCGTCCCCGGGCGGCAGCACGACGCCCTCGAGACGCAGTTCGCCGCCCTGCACCGGAACGGCGCCGAACACGGCGCGGCCGATCCGTTCCTGTCCGGCGCCTCGCAGCCCGACCAGCCCGACGATCTCGCCGGTCTCGACCCGGAAATCGACCGGGCCGACGCCTGCGCAGTGCAGGCCGCTGACCTGCAGCCCGGTGTGCCGCGCCGATGCCGTTGCCGGCGCGTGGTGCTGGTGCAGCATCTCCACCGCACGGCCCAGCATGTCCTGCACCAGTTCCTCCGGCCCGATCTCGCTCATCGTGGCGGTGCGGATGCGGCGCCCGTCGCGCAGCACGGTGACCCTGTCGGCGAGGCCGAACAACTCGCCCAGGCGGTGCGTCACGTAGATCACGCCGCAGCCGGCGGCGCGCAGGCGGCGCAGGATGTCGAACAGGTGAAGCGCGTCCGGTTCCGGCAGCGCCGCGGTCGGCTCGTCCAGCACCACGACGCGCGCCTGTCGCGACAGCGCGCGGACGATGCCGAGCACTGCCTTGCCAGCCGCCGGCAGCGTGCCCACCGGCGCGCGCGCATCGGGCGGCTCGACGCCCATGCCGGCGTAGATTTCCCGCGCCCGCTGCCAGACGCACGGCCAGTCGATCAGGCCACGCCGGCGCGGGAAGCCGGCGACCAGCGCCACGTTCTCGCCGACGCTGAGTTCGTCGACGAGGCCGAGGTCCTGATGCACGAAGGAGATCGGCAGATGCCCCACCTGCGCCGCGACGGGTTCGCCGAGCAGGCGAATCTCGCCGGCGTCCTGGGCATGGACACCGGCGAGGATCTTGATGAGCGTGGACTTGCCCGCCCCGTTCTCGCCGACAAGGGCGTGGATCTGCCCCGCGGCGACGGTCAGATCCACGTGGTCGAGCGCCAACGTCGCGCCGAACCGCTTGGTCAGTCCCCTGATTTCCAGCAAGGCAGGCGATCCGGGCGTCGTCACCGCCGCGTGCTCCGTCAGCAGGGGTTGTTCGTGCCCTTCCAAATGTTGAGGTAGTGGCAGGCAAAGTGGTTGCTGGGCACGAACTCGTGGTTCTTGCCACCCTCCGCGTCCACGTTCTCGCGCGTAATGATGTAGGTGGGCTGGACGAACTTGGCCGGCGGCTCTCCCGCCATCGCGTGTATTACCGCGTCCACCGCCTCGTAGCCGAACAGCGTGCTCGGCTCCGGTACGCTGGCCACCTCGTACTCGCCCTTGCGGATCAGGTCGTACGTGGCCGGCGGCGCGTCGGCGCCGACGAGCTGCGCCTGATCCGACTTGATCCCGGCGGCGTGCAGCGAGGAGGCGACATAGGGGTAGTAGTCGTCGCAGCACGTCGTCATCCACCAGCCGGCGCCGTGGCGGGCGAGCAGGCCGGACACGGTCGGCGCGACGCGCTGGGCGAGGTCGCCGATCGGCACGTTGACCATCTCCAGGAACTTGCAGCCGGCGCAGTTCTTGATCGGCTCGGTCGCGGCGCGCGCCTTGAAGCGGGCGATCGCGAAGCTGTTGTCGACCATGTGGACGTCACGCGCCTTGCCGTCCGACATCGCGATCACGTAGGCGGCCTGCGACTGGCCGATCTCCGCCGGGCTCGACGCGATGTTCTGATAAAGGCCGAGCTTCGGGCTGGGACCGGGGAAGGCGGTCGCGTGGATGCCGATCACCGGGATGCCGTCCGCGATCGCCACCTTGATTGGCCTCTGCAGCGCGTTGGCATCGGCGGGCGTGATGATCGCGGCCGGATGCGCCGCCAGCGCCTGCTGCATCGCGGCGAGCTGGCCGCTGACCGTGCCCTGGCCGTTGAAGGTCAGCACCTTCCAGCCCAGCGCCTTGGCCGCCTGGCGCACGCCATTGCCCCAGCCGATATACGTCGAATAGGACTCGTCGCCCGACACCCAGGCGATCGTCACGGCCTCCGTGCTGGCGCGCGGGCCGCTGGTCGGGCCCTTCCATTCGGTCTGCGGCTTGGTGCGTTCGGCGACGATCGCCTTGGCCTGTTCGACGGTCATGCGCGCGTCGACGGTCGGCTCGCCCCAGCCGGGGAACGGCTCGGCGCGCGGCCCGGCGAACGCGGTGCCGATCAGGCCGGCGCTCGCCGCCAGCAGGGCGGCCCCGCCGAGCAGTCCGGCGAGCCGCGCAGGTGGACGTTTCCGCATTCTTCCAACCCCTTTGCTTCTTGTGGTTCCCTCCCGGCCTGCCGCACCGGGCTATTCGGCGGCCTTCGGCAGGTCGTGGCGCATGCGCGTGGCCTCGCAGGCCAGCATCGTATCCTGCAGCGCGCGCAAGTGGTACAGCGTGGTATCGCGCCGCAACTCCACCATGTCGTAGGTGATCGACTGGTCGATCGCGACATCGCGCAGCAGCTTCGCGCCGGGCAGCAACCCGAGCGGCACGACCCGCTCCGGGGAGGTGCGCTCATAGAGGTCGTTCAGCGCATAGACCGACGATCCGCCCGGCCCTTCGATGATCTCGCCGGCCTTCAGCGGGCGCTTCGCCGCGCCGAGCACCTCCGTCACCATGCCGAGCTTCGGCACGATTGTCGGATGGCGGAAGTCCACCGCGTGGACGATCGACAGCGGGATTTCGTTGGTCACCAGATGGTACGGTGTATACATGATGTAGTAGCCGTCGCTGCCGGTGACATCAAGGTAGTTGAGGTCCTCGCGGACCTGCTGATGTCCCGTGTAGACCACCAGGAACACGCCCGGCGTCACGCTGCGGTCGAAGTCGATGCTGCCGTCCGCATGCTTTAGGGGACGGGCGTAATCGACGACACCGCGGTGGTTGAGGATGCCGCCCTCGTCCTTCGGGCGGAACATGCGCGGAATCTCGTTCACGCCGGCGACCGGCCCGTGCATGCCGCGGATGTCGGGCACGAGTCCGGTGTAGTTCGAGATGCACGCCATCTCGATCATCGTCTTGGTTGCGTCGCGGAAGGTGACCAGGAAATGCGGGTTGATGCCAAGCCGGCGCGCGTCCTCGCCAACGCTGTCCGGCGTCGCATAGCGGTCGAACAGACCGACGCTGGAGGGCGCCTTGCCGACCGCGATCACCTCGAAGCCGAGGCCCGCGTAGCGGTCGAAATACTCCGCGATCAGCCCTGGTTCGTCACCGGAAGAGACGGTGTAGACGACGCCCGAATTCTCTGCCATCCGGTGGAGGAACGGGCCGACCACGACATCCGTCTCGACATTCAGCATGATGACGTGCCGGCGCGCCTGCAATGCGCGCAGCGCCACGTCGGCACCGATCTCGGTGTTGCCGGTCGCTTCGACCACGGCGTCGATGTCCAGCGCGGGCACGAGGTCAGCATCCTCGGTGACCACCGGCCGATGCTGGCGCAGCGCGTCGGCCGCGGCGCCGCCGCGGTTGGTGACGACAATGTCCTCGGCGTGGTGGCCGCAGAGTTCGAAGGCGCGGCACGCCCGCCCGATGTCGAGATCGGCGATGACGGCCGTGCGGATGCCGCGCATCAGACCGATCTGGCAGATGGCGCCGGTGCCCATGCGCCCTGCGCCGACGAAGCCCACCTGGATCGGCTTGCCCGCCGCATGACGGGCGTCCAGCGCCTGCTTGATCATGGCACCTCCTCCTGGCTTTGAGGTTGGGGATAGCATATTATCGGGTTGTCTGACAACCAGCCAAGAGGACAGCGTGCCGGACATGCCGCTGCAACGGAAATCACGCGAAGCGGCGCATTTGCCGGGTCAGACGCCCCGTCCCGCCGCCGCGAAACGGGCGCGGGACCAGCATGCGCCGCAGGATGACGGAGCCGACTACATCCGGCCGGTCAGCCGGGCGACGCTGGCGCAGGAGATCGTGGACGCGATTGCCGAACTGATCATGTCGGGCATCTGGAAGCCAGGCGACCTCATTCCCTCCGAGAAGGAATTGGCGGCACGCTTCCAGGTCGGCCGGTCCACCATCCGCGAAGCCGTCAAGAGTCTCGCCGTGCTCGGGGTGCTGGAAGCGCGCGTCGGGGAAGGGTCCTACGTGCGCGAAACCAACTCCGAGCTGCTGTCGGGCGCGTTCAAATGGGGGCTGCTGCTGAGCGAGCGGAACCTCGGCGATCTGGTGGACGTGCGCGTGCTCGTAGAAGTGGAGTGCGCCCGGCGCGCTGCCGCCGCCCGCACGGATCAGAGCATGGCGCGACTGCTGCGCACGTTGCAGGAAATGCGCGACGGACAGGACAACCAGCGCCGCTTCATGGCCTGCGATAATGCCTTCCACACCCAGATCGCCGAGATGGCCGGCAACCGCATCTTTGCCAGCATCGGTTCCACAATCCAGGTGATCGTCCGGCTGTGGTATCCCGCCACCTATTACGTACCGAAAATCAAAGGCACCACGATTGCCGAACACACGGTGATCGCCGAGGCAATCGGTGCCGGCGACGCCGAGGCGGCCCGTGCGGCGATGCGTTGCCATCTGCTGAAGGCGGCCGACCGGTTGGAACGCGTGATGGCCGGGCGCCGGCCGGCCGCGGGTTAGCCGTCCGGCCCGGAACCCTGCAGCCACAGCAGGACGGGGAGCGAAGGTCCCCGCCCGGCCACAGAAGCCGGGATTAGGCTCCAGACTCAATCGGTCCACCAGAGGACGACAGCGACCAGGGCGATGGCGG
>JAJZNE010000126.1 GCA_021847995.1 Pseudomonadota bacterium | reverse complement strand
GCGCGCAACTCGGCCGCGACCGCGCGCGCGCGCGCCGGATCGGCGGACTGCACATAGGCGGCGAGGCCGTAGACGGTGTCGTTGGCGATGCGGATGGCCTCCGCCTCGTCGGCATACGGCAGGATCGACAGGACCGGCCCGAAAATCTCCTCCCGCGCGATCGTCATGTCGTTGCGTACATTGGCGAACACCGTCGGGCGGACATAGTAGCCGCGGTTGAGGTGCTCGGGCCGTCCCGGCCCGCCGGTGACGAGCGTCGCCCCCTCGGCAATCCCGCTCTCGATCAGGCGCTGCACCTTGGCGAACTGCGCGGCGCTGACCACCGGGCCGAGCCGGGTTTCCGCCGCGCGCGGGTCGCCCACCAGCCAGCCCTCTGCCGCTGCCCGGGCGATCGCGGCGGCTTCGTCATGGCGGTCCTGCGGCACCAGCATGCGTGTCGGTGCGCTGCAGGACTGACCGGAATTGCGCATCACGCCGGCCACGCCGCGGCGCACGGCGGCGGTGAAATCGACATCCGGCAGCAGGATATTGGCCGATTTGCCGCCCAGTTCCTGCGCCACCCGCTTGACGCTGGCCGCGGCATTGCGCGCCACCAGGACGCCGGCGCGGGTCGAGCCGGTGAACGACACGAAGTCAATGTCGGGATGGCGCGAAATCGCCTCGCCCACGGTCGGCCCGTCGCCCTGCACCAGGTTGAACACGCCCGCCGGCACCCCCGCCGCGTGCATGATCTCTGCCCAGATCACGGCGTTCAGCGGCGCCACTTCGGACGGTTTCAGCACCATCGTGCAGCCGGCGGCAAGCGCCGGCGCCACCTTGCAGACGATCTGGTTGATCGGCCAGTTCCACGGCGTGATCAGGCCGCACACGCCGATCGGCTCGCGCGCGATCAGCGTCGTGCCCTGCATGCTCTCGAACGGATAGCCGGCCAGCACCTCGATCATGCGCTCCAGATGCGCCGTGCCGGTTGCCGCCTGTTCGTTGCGGGCAAAGGCCAGCGGTGCGCCCATTTCCTGCGACAGGGTGGCGGCAATGTCGTCGCGGCGCCGGTTGTATTCCGCCAGGATGGCCCGCAGCAGATCGAGCCGCTCGGCGCGGCTGCTGCGGGCGAAGCCGGGGAACGCGCGCCGCGCCGCGGCGACCGCCCGGTCCACGTCCGCCGGCGTGCCGAGCGCGATCTCGGCAAACGCCTCCTCGTTCGCCGGGTCGATCACCGGCAGGCGCTGGTCTGCCGCCGGCGCAACCCAGGTACCGTCGATATAGAAGTGCAGGGCATGGGACATCGCGGATGTGCTCGCTTGCGAGGTGGGCTGGAAACCATGCCGCCGGAAGGGGGGGCGGCGCTGCGCTATATCCTACTGGACATAGCGCAGCGCAAGGGGCTAAATGGCGCATCGGCTGCGCACAGGCCGCCCCGTGGCGGGTTGCGGGGTGGCAGGGGAAGGAACTCGGGACATGGTCGAACAGGCACTCAGCGAGGTCGGCAAGCACATCGCGCTGCGCTCGCATTATGACAACTGGATCGGCGGCAGGTGGGTTGCCGCGGTGAAGGGGCAGCATTTCGACAATCCGTCCCCGATCACCGGCCGCACCATCAGCACTCATGCCCGCTCGACCGCCGAGGACGTGGACCTTGCCCTCGATGCGGCGCATGCGGCGCGGGAGGCGTGGGGGCGGACCGCGGCGGCCGAGCGGGCGCGCGTGCTCAACCGGATCGCCGATCGGATGGAGGAGCGGCTGGAACTGCTCGCCACCGTGGAGACGATCGACAACGGCAAGCCGATCCGCGAGGCGAGGGCAGCCGACCTGCCGCTCGCAATCGACCATTTCCGCTATTTCGCCGGCGCCATCCGGGCGCAGGAAGGCAGTCTGTCGGAGATCGACCACGACACCGTCGCCTATCACTTCCACGAGCCGCTCGGCGTCGTCGGGCAGATCATCCCGTGGAACTTTCCCCTGCTGATGGCGATCTGGAAGCTCGCCCCGGCGCTGGCCGCCGGCAACTGCGTCGTGCTCAAGCCGGCCGAACAGACCCCGCTCTCCATCCTGGTGCTGATGGAGGTGATCGCCGACCTGCTGCCGCCGGGTGTGGTCAATGTGGTCACCGGCTTCGGTGTGGAGGCCGGCAAGCCGCTGGCGCAGAACCGCCGCATCGCCAAGATCGCCTTCACCGGCGAGACCACGACGGGCCGGCTCATCATGCAGTATGCGTCGGAGAACATCATCCCGGTGACGCTGGAACTCGGCGGCAAGTCGCCGAACGTGTTCTTCGCCGACGTGATGGCGGAAGACGACGACTTCCTCGACAAGGCGCTCGAGGGGTTCACCATGTTCGCGCTCAATCAGGGCGAGGTCTGCACCTGCCCGTCGCGCGCGCTGGTGCAGGAAAGCATCTACGAGCGCTTCATGGAACGCGCCGTTGCCCGCACGCGCAAGGTGGTGCAGGGCAATCCGCTGGATGCCGCGACGATGATCGGCGCGCAGGCGTCCAACGACCAGCTCGAAAAGATCCTGTCCTATCTCGATATCGGGCGTCAGGAAGGCGCAAAGGTGCTGACCGGGGGGGAACGCGCGCATCTGCCCGGCGACCTTGCCGGCGGCTTCTACGTGCAGCCGACGATCTTCGCCGGCCACAACCGCATGCGCATCTTCCAGGAGGAGATTTTCGGCCCCGTGGTGTCGGTCGCCACCTTCCGCGACGAGGCCGAGGCACTGGCGATCGCTAACGACACGCTCTATGGTCTCGGGGCCGGGGTATGGACACGCGACACCAGCCGCGCCTACCGCATGGGACGCGCGATCCAGGCAGGGCGGGTATGGACCAATTGCTACCATCTCTATCCGGCGCACGCGGCGTTCGGCGGCTACAAGCAGTCCGGCATCGGGCGGGAGACGCACCGGATGATGCTGGACCACTATCAGCAGACCAAGAACCTGCTGGTCAGCTACAGTCCGAAGGCGCTCGGATTCTTCTGAGGTCGCAGATGGAGGGCGGCGGATGGTCGAACGGGTCGGTCTGACGGAGGCGGCGGCGGCGCTGATTGCGCGCCTCGCCGCGCGGCATGGGAAGCTGCTGTTCCATCAGTCCGGCGGCTGCTGCGACGGCAGCGCGCCGATGTGCTATCCGCTCGCCGAATTCCGTGTCGGTGCGCAGGATGTCCTGCTCGGCTACGTTGCCGGCTGCCCGTTCTACATCGGCGCGGCGCAGTTCGAATACTGGGCCCATACACACCTGCTGCTCGACGTGGTGCCCGGCCGTGGATCCGGCTTCTCGCTGGAGGCGCCGGAGGGGGTGCGGTTCCTGACCCGCAGCCGCGTGTTCAGCGATGCCGAGCTGGCGGAGCTTCAGGCGGCCGGCGCCCCGCCGCGCGGCGATGCCGTGGCCGGCGCCGCCTGATGCCCGGGCGCCGGCGGCGGATCAGCCGCGCATCCGGCGGTGGGCCAGGGCAGTGAGCGCGGTTGCCACCGCGGCGATCACCGGCGCCCAATCGTCCATCCGCGTCTGGCGGAAGATGCGCAGCGTCGGATACCAGGGGCTGCGCCGCCGCCCCGCCAGCCAGCGCCAGCAACTGTCGTAGCGGTCGAGCAGGAACACCGTCCTGCCGAGTGCCCCGGCCAGGTGCGCGACGGCGGTATCGACGCTGACCACGACATCAAGATTGGCGATGATCGCGGCGGTGGCGGCGAAGTCGTGGACATCCGGCATCGGCTCCGCGGCGAACAGGCCGGCCGGCAGCGCCCGTGCCTGCTCCGCCGCCGGACCCGCCTGCAACGCCACCAGCCGCACGCCGGGCACCGCCGCCAGCGGCTTCAGGGCCCGCAGCGGCAGGCTGCGCCGTTCGTCCAGCGCCGCGAAGCCGGGCAGCCAGGGCCGCGCCTGGCCTGCCCACACCAGGCCGACCCGCACTCCCTCCGCCGGCAGAAGCGACGCCCAGGCGGCCCGTTCGCCGGGATCGGCATGCAGATAGGGAACGGCGGCGGGGATCGTTTCCAGCGTCGTTGCGAAGACGCGCGGCAGGCTGAACAACGGGCAATGCCAGTCGTGGTCCGGCACCGGCGCCGGTGGTCCGGTCACGAGATCGACCCCGGCCAGCGTCGCCAGCAGCCGCCTGAGCGGCGCCGGCACCGACGCCACCACCCGCGCCCCGCGCGCCGCCAGCATCGGCAGGTAGCGGGCGAACTGGAGCGTGTCGCCGAACCCTTCCTCATGCCACGCCAGCACGGTCCGCCCGCCAAGCTGCTCCGCGGGCGCGAGCGTCGGCAGCAGCGTTGCACGGGGCAGGGGCGGCGGCGGACCGATCAGCAGGCGGAATTCGTAATCCGGCCACGCCTCGGCCATCCGCCCCGCGCGCAAAAGGGCGACGGCGCGGTTGAGCCGCACCTGCGCATCGGCCGGTGCCAGCGCCACGGCGTGGTCATGCGCCCGTGCCGCTTCATCGAACCGCCCCTCGATCTTCAGCGCGACGCCGAGATTGCTCCATGCCGCGGCGTCGTCGGGCGCGAGCACGGTGGCGCGCCGCAGAGCCGCGATGCTGCCCGCGGGATCGCCGAGATCGAGCAGGACCATGCCGAACAGCCTGTGCGCCGTGGCGAGCGTCGGCCGGCGCCGGAGCAGGGCGCGCAGTACCGCCGCGGCGGCGGCCGGCCGGCGCGCCTCGTGCAGCATGTCGGCATAGGCGAGCGTGAGCCGGTCGTCCCCCGGCGCCAGCCGGCGGCAGGCCCGGAACTGCGTGGCGACGAGGGACAGCGCCTGTGGCAGCAGCCGGGCGAGGTCGCTACAGGGATGGGCGAATCCGGGCCGCGCGGCGGCCACCCCCAGCAGGATCGGTGCGGCTGCCGTGCAGGCGCCCTGCGCCGCCAGCGCCAGACCGCGCAGCAGCGTCACCTCCAGGTCGAGCGGATGCTGCGCCATCCAGGCGCCTGCCAGACGCTCCCCCTCCTGGTATCGGCCGTTTTCCAGTGCCGCGACCGCCGCGCGGAGCACGAATGCGCGTGCCTCGGCCGGCCGGTTCGCTTCCGCCATCGCCCGCCCCGCTGCCCGATCGGGGCGGAGCATGGCGCGGGCGGATTAACAGCACCTTGCGATCAGGCGAAGCGGGCGGCGTCGAAGCCGTTGGGCAGCACGCCGCGTGGACGGATCATGTCATACGGGCCGCGCGCCAGGAACTGTCCGCTGCCCGGCTCGGCCTGCACCACCCCGTCGCGCATCACCACTTCGCCGCGCCGCAGCGTCGCCACCGGCCAGCCGGTGATCCGCCTGCCCTCATAGGGGGTGTAGTCGATCGCCTGCTGCATCAGCGCATTGGTCAGCGTCACCTGCCTTGCCGCATCCCACAGCACCAGATCGGCATCCGCGCCGATCGCGATCGTGCCCTTGCGCGGATAGAGGCCGAACAGTCTGGCCGGATTGGTTGCGGTCAGCCGGACGAAATGCGGCAGGTCGATGCGCCCCGCCGCCACGCCCTCGCTGAACAGCACCGGCAGCCGCGCCGTCAGCCCGGGCACGCCGTTCGGAATGTCGCGGAACGGCGCGTCGGCGCCGTGCAGGCGCTTGCCGCGCGGCCCGTCGTAGCACCAGCCGGAATGGTCGGAACTGACCACGTCCAGCACGCCGCGCCGCACCATGTCCCACAGTCCGTCATGGTCGGCCGCGTCGCGCGGCGCCGGGCTGCACATGAACTTGGCACCCTCGAAGCCGGGGCGGTCCATGTCGGCTGCGGTCAGCACGAAATACTGCGTACACGTCTCCCCCCACACGCGCAGGCCGCGGGCCTGCGCCCGCGCGATCTCCTCGGCCACCTCGGCGCAGGAGACGTGAAACACCTGGATCGGCTGATCGACCAGTTCGGCGAGCGCGATGGCACGGTGCGTCGCCTCCCGTTCGACCACGGTGGGGCGCGACCAGGCGTGATATTTCGGCGCGGTGCGGCCGTCCGCCAGCAGCGCCTCGGTGAGCCAGCCGATCGCCTCGTAGTTCTCGCAATGCACGGTGACGAAGGCGTTGTTGCGCCGCGCCGCGGCGAGCACGCGCAGATACTGGCGGTCGTCCAGATGCATCGGGTCATAGGTCAGAAAGACCTTCAGGCTGCGCACCCCTTCCGCGACCACGCGGGGGATTTCCTCGTGGATCACGGCGTCGGTGGGATCGGTGATGATCTGGTGGAAGCTGTAATCGACCATCGCCCGTCCCGCCCGGCGGCGGTATTCGGCCAGCGGTGCCAGGATGCCGTGGCCCTTGAACTGAGCGGAGAAGGTGACGACGCTGGTGGTACCCCCGGCGAGGCAGGCGCGACTGCCGCTCTCCCAGGTTTCCTCGTCGGCATCGCCGGTGACGCGGAGCTGTTCGATATGGCAATGCGTATCGACGCCGCCCGGCAGCACCAGCAGCCCGCCGGCATCCAGCACCGCCGCCCCGTCGAGACGATCGGCGATGGCGGCGATGCGTCCGCCGCGGATGCCGAGATCGGCCCGCATCGTGTCGCTGCCTGTGACAACGGTGCCGCCGCGCACCACGAGATCGAAATCGGCCATGGAGTCCTCCGTTCAGCCAGGTCGCTGCCGTGCCGTGCCGCCGGCCGGTTCAGCCGCCCAGATACAGTCGTCGGATATGGTCGTCGCCGGCAAGCTCGGCCGAGCCGCCGGCCAGCCCGATGCGGCCGGTTTCCAGGACATAGGCCCGCCCGCTCACCTTCAACGCCATGCGCGCATTCTGCTCGACCAGGATGATCGTGACGTTGTCCTCGCGGTTCACGTCGCCGATCAGGCGGGCGATGTCGCGCACCACCATCGGCGCCAGCCCGAGCGACGGCTCATCGAGCAGCAGCAGCCGCGGCCGCGCCATCAGGGCACGGCCGACCACCACCATCTCCTGCTCGCCGCCCGAGAGCGTGCCGGCCTGCTGGTTCAGGCGCTCGCGCACCCGCGGGAAACGCGCGAACACGCGATCGAGGTCGCGCCGGATGCCGGCGGTATCGCGGCGCAGATAGGCGCCCATCAGCAGATTGTCGCGCACGCTCATGAACGGATAGATGTGCCGCCCTTCCGGCACCATGGCGATGCCGCGCGCCACGATCGCGGCCGGCGGCAGCCGGTCGATGCGCGTGTCCTCGAACCAGATCTCGCCGCGCGAGGCGCGCGTGAGGCCGGTGATCGCGCGCAGCGTGGTGCTCTTGCCGGCGCCATTGGCACCGAGCAGCGCCACCACCTCGCCCTGCTGTGCCGCGAGCGACACGCGATCGAGCGCCTGCACCTTGTCGTAATGGACGCAAAGGTCACGGCATTCGAAATACATGCGGCTGCCTCCGGCGCCTCAATGACCGAGTTCGTCGTCCTCGCGGCCGAGATAGGCCTCGATCACCTTCGGGTCGCGCTGGATCTCGGCCGGCGTGCCCTCGGCGATCATGGTGCCGAAATTGAGCACCACCACCCGGTCGCTGATGCGCATCACCGACGGCATGTCATGCTCGACCAGCAGCACCGTGACGCCACGGTCGCGGATGCCGCGCACCATGCGCACCGCACGCTCCTTCTCCTCGGGGTTCATGCCGGCGAATGGCTCATCGAGCAGCAGCACGCGCGGCTGGGCGGCCAGCGCGATGGCGATGCCAAGCGCGCGCAGATAGCCGTGCGGCAGGTTGCGCGCGATCTCGTGGCGGACATGGCCGAGGTCGAGATAGTCGAGGATGTCGGCGGCGCTGGCGTGAAAGCCGCGCTCCTCGGCGCGCGCCGCCGGGGTCGCGAGGTAGGCGCCCGGCAGCCCGGCGCGCAGGCGCAGATGATGCGCCACCACCACGTTTTCGAATGCCGTCATCTCCTTGAACACGGTGGTTTCCTGGAAGGTGCGCACGACACCCCGGCGCGCCACCAGATGCGGCTTCAGCCCGGAAATCCGCTCCCCCGCGAACAGCACCTGCCCGGCGGTCGGCGGCAGGAAGGCGGCGATCAGCTTGAACACCGTGCTCTTGCCCGCCCCGTTCGGCCCGATCAGGGACAGGATCTCGCCCTCGTTCACCGTGAAGCTGACATCGTTGACGGCAATCAGGCCACCGAACCGGCGGGTCAGGCCCTGCACGCTGAGCAGGCTCATGGTGTTTCCCCGCCGCGGCGCAGGCGGGCGAGCCGCAGGCGGAGCAGCCCGTTCGGCAGGAACAGCATCGCCGCGATCATCAGCACGCCGTAGAGCAGCGCCTGATACTGCTGCAGCGCGGTCAGCAGTTCGAGCGCGATCACCAGCAGGAAGGCGCCGACGATCGGGCCGAGAACGAAGTCCAGCCCGCCGAGGAAGCAGTACAGCATCACGTTGACGGAATCCTGGATGGTATAGCTGGCGGGGAAGATGTTCTGGTGGAACACGGCGAAGAACGACCCCGCCGCACCGCCCATCGCAGAGGCCACGGCGAACGCGATGACACGGTAGCGCGCGACGTCGATGCCGATGCTGGCGGCAAGATCCTCGTTCTGCCGCATGGCGCGGAAGACCGCGCCGAGCCGGCTGGCATCGAGCCGCCACACCGCGAGCAGGCCGAGCAGCAGCAGCACCGCGGCCAGCAGATAGAACGCGAGCGGGCTGCCGATTCCGGCGGGCGTGGGTATGTTGACGATATCCGTCCCGCCGCCGGTGGCGGCGCCGAGGCTGAGGAAGGCGAGCCGTACCGCCTCGGTCAGCGACAGCGTGATCATGGCGAAATAGACGCCGCGCAGGCGCAGGATCGGCAGGCCGAGCAGGATGCCGGCGACCGCCGCCACGGCCGCCGACACCGGCAGGCCGAACCAGAAGCCGATGCCGAACCGCGTGGCCAGGATCGCGGTGGTGTAGCCGCCGATCATGGCGAAGGCGCCCTGGGCGATATTGATGCGGCCGATCGCGAAGGTGACCCAGACGCCGAGGCTGGCGAAGCTGAGGATGCAGGCATTGGTCAGCACATCGAGCCAATAGGGTGCCCGCCCCAGCGCCAGCGGCACGGCGAGCAGCAGCAGCAGGCCGATTGCCGCCGCCGCCGCGACGTGGCGCAGTGGCGTGCGCGCCGGCGGCGATCCGGGGGCGATCACATAGCTGCCGGACACGGCAGACCTCCACGGCCCGGCGGGAGCGGCAGGCGGGTCATCGCTGCGGCTTGCCCATGATGCCCTGCGGGCGCAGGACCAGGAACAGGATCAGGCCGACGAAAATCAGCAGATAGGTGGTGGAACCGGGGATCAGTGCGTAGCCGACGGCCTCAGCGAAGCCGAGCACGACGGCGCCCAGGATGGCCCCCGCCACGACGCCGGCGCCGCCGATCATGATCATGATGAACGCCTTGGTGGAGAGTGCCGTCCCGATCCCCGCATTGACGCCCGACAGCGTCACCAGCAGGCCGCCGGCAATGCCGGCCAGCCCGGCCCCGAGCGCGAAGCCGAGCGCCGAGATGCGCTCCACATCGACACCCATCAGGTAGGTCACTTCCCGGTCCTGGGCGAGCGCGCGCATGGCGCGCCCGGGCCGCGTGTACTGGACGAACAGAAGCAGGGCAACGATCAGCGCCAGCGCGATCAGCACCACCAGCAGCCGTCCCGCGGGCAGGAAGGCGGCACCGACGCGATAGACGCCGCCGACGATCGACGGCACGCCGCGCTGCTTCTCGCCGAACCCGAACAACGCGAGATTCTCGAGCAGCAGGGCGGTGCCGACGGCGAGCAGCATGCTGTTTTCCTCGCGCGTCGCCACCCGCACCACGCGACGGAACAGCAGCACCTCGAAGCCGAAGCCGATCAGCCCGGTCACCACCGCGGCAACCGGCAGCGCCACCGCGTAGGGCAGCCCGAATACGCCATAGACATAATAGACCATGAACCCGCCGATCATCAGGATCTGCCCGTGGGCGAAGTTCAGCAGGTTCATGATGCTGAAGATCAGCGTGATCCCCAGGGCGACGAGCGCATAGGTCGCCGACAGCACGACGCCGTTGACGATGATCTGCTCCATGCGCTGCCGCCCGCGGCCGGGGTGCTATTCGACGCTGCCGATGAACAGCGTGCGGAAGGCGCCGTCGTGGAATTCGTTCACCACCATCGGCACGCCGATCTGGCGCTTCTGGCCGAAATAGGCGGTGCCGACATAGGCCAGCGGCTTGTCCTCCCTGAGGAAGGGGTTGCGCATGCTGAACGTGTCGATCGTCCGCTTGAAGGCCGCCACGTCGCCGATCGCGCCCCTGCCGGCCTTCTGCAACGTGGCCAGGATGATCTCCAGCGCATAGACCTTGGTGCCCGCTTCGTCGTTCCATTCGCCGGCG
Organism: Pseudomonadota bacterium; assembly: GCA_021847995.1. GTDB lineage: Bacteria > Pseudomonadota > Alphaproteobacteria > Acetobacterales > Acetobacteraceae > JAFKFJ01. Next base: position 11,090 of record JAJZNE010000126.1, on the reverse strand, counting down.
ACCCTGGCATAGCGGTCGCGGAAGCGGTTCATGTAGTCGCTTGCGATTTCCGGCGTGCTCGCTCCGCCCACGGAAATGAAGCCATCGGCGGCATTGCCGGCGCCCTCGCGCAGCACCTTTGCGTCCTGCGCCGTCTCGGTGCTGAGTTGGCCCTTGAAGCCGAGTTCGCGGGCGCTTTTGACCAGCAGCGGTGCATCGGCGGGCGCGACGCCCGAAAGCACGATCAGATCCGGCTTGCCGGACACCACCTTCGACATCACCGGGAAGAAATCCGTGGTTCCCCCCTCATAGGTATCGTCCGAGGACACCACGTTGAGGCCGAGCTTCTTCGCCGCCTCCACGCCTTCCTTGCGCTGGTTCAGCGGGTCGGACTCGTTGCGGGCGACGAAGGCGACCGACTTCACCCCGCGGCTGTCACGGAGAAACCTGTAGATGATCGGCCCGGCCTGGTAGCTCGCGATCATGCCCAGCACGGCATTGCCGGCAGGCGGCGTATAGAGCGCCTTGGAGAACGCATAGGGAAAATAGATCGCGCCGTTCTTCTCCGCCACCGGCCGCACGCTGGCGGCAGTGGTATCGACGTTGGGCCCGATGATGTAGCGGATGCCGTCCTGCTCGGTGAGCCGCTCGGCCCCGGAGACGGCGAGCTTGGGGTCGTTCTTGTCATCGATCGGCACGATTTCGATCCTGTAGGCGGTGCCGTCGATGGTGACGCCGCCCTTCTCGTTCCACATCGCGGCGGTCGCCTGGGCACAGTATTTGTTGACGAGGCCCCAGCTCGCCGCCGGCCCGCTCATCACGCCCAGTACGCCGATCTTCAGCACGCTCTCCGCCCGCGCCGGGCGGGATGCCGCGAGCAGCGCAGCGGCGCCGGCCCCTGCCAGCACGCCACGCCGGGTTGCATGCAGTCCGTTGGCCATGTTCATTTCCTCCCTGCTGTCGTCAGCCGGTCCGGCCGCGGCGCCAGTATGCGCCGGTGCGGCAGGATTGCAACAAGCCTGTGTACAAAAAAGCCGGGAATCGGATACGGCCAGCCCATGAAGTCCCCGCCGCATCCCCTCGTCCCATAGCGCCGCCGCTCACCCGACCCTGCCGGACGAACGTGGCCGGGCGGCGGCGAACAGCGCGTGCAGATCGACCATCGCTGCCGCCCCGTCGAGATCGAGTTGGCTTTCGACATGACTGAGATGCGCCGCCATGCGCGTGCGCGCCGCCACGGCATCGCGCCGGGCCAATGCCTCCAGCACCTCGGTGTGCTGTTCGCGCGAACAGGGCGGATCGGCGCGATGCTGATAGAGCGCCAGAATGAGCGAGCTGCGCGAGACCAGTTCGCCGAGGAAGGCAGCGAGCACATGGTTGCCCGCCAGCCCGGCGAGGCTGCGATGGAAGTCGCCGGACAGGCGGATCAGGGCGTGGCGGTCGCCGCTTCGTTCCGCCTCCAGCTCGCGCGCGAGATGGGCGCGCAGCTGTGCGAAGGCGGCATCCGGCGCCCGCTCAATGGCGGCATCGATCAGGGCTGCTTCGACCACCCGGCGTGCCTCGAACACCGCCCGGGCCTCCTCGACCGAAGGGCGCGCCACCACGGCACCGCGATTGGTGCGCAGCTCCACGAGTTTCTCGTGGCCGAGCCGCAGCAGGGCCTTGCGCACCACGGTGCGGCTGACGCCGAAGGCACTGGCCAGGGTATCCTCGGGCAGCGAGGTGCCGGGCGGGATCCGCTGATCGACGATCGCGGTGGAGAGTTCCCGGTGCAGGCGGTCGTCGGCCGCGCCGCGGCGGCGGGAGCGGAGGGGCAGGGGCGCCGCGGCGACATCACTGTGCGGCATCGGCGACAACGCCTTGTGTCCACGGGTGAATACGAGCCATTTCTAGCATCGGCCCCGCCGCCCCTCAAGCCCGAAGCCGGGACGCCAGCCCGGCTCCGGCCCGCCTGGCTCCGGCCCGCCTGGCTCCGGCCTCGCCCGCATCGCGGCCGGCGGCCCGGCCGTGCCGCCGACCCTCGCCCCCCGTCCTCTCCCGCGCGCATTCCGTGAACGCCGGCGCCGTCACCCCTTCGGCGTGAACGGTGCCGGCCGGCGCAGACCGCCCTGGCGTTCCAGCATCCAGCCGGGGTATTCCGCCGGCAGCGCGCTGACCCGATCGAGTGCCTGCATCTCCTCCGCACTGAGCCGCAGTGACGTCGCGGCGATGTTGTCGTCGAGCTGAGCGCGCGTCCTGGCGCCGATGATGACGGAGCTGACGAACTGTTTGGCAAGCAGCCAGGCCAGGGCGACGCGCGCCACCGACACGCCGCGCGGTTCGGCAATCCCGCGCATCGCGGCGACGCATTTCCAGGCGCGGTCGCGATCGACCGGCGGAAAATCGAAGGCGGCGCGGCGCGCGTCCTCCGGCCCGTTCGACCCCGGCCCGAACTTGCCCGACAGCAGGCCGCCGGCCAGCGGCGACCACACCATCAGGCCGACGCCTTCCTCCACCAGCAGCGGCGCGATCTCGCGTTCCAGATCGCGGCCGGCGATGGTGTAATAGGCCTGCAGGCTGTCGATGCGCGCGAAGCCGCGCCGCTCGGCAATGCCGAGGCCCTTCATGATCCGCCACGCCGGCCAGTTGGAGACGCCGACATAGCGCACCTTGCCCTGGCGGACGAGGTCGTCCAGGGCGCGCAGGGTTTCCTCGACCGGCGTCACCGCGTCGTTGGCGTGGATCTGGTAGAGGTCGATATGGTCCAGGCCCAGCCGCCGGAGGCTGGCCTCGATCGCATCCATGATGTGCGCGCGCGAGGCACCGCGATCGTTCGGCCCATCGCCGACGGCGCCGCAGCATTTCGTAGCCACCACCACGCTCTCGCGCCGCACGCCGAGATTGCGCAGCGCGCCGCCGAGCAGCTCCTCCGACCTTCCGGCGGAATAGACATCGGCGGTGTCGATGAAATTGATGCCGGCATCGAGTGCCGCGCGGACGATGCCGTCCACCTCCTCCTGCTGCAACGTGCCGATCTGCCTCCACATCTCTCCCTCGCCGCCGAAGGTCATGGTGCCGAGACAGAGTTCGGAGACGAACAGGCCGGTGCGGCCGAGCTGGTTGTAGCGCATGGCGGTGCATCCTGTGGCTGTGCAGCCCCGCCATGTAAGGCGGCGCCGACGATCCCTCAAGCGCGCGCCCCGGAACTCATCGGCCGGAACCCCCGTGCAGGACCGGCGCATGCGGCCGGCCTCTCATCGTGCGTGCGGGCAATTCTCCAACCCGTCCGCCGGCGGTCCGGGCTGCCAAAAAATGACAGCGCCTCCACGGGAATAACGGGATTCTGACCTGCCCGCCCGATCTTCCTGAGCCGCGGTTCATTGTCTGTGACAGGCGCGCCGACGCCACCGTGGCCGCGCCGCGCGCGTTGGCTTTGCGCGGCTTCGCCGCCGGCACCTGGATGGCCGTCATCTGGAGGAAGGCCGTCGCCGGTGCGATCCTGCTGTTCACCGCCAGGTTCCTTGCCTGCTATCCCGGCATGGTGATGATGATGAACAGCAGTTGGCGCCGCCGCGTGCTGCCGGTGTTCGGCCAGCCGCGCGACGCCGCGACTGACCGTCGAACAGGCGTGACATGAACCCGCCCGGCGACCGCCGCCGGGCGGGTTGTGCGTGCCGGCGGCGCAAGCGTCGGACTCGCCCGATCGGGGCCGTTGCGGCAGGCTGGCGCGTCCGCGATCCGAGGTGTCCCGCCGATGCGCCTTTCCGTGCCGACAGCGCTGCATTGCATCCTGCCGTGCCTGCCGCTCCTGCTCCTCTCCTGTGCCGGCCAATCGTTCCAGCAAAGTCCGCCGCCGGCTGTTTTCACCGACATCTATCCCGCCTGCCGCGCCTGGGCGCCGATCAGCACCGCGAGTGCTGCGGACCGCGCCGCGGCACCGAAACCCTCGCCGGAGCAGGGCGGCAAGCCGCCCGAGCCGCCGCCGCAGAACACACCGGCGACGATCTGCGCCGCCTATCTCACCAAGGCGGTGATCGACCAGTGCGTCTATCATTCCTATGAGACAGCGAAATCCGTCCGCTATCGCAACGCGCTGACCGCGGTTCTGGCGGTCGGCGCCATCGCCGCCGCGCCGGTTGCGCTGGCTGCCGGCGCGACCGCAACGACGACGGCGCTGGTCGCCAGTTCCACCTCCGGCGCCGGCTTCGCGCTGCCCAGTATCGCCGGCCTGCTGCCGTCGCAGGCACAGGTCTCGATCGAGGCGATGCACAAGGCCGAAGCCGACTACCTTGCCAATGCGCCGCTCAACGACACGCGCGATTTCCAGAATCTCTGGGACGCCATCGGCTCCGCCTGTCCGACCGGCGTGCTGAGCGGGAAGTAGCGACGCGCGTCAGAAGCTCATCCGCGTGGTGAACAGCCAGGCATGGTCATAGGCCGGCGTGAGCGGAATCGGGCGATAGGGAGGGGATAGCGCGATCTGATAGCCGACGCCGACGGTAACACCGAGCCGGTCGCCCAGTGCGAAGCGGCCGGCCACGACGCCGGTCGTCACATAGACCTGGTCCAGCCCGGCGCGCTGGCCGTCGGGAAAATGGGTCCAGTTGGCCTCGACCTCCGGCCACAATTGCGGCCGGATCCGGTACTGCAGCGCGACGTTGTTCTGCACCGGATGGCCGAGCATGCCGGCGCGCGAGGCCGGCAGCGCGACGCCGAGCGTTCCCTGGATATCGAAGTCACCCCATCCCTTGCCATAGGCGAAGGTCGGCAGCCAGGTCCAGGCGCCGCCGCTCAGCCGGCCGATGCCGCTCGGCGCCAGCACCTGCAGCCAGGCGGAGAGAATGTAGTCGCCCGCGCTCGCCGGGCTGCTGGCAAGCCGCTGTTCGATGCGCAGGAACGTCCAGTCCCCGAAGCCGCTGAGCGGCGGGATCGGCTGGCCGTTGGCGATCGCGGCGGGCGCGCCGGTGCGGATGTTGTAGGGGGGCAGCGCGAAGCGGATTTCATTGCTGTCGGTCACGATCATGTCCAGCCCCTTGCCGCCGTCGAGCGCGGCGGTGCTGGTGCCGTTGCCGGACTGAAGCGCGGCGGCGTCGAACCGTACCCGCTGTTCCAGCAGGCCGGTCGTGGTGACGAGCGGACTGGCCCAGCCCGGCTGCGTCGCGCGCGCACGGGCAACCCGGTCCTCCCAGGTGGCGACGTAGTCCGCGATGCCGGAGCTATCGAGGGAGGCTGCCGGCGTGGCGTCCGCCGTCACCGCAGCGGCGGAGAGATCCGGCGGCAAGGTCAGGTCGAACCCGTCATCAGCCTGGGCCGGCCCCGTGGCCGGTCCGAGTCCCACCAGCATCGCCGCGGCGACGGGCAGGCGCGACCGCGGCAGCCGGCGGCATGTCCGCCCGTCCCGCATTTCGTTCCCTTCCGACCTCCGATCCGATTCGCGACCCCGTGAGCCAGCTTGCCCGCGCGCCGCCGGTTGGCCAACGCCGATCTCCGCCGGCAGGGTGGCCAGGCACCGCCCGCCTTGTGAGCCGCCGCCCGGCCGCTTAGTCTCGGCCCTGCTCGCCAAGGGGGACAGGCCATGGCCGGGAAACGCTGGGATAAGTCGCACCTGCCGTCACGCCATGTCACGGTGGGGCCGGACCGGGCGCCGCACCGGTCCTATTATTACGCCATGGGCCTGACGCAGGAGGAGATCGACCAGCCCTTCGTCGGCGTCGCCACCTGCTGGAACGAGGCCGCGCCCTGCAACATCGCCCTCTCCCGCCAGGCGCAGTCGGTCAAGAAGGGTGTGGCCGAGGCCGGCGGCACGCCGCGTGAATTCACCACCATCACCGTCACCGACGGCATCGCGATGGGCCACCAGGGGATGAAATCCTCCCTGGTCTCGCGCGAGGTGATCGCCGATTCGGTGGAGCTGACGGTGCGCGGCCATTGCTATGATGCGCTGGTCGGCCTCGCCGGCTGCGACAAATCGCTGCCGGGCATGATGATGGCGATGCTGCGCCTCAATATCCCGAGCGTGTTCATGTACGGCGGCTCGATCCTGCCGGGGCGGTTCCGGGGGCGCGACGTGACCGTGGGCGATGTCTTCGAGGCGGTCGGCCAGCACGCCGCCGGCAGGATGAGCGATGCCGATCTGCACGAGCTGGAATGCGTCGCCTGCCCCTCCGCCGGCGCCTGCGGCGGCCAGTTCACCGCCAACACCATGGCGACGGTCAGCGAGGCGATCGGCCTTGCCCTGCCCGGCTCCGCCGGCGCGCCCGCGCCCTATGAGGAACGCGACCGCTGGGCGGTGGAATCCGGCCGCGCGGTGGTGAAACTGATCGAGAGCCGCATCCGCCCGCGCGACATCGTCACCCGCCGGGCGCTGGAAAACGCCGCCGTCATCGTCGGCGCCACCGGCGGCTCGACCAACGCCGCGCTCCATTTGCCGGCGATCGCCAACGAATGCGGCATCCGCTTCACCCTCGACGACGTGGCCGCGATCATGCGGCGCACGCCCTATATCGCCGACCTCAAGCCGGGCGGGAAATACGTCGCACTCGACGTGCATCGCGTCGGCGGCATTCCGGTCATCATCAGGGCGCTGCTCGATGCCGGGCTGCTCGACGGCGATTGCCTGACCGTGACCGGCAGGACGTTGGCCGAGAACCACCGGGACGTGGTGTTCCCCGCCGACCAGGACGTGATCTACCCGGTCAGCCGGGCACTGTCGCCGACCGGCGGGGTGGTCGGATTGAAGGGCAACCTCGCCCCCGACGGCGGCGTGGTGAAGGTCGCCGGGATGAAGATGCTGCGCTTCGAGGGCACGGCGCTGTGCTTCGATTCCGAGGAGGAGGCTTTCGCCGCGGTGCAGGCGCGCGCCTACCGCGCGGGCGACGTGATCGTCATCCGCTATGAGGGGCCGAAGGGCGGGCCGGGCATGCGGGAGATGCTGTCCACCACCGGCGCGATCTATGGCCAGGGCATGGGCGAGCAGGTGGCGCTGATCACCGACGGCCGCTTCTCCGGCGCCACCCGCGGCTTCTGCGTCGGCCATGTCGGGCCGGAGGCCGCGGTCGGCGGCCCGATCGCGCTGCTGCGCAATGGCGACCGCATCGTCATCGATGCGGCCGCAGGGCGCATCGACGTGGAGGTGAGCGCGGAGGAACTGGCCGCCCGCCGTGCCGTCTGGCAGCCGCGCCCGACCGATTACCGCAGCGGAGCGCTGTGGCGCTATGCGCAGACCGTGGGACCGGCGCATCTCGGGGCGGTGACGCACCCCGGCGGAGCGGCGGAGACGCATATGTATGCGGATATCTGACGCGGCGCGGCCCGCACCCGGTCCGGTTTGCGGCGCAGCGGCGCTGACGGCGGCGGGCGGGCGGGGGATGGCATGACCGTCCGGTCATCCCCATCTGCCGGCGATCCCCGCTGACCGGAGGGCCTGCCGATGGGTGCGCGTGATCCCAGCCTGACCATTCCGGCCCGCGCCGTCGCGCGCCCGCTGTGCGAGCGTGACGCCACGGCGCCGGCGGCGGACGCGGTGTGGGCCACCATCCGGCGCGAAGGGGTGGAGGCGGCGGAGCGTGATGCGCTGATGGCGCAGCCGATCACGGCGGCGCTGCTCCGCCACGGCACCTTCGCCGACGGGCTGGCGGCCCGGCTCGGCCGCAAGCTCGGCGATGCCGATCTCGGGGTCTTCCCGCTGACCGCGCTGGTGGCGGAGGTGCTGGCTGATGACCCGGCGATCGTGCAGGCGGCGGCGACCGACCTCGTCGCCGTGCGCGACCGCGACCCCGCCGCCGCCGACCTCGTCAGCCCGTTCCTGTTCTTCAAGGGCTATCTGGCGTTGCAGACGCACCGCGTGGCGCATGCGCTGTGGCGGCGCGACCGGCGGCATCTGGCGCGCCATCTGCAAAGCCGCGGGTCGGAGGTATTCGCCGTCGATATCCATCCGGCCGCCCGGCTCGGCTGCGGCATCCTCCTCGATCACGGCACCGGCATCGTGATCGGCGAAACGGCGGTGGTGGAGGATGACGTGTCGATCCTGCAGGGCGTCACGCTCGGCGGCACCGGCAAGGAATGCGGCGACCGGCATCCGAAAATCCGCCGCGGCGTGCTGCTCGGCGTCGGCGCCAAGGTGCTCGGCAATATCGAGGTGGGGGAGGGGGCGAAGGTCGGTGCCGGCTCCATCGTGCTCGATCAGGTCGCCCCGCACACGACGGTGGTGGGCGTGCCGGCGCGTCCGGTGGGGGCGAAGCTGATCGATCTGCCGGCGCTGACCATGGACCATTCGCTGCCGGGGCCGGATTACGCGATCTGAGGCAGCAGTGCCGACGGTCCTGCGCTTACGCGGCTTTCGCTTCTTCTTTTACAGCCTCGATCGCGGCGAGCCGCCGCATGTTCATGTCGCACATGACGATAGGGTGGCAAAATTCTGGCTACAGCCGGTTCGTCTTGCGCGATCCGACGGGTTCCGGGACCACGAACTGGTGGAACTGCGCCTCCTCGTGGTAGACTATGCCGCGTTGTTGCTGGAGGCATGGCGTGAACATTTCGGCAGTCCCGGTTAGCTTTGACCCTGTCGCCGTGGATGTCGAGGTATCCGGGACACGGCTGCGCGTGACGCTTGCCGATGGGCGGGAAGTGGCAGCGCCGATCGAATGGTTTCCCCGCCTGCGCGACGCGACCGCGGAGCAGCGGCGACATTGGCAACCGATCGGCCGCGGACAGGGAATCCACTGGCCCGAGATTGACGAGGATATTTCAGTCCGTGCCCTTCTGGGCGCTCCAACCTGATCGATCCGCCCTGATCGACGTGCCGCGTCAGGCGCCGATCCGCTCCATCCCGCCCATCCACGGCCGCACCGCCTCCGGCACCGCGATGCTGCCGTCCGCCTGCTGGTGGTTTTCCATCACCGCGATCAGCGCCCGCCCCACCGCGACGCCCGATCCGTTCAGCGTGTGGACATGCGCGACCGCCTTGCCGTCCGGGGTCCGGAACCGCGCGTTCATCCGCCGCGCCTGGAAATCGCGGCAGTTGGAGCAGCTGCTGATCTCCCGCCACGCGCCCTGGCCGGGCAGCCACACCTCCAGATCATAGGTGCGCGCGGCGCTGAACCCGGTGTCGCCGGCACAGAGGAAGACGCGGCGATACGGCAGAAGCAGCGCCTCCAGCACCGCTTCGGCGCAGCCCGTCATGCGCTCGTGCTCGGCGTCGCTGTCCTCGGGGCGCGTGATGCTGACCATCTCGACCTTGCGGAACTGGTGCTGGCGCAGCATCCCGCGCGTGTCGCGCCCGGCCGCCCCCGCTTCGGCGCGGAAGCAGTCGGTGAGCGCCGTCAGACGCAGCGGCAGCGCCCCGGCCGGCAGGATGTCACCGGCGGCGAGGTTGGTCAGCGGCACTTCCGCGGTCGGGATCAGCCAGCGGCCGTCCGTCGTGCGGAACAGATCGTCGGCGAACTTGGGCAACTGGCCGGTGCCGTACATGGTCGCATCGTTGACCAGCGCCGGCACCTGCACTTCCTCGTAGCCATGCGGGCCGGTGTGCAGGTCGAGCATGAACTGGCCGAGTGCCCGTTCGAGCCGCGCCAGCGCACCGCGCAGCACGGTGAAGCGCGCACCGGCAAGCCTGGCCGCAGGTTCGAACTGCATCAGGCCGAGCGCCTCGCCGAGTTCGAAATGCTGGCGCGGGGTGAAGGCGAAGCGGGGTCGCTCGCCGATCTCCTTCATCACCACGTTGGCGCGCTCGTCGGCGCCGTCGGGCACGTCATCATCGAGACGGTTGGGCAGCGTCTCCAATGCGGCGCGGATGGCGCCGTCGAGCGCCGGCACGTCCGCCTCGATCGCCTCCATCTGCCCGCGCAGCGCCCGCGCCTGCGCGTCCAGCGCCCCGCTGTCGGCACCCGCGCGCCGCTGCGCCCCGATCTCCCGGCTGAGCGCGTTGCGCCTGGCCTGGATATCCTGCACCCGCGTGGTGGCGTCGCGCCGGGCCTGATCGAGGGCGAGAACCGCCGCCGCGCACGGCGCCAGTCCGCGCCGCGCCAGGGCGGCATCGAACGCCGCCGGATCGGCGCGCAACTGGCGGATATCATGCATGTTCAGCTCGCAGCCGGTTTCGGTTCGACGATGCGCGCGGCAACGACGGAAATCTCATAGAGCGCGATCAGCGGCAGCGCGAGGCCGCATTGCGTGATGACATCGGGGGGTGCGAGCACCGCGGCGATGATGAACATGCCGACATAGGCATAGCGCCGGTACCGCTTCAGCCCCTGCGAGGTCACGATTCCCACCTTCGCCAGCAGCGCGAGACCCACCGGCAACTGGAAGGCGACGCCGAAGGCGAAGATCAGCTTCATCACCAGATCGAGATATTCGCCGACCTTCGGCATCAACTGGATCGGGATGCCGGCACTGCTCTCCGGCGTCTCGAAACTGATGAAGAAGCGCCAGGCGAACGGAAACACGAAATAATAGGCGAGCGCCGCGCCGGCCACGAACAGCACCGGCGTTGCCGCCAGGAACGGCACGATCGCCCGCTTCTCGCTGCGGTAGAGGCCGGGGGCGACGAACAGCCACAGCTGCGTCGCCACCACCGGGAAGGAGATGAAGGCGGCACCGAAGAACGCGACCCGCAGATAGGTGAAGAACGCCTCGTAAAGCTGCGTGTAGATCAGGGCCCGGTTGCTGCCCGGCTTGCTCGCCAGCGCGTTGGCCAGCGGGCGCGCGAGGAAGCCATAGATCTCCGAGGAGAAATGGTAGCAGACGAAGAAGGCGATCAGGAACGCCGCCATGCTGACCAGCAGCCGCCGCCTGAGCTCGATCAGGTGGTCGAGCAGCGGCATCGGCTTGTCGTGGATCGGATCGTCGTCGGTCACTGTGGCCACGGGAACCTGCCGGACGGATCAGAGCTTGTGAAGGAAATCGAATTTGCGAAGGAATGCCCCCTGCAAGTTACTGATCCTGTTGACCGACATCGTCCGCAAGGGGCATTCCTTCGCAAACTCTCAGGCGAAAGGCAGGCGGGGCTGGCCGCCCTGCGCTGCCGGGGGGATGAAGGCGGGGGCGGCGGCAGCTTCGGCGACCGCGGGCGGGATGAAGGCGGGCGCGGCGGCGGCGAGCAGCGGGCCGGGCGGCGGCGCTGCGCGGGCGCG
>JAJZNE010000163.1 GCA_021847995.1 Pseudomonadota bacterium | reverse complement strand
TCGGCCTTGGCGAAGTCGCCGAGCACGTGCGCCAGCACCCGCGCCTTGTCGCCGGGATGTCCGATGCCGAGGCGGACGCGCCAGTAATCCTGCGTGCCCAGCATGCGGTCGAGGCTGCGCAGCCCGTTATGCCCCGCCGCGCCGCCGCCGCGCTTCACCCGCACCTTGCCCGGGGCGAGATCGAGCTCGTCGTGGAAGGCCGTGACCGCGTCGGTCGGCAGTTTGTAAAACGCAGCGGCAGGCTGCACGCTCTCCCCCGATTCGTTCATGTAGGTCAGCGGCTTGAGGCCGATCACCCGTTCGCCGCCGACGCTGCCTTCGGCGACCAGGCCTTTGAACCGCCGCCGCCAGGGCGCGAAGCCGTGGCGCGCGGCGATCGCGTCGAGCGCCATGAAGCCGATATTGTGCCGGTTCCAGGCCATCCCCGGCTCGGGGTTGCCAAGCCCGACCCAGAGCAGCATGGCGCCGGGCCGCGCTATTTCTTGCCGGCGGGCTTCGCGGCCGCCTTGGCCGGGGCCTTGGCGGGCGTCTTCGCGGCGGCGGCAGGGGCGGCCGCGGTGGCCGTGGCCGGCGCGCCGGAAGCCGCCTCTGCGGCCGGCTCCGCCGCCTTGGTCGGGGGTGCCACGGTGGCGATCACGAAGTCGCGATCGATGATCACCGGGCGGATCCCTTCGGTGCCCCTGAGGTCGGACCAGCGCACGTTGTCGTTGATGTCGAGGGTCGCCAGATCGGCCTCGAAATGCGCCGGCACATGGTCGGGATCGACCAGGCAATCGACCGCGTGGCGCACCACATTCAGCACGCCGCCGCGCTTGAGGCCGGGGGAAATCCCCTCGTTCAGGAACTGCACGTTGACGGCGACGCGCACCTTTTCGCCGGGCGCGAGGCGCTGGAAATCGACATGCTCCGGCCGGTCGGTGACGGGATGGAACTGCACGTCGCGGATCAGCGCCCGCGTCGTGGCACCATCGACCTTCACCTCATAGAGGCGGGACCGCCAGCCGGCGTGATGGATTTCGCGCACGACGAGGCGCGGGTCGAGCGCGATCAGCTCGGGGGTCTGACGGGCGCCGTAGATCACGGCGGGAACCTTGCCCGCCCGCCGAGTCGCCCGTGCTGCCCCCTTACCTGCACGCGCGCGCGCCTCGGCCTCGATGGTCGTGTAGGTGGCCATAGCTCGCTCCGTTGAATGCCGCCGGCCTCCAGGGGTGCCACGGCGAAGCGGCGCGTCTAGCAGAGCCGGGGCGGGGAGGGAAGGGTAGGGGCGGCCGGCACCCGACGTTGCGCGGGCATCATCAAGCCAACAAAGAAATGGTTTGCACGACTGCCGGGAAATGTGCTTTTTTGCACCATAATCGAGTACATGACAAAAGCTGGGGGAGTGCGGACGATGAGCCTGGGGTTTGCGGGCCGGATTTCGGCGGTGTCGATGATCGCGGCGGGTTGCCTGCTGGCGGGCGGGCCGGCGGCGCGGGCCGGCTATCAGACGGTCGACATGTCGGGCGTCGTCAATATCCCGTTCAGCAGCGAGATCAACGGCTCCACCTTCCCGACCGGCGCGCAGACCTTCAACGGCGTGCCGTTCTCCATCGCCAATGTCAGCAACGGCAATGGCGGCTACAACAATTTCTGGACCGGCGGCGGATCGAGCACGGTGGCGCCCGGAACCTATTCGGTCACGCTGTCCTTGTCCGACGTGCTGGATGTGACCCGCGTCTATACCATGATCAACACGCTGTGGGGATCGGCCAACACGAAGAACGTCCTCGACATCACCTTCAACGCCGGCAACGGCGGCGCCAGCGTGACGCAGGATCTGATCGACGGGGTCAACGTGCGCGACTACAATCTGTCATATGGCAACACGATCAACGGCACCACGACGAAGCAGGCGTTCAGCAACGGCAAGGGGCAGGTGCTGGACATGCAGGAATACACCCTGCCGTCCTACTTCGCGACCGACGGTCTCGCCAGCGTCACCCTGACGGAGAATGGCGCTTCCGGCTACGAGAAGGCGATGTTCAGCGCGCTCACGCTGCAGACGGGCGCGCCGGTCGGCGTGGCGGAGCCGCTGTCGTTGTCATTGCTGTTGACGGGCATCGCCGGACTCGCCGCCGTGCGGCGCCGGCGCTGCTGAGGCGCCACGGCCGGGCGCTTGCGCGGCGCGGCAATGCTGCCAATGTGACTTCCGGTGCCGAACGGGCGCCGGATAGGCGGAGGCGGGGAGGGAAGGGCGGCCGGCGGGCGCGCCGGCCTGCCGCGGGGCGGCGATCCGCCTATTGTCCCTGTCCGAATGTCTGGAATACCCGGTCGGCCACCGTGCGCTGCGTCTGGGACAGCCGCTCATAGAAGGCGGTGAACGCCGTTTCCAGTTGCTGCAAATCGGTGACGTGCGCTTTCATCATGGCGACATAGGCGCGCAGATCCTCCAGCGCATTGGCATAGGTCCGCCGCTGCATGCGGGCCTGGAGTGCCTGTGCCCGGTGCAGGGTGTCGGCCCGCATCGCCTGCGCCACCGCATTCCACAGCGGTTCCTGCTCCGCCGTCACCCCGAGCCGGAGGCGCAACTGGGCGAGTTCCCCGTTCAACGCCGCCATCTGACTTTCCGCCGAGGGATATTGGCCGGGAGGATACTGGCCGGGAGGATACTGGCCGGAAGGATACTGGCCGGAGGGATACTGGCCGGAAGGATATTGGCCGGGAGGATATTGGCCGGGGGCGCCCGGCTGGCCGGGGGTGACCTGCGCCAGGGCAGGTGCGGCACCGAGGGGGATCAGCACCGCCAGCATGGCGCACAGACGGGACGAAGACGGCATCATGAGCTTTCCCTCAAGGTCAAGCAGCGGACGGCGCCCGTGCCCCCGCCGATGATGGCCGCCGGTCCCGGCGCGGCCTGCCCGGTCGATCAGTTGGCGCCGCGCCGGAAGGACGGAGGGCGCTATCCGGTGTGGCCGGGCCGCAGCCGCGCCAGGATCGCCTCCGCCGCCGGTGTCGCCAGCAGTTCCGGCACCGGCGCTGCGACCTTGCGCCGCCAGTTCGGCCGCTCCCGGTCGGTGCCCGGCAGATTGAGCGCCCGGCACTCCCCGGCCAGATCATCGGCCTGCGCCAGTACCAGGGCACAGGGCGTGGCGGCAAGAAAGCCATGCACCGTCGGCGCGTCGGGGGGGGCGCCGATCGCCTCGGTGAGCGCCGCGATCTCTGCTGCCCGCTCCCGCCGGGCGGCGCCTTCGTCGATCTGGCCGAGCGACGCGCGCTCGGCGATATCCGCACCGCACCGCCAGCCGGCGAGGGTCGGTAGATCGTGAGTGGAAATGCAGGCGACGGCGCGCGCCGGATAGGCGGAGGCGGGGCGGAAGCGGGTGCCGTCACGCTCGAACCACAGCACGCGGTAGCTGAGCACGTCGGCCGCCGCCAGGGCGTCGCGGAAACCTTCGGGGACCGTCCCCAGATCCTCGCCGACGATCAGGCAGCGCGCGCGCCGGCTCTCCAGTGCCAGTTCGCCGAGCATCTCGTCGCGCGGATAGGCGACATAGGCGCCATCTTCCCCCTGCGCGCCCTCCGGCACCCAGAACAGGCGGCTCAACCCCATGACGTGATCGATACGTAGCGCACCGGCATGGCGCATGTTGGCGCCGAGAACGCCGGCGAAGCGGCGGTACCCGTCCTCGCGCAGCCGCCACGGGTCGGGCGGCGGCAGGTGCCAGATCTGCCCGGTGGCCGAGAACGGATCGGGCGGCGCCCCGATCGAGGCGCCCGCCGCCAGATCGCCCGCCGCCCATGCCTCCGCCCCGTCGGGCGCCGTGCCGATCGCGAGGTCGCGATAGAGGCCGATCTCCAGCCCGCCCTGCGCCGCGGCGGCGGCAAGCTGCCGGTCGGCGAGCCATTGCAGCCAGAGATGGAACCGCACCTGTGCGGGGTCGGCGGCGGCGCGGGCGGGATCGCGCAGCTTCTCCGGCCAGCGCCGCCATTCCTCGCCGGGCCGGGCGCCGGCGATCGCCTGGAAGGTGGCGAAGCGGCGCAGGGCCTCTCCGCCATAGGCCAGGAAGTCCGCCATCGCCGCCGCCTCGCCCGCAGTGTCGGCGAAGGCTGCCTCCAGCACCGCCAGCTTGGCCGCCCATACGCGCGGGTAATCGACCAGACCGGTCGCGGCCAATTCGGCAAAGATGGCGGCATGCCGCGCCAGTGCCGCGCGCGCCGCCGGCGTCTCCAGCGCCGCCACGTCGATATGGATGGGGTCGAGGAAGCGGCGGTCGGAAGGGTGATAGGGGCTGGCCCGTTCGCGCTGGTCGGGGAACAGGGCGTGCAGCGGGTTCAGCCCGACCGCCGCCGCCCCCGCCCGCGCGGCAGCGGCCGAGAGAGCGGCCAGCGTGGTGAAATCCCCGATCCCCTGGTCGCCGGCGCGCCGCAGGGAATAAAGATGCGCCGCCACCCCGAACCGCCGCCCCCCGGCCGCCAGCGCCGGCGGCAGATGGCAGGTGGCAGGGGCGACGGTGAGGGCGCAGGCGATCGCCGGATCCTCCGCCCGCCACGCGCGCCAGCGCCCGACCGGGAGCAGCGGCAGCGCCGCGCGCCAGGTCCGGACGCGGCGCCCATCGGCACAAACGCGGTCGGCCGCCGGTTCGGCGGCGATCGCCACGCTGTCCTGCGCCCCGTCCTCGTTCTCCAGGATCAGATGCGATCCCGGCGGGGCAGCGAGCGTCAGGACCGGCGCCGTCCCTTCCCGCACCGCGACCGTGTGGGGCAGGGCGCGGCGCTGGTGCGTTTCGCTGAAGCGGGCGAGCGAATCGCGCGCCTCGCCCGCGGCCGCCGCCGGCAGGCCCATGGCGGCGAGCAGGGCGCGCCGGGTCTCCGCGCTCACCTCATGCCGGCCGCCGCCGATGTCCCACCACTCCGGCGCGATCCCCGCCGCCTCGGCCAGCCGGGCGAGCACCGCCGGGTCGTCGTCGCGCTGCCGCCGCCCCGGCGCCGGCAGTTCGGCGAGGGCGAGCAGGGTGCGGGCGGGGCAGGTCAGGGTAGCGCCGTCGAGCCGCCGCGGCGGTGCCGCGCCGTCGCGGCTGTCGATCTCGCATGCCCACAGGAACCCGTCCCGCGGTACCGGCAGCGTCACAGCGGCGGGCGCGGCGCCGCCGTGGCACACCAGCGCCACCCGGTCCCCCTCGGCCGCGAACACCGCGACCAGGGTCTCCGCCCCCGCCCAGTCGGTCATCATCGCGCCGTCGGCGGTGCGCCATGCCACGTCCGGCAGTCCGCTTGCATCGGCCGCTGCGCCGGTCAGGAAACGGTCCTGGTGCAGCGCCGGATGCGCCAGGCGGAAGGCGGTGAGCCGGGCGATGAAGGCGGCAAGCCCCGCCGCCGGCCGCGACCAGTCGAGCCAGGTGGTCGCGTTGTCCTGGGCATAGGCATTGTTGTTGCCACCCTGCGAATGGCCGAGCTCCGCCCCCATCGCCAGCATCGGCGTGCCGCGCGCGAGCAGCAGTGTCGCCAGCAGCGCCCGCTGGTCGGCAAGCCGCACGGCCAGGATGGCCGGATCGTCGCTCGGTCCCTCGATGCCATGGTTCCAGGAATGGTTCTCGCCGCTGCCGTCGCGGTTGTCCTCGCCGTTGGCTTCGTTGTGTCGCTCGGCGTAGCTGACCAGATCGGCGAGGGTGAATCCGTCATGGGCGACGACGAAGTTGACGCTGCGGCTGGGGCGGCGCCTGGCCGCGAACAGATCCGACGATCCCGCCAGCCGCGTCGCGAGGTCGCCCGCCATGCCGCGATCGCCGCGCCAGAACCGCCGCACAGTGTCGCGGAAGCGGTCGTTCCACTCGCCCCAGAGCGCCGGAAACCGCCCGGCCTGGTAGCCGCCCGGCCCCAGATCCCACGGCTCGGCGATCAGCTTGAGGCGCCGCAGCAGGGGATCCTGGGCGATCGCGGCGAGCAGCGGGGCCGCCGGATCGAACCCGTCGGCGCGCCGGCCGAGCGTGGTCGCAAGATCGAACCGGAAGCCGTGGACGCCGGCCCGCAGCGCCCAGACCCGCAGCGCCTCCATCGCCAGCCGCAACACCGGCGGGCGATCCAGCGCCAGCGTGTTGCCGCAGCCGGTATCGTCCACATAGACCGCCCGGTCGTCCGGCCGCAGCCGGTAGTAGGTGGCATTGTCGAGGCCGCGCAGCGACAGCGTCGGGCCGAACCGGTCGCCCTCGCCGCTGTGGTTCAGGACGATGTCGATGACGGTCTCGATCCCTGCGGCGGCAAGGGCGGCGACCGCCCCGCGCACCTCCGCCCAGCCGCCGGGTGCCAGCGTCGGATCGGGCGCGAGGAACGCCACCGGGTTGTACCCCCAGGCATTGCGCAGGCCGCGTGCCGCCAGATGCCGCTCCTCGATCCAGGCGGCGCACGGCATCACCTCGACCGTGGTAACGCCGAGGGCGGAGAGATGGGCGACCACCGCAGGATCGGCGAGCGCGGCGAACGTGCCACGCGCTGCCTCCGGGATTGCCGGATGGCGCCGCGTGAAGCCGCGCACATGCAGTTCGTACAGCACCGTGCGGTGCCAGGGGACGAACGGCGTTGCGGCCTGCGACCGGGCGGGATCGGCCTCGATGATCGCCTTCGCCATTTGCGCGCCGCTGTCGCCGGCGCCGAGCATCACCGGATGCAGCGCGAGCGGACGGTCCAGCATGGTGGCGTAGGGATCGAGCAGCAGCTTCGCCGGATCGAAGCGGTGCCCGTCGCCGGGCGCATACGGCCCGTGCGCCCGCAGGCCGTAGCGGGTGCCGGGGCCGATCCCGGCGACATGCCCGTGCCAGACATCGCCGCTGCGTCCGGGCAGCGCCAGCCTTGCGGTTTCCGTGCCGCCGCGGTCGTCGTAGAGGCAGACCTCGATCGCGGTCGCGTGCGCGGAGAGGACCGCGAAATTCACGCCCGCCGCATCGGCCGCGGCACCGAGCGGCTCCGGCGCGCCTTCGCTTACCTGCATGTCGTTCAGCCCGTCAGTTCCCGATAGAGGGAGGCATAGCGGCGGGCGGGGTCGCGCCAGGATACGTCGGTTGCCATGCCGTTGCGCTGCATCCGCCGCCACTCCGCCGGTGCACGGTGCAGCGCCGCGGCGCGGCGGATCGCCTCCTCCAGCATCTCGGTTGCAACCGGCGCGAACTGCACGCCGGTCGCCACCCCCGCGGCGAGTGCCACCGGCGAGGCATCGATCACGGTATCGGCAAGGCCGCCGACCCGCGCCACCACCGGTACGGTGCCATAGCGCAGCGCGCAGAGCTGTGTCAGCCCGCATGGCTCGAAGCGTGACGGCACCAGCAGGGCGTCGGCGCCGCCCTGCATCAGATGCGCGACCGCCTCGTCATAGCCGATGACGCAGCCGACCCGGCCTGGATGCCGCCGGGCGGCATCCCGGAAGGCCTGCTCCATCGCGCCGTCGCCGGTGCCGAGCACGGCGAGCTGCCCCCCCTCGGCCAGCAGCACCGCCAATGCCTCCAGCACCAGATCCATGCCCTTCTGCAGGGTCAGGCGGCTGATGACGGCGAACAGCGGCGCGGTGCCGTCGGCGGCGAGTGCGAAGCGGGCCTGCAACGCCTGCCGGTTCGCGCCGCGCGCAGCGAGCCGCGTCTCGTCGTAGCGTGCCGGCAGCAGCTTATCGCCGGCCGGATTCCACACTTCGCAGTCGATGCCATTGAGGATGCCGCTGACCGCGGCACCGCGCCCGCGCAGCAGCCCGTCCAGCGCCATGCCGTCCGCCGGGGTGCGGATTTCCGCGGCGTAGGTCGGTGAGACGGTGGTGATGCGGTCGGCGAACAGCAGTCCCGCCTTGAGAAAGCCGATATTGCCGAAATACTCGACGCCGATCAGCGCGAACGACGCCGCCGGCAACCCCAGCGCCGGCAGCAGCGACGGCGGGAACACGCCCTGGAAGGCGAGGTTGTGGACGGTCAGCACGCATGGCGAATGCGCCGTGCCGTCATAGTGCAGATAGGCCGCGAGCAGCGCTGCCTGCCAGTCATGCGCATGCACGCAGGCGGGATGCCAGGACGCGAGCAGTCCCTGTGCCAGCCAGGCGCCGACGCGCGCGAGGGCGGCGAAGCGCAGCGCATTGTCCGGCCAATCGCGCCCGTCCGGACCGAGATACGGATTGCCCGACCGCGCGAACAGATGCGGCGCATCGAGCACCAGCAGTTCAAGCCCGGCGGCGGTGCCGGCGACGATCGTGGCGGCGCCGCCGAACAGATCGGCGGCACGCCACAGCGTTTCGCCGTCGGCGAGCGACGCCGTGACGGCGGGATAGCCCGGCAGCAGCGTGCGCAGCCGCACGCCCTCGGTGCGCAGGGCGGCCGGCAGCGCGCCGGCCACGTCGGCAAGCCCGCCCGTCTTGACCAGTGGATACGCCTCCGACGCGACCGAGAGAACCTCCATCCGCGCTCAGTTCTCCAGTCGGCTCATCATCGTTTTGGTGATCAGGCAGACGCCGGAGTCGGTGCGGCGGAAGCGCCGTGCGTCGAGTTCCGGATCTTCGCCCACCACCATGCCCGGCGGGATGCGCACGCCGCGATCCACGATCACCTTCGACAGCCGCGCGTTGCGGCCGACATCGACATCGGGCAGCAGCACCGCGCCTTCGATCCGCGCATAGGAATGCACGTGAACGCCGGTGAACAGCAGCGAGCGCGAAAGCGTGGCGCCGGAGACGATGCAGCCGCCCGACACCAGCGAGGACACCGCCATGCCGCGGCGTCCGTCCGTGTCATGCACGAATTTGGCCGGTGCCGTCATCTCCGCATAGGTCCAGATCGGCCAGTCGCGATCGTGCAGGTCGAGGTCGGGCACGATGTCGGTCAGGTCGATATTGGCCTGATAGTAGGCATCGACGGTGCCGACATCGCGCCAATAGGGCACCGCCTCGGCCGAGGAGCGGACGCAGGAGCGCGCGAACTGGTGCGCCATCGCCTTGCCCTCCCTGACCAGGCGGGGGATGATGTCCTTGCCGAAATCGTGGCTGCTGTTGGGATCGGCGGCATCCTCGCGCAACACCCCGAACAGGAAACCGGTCTCGAACACGTAGATGCCCATGCTGGCCAGCGCCGACCCGGGCTTGCCCGGCATGGCCGGCGGATCCTTCGGCTTCTCCAGGAAGCTCAGGATGCGGTCGTCGGAATCGATGTGCATGACGCCGAAACCGACCGCTTCCATGCGCGGCACCTCCAGGCAGCCGACGGTCACGTCGGCCTTCGATTCGACATGCTGTTGCAGCATCGGCTCGTAGTCCTGCTTGTAGACGTGGTCCCCGGCCAGGACGACGAGGAAGCGCGGCGCATAGCTCTCGATGATGTCGATGTTCTGATAGACGGCATCGGCCGTTCCCATGTACCACATGGTCTCCGACACGCGCTGGCTCGCCGGCAGGATGTCGAAGCTCTCGTTGCGCTCGGGGCGGAAGAAGTTCCAGCCGCGCTGAAGATGGCGGATCAGGCTGTGCGCCTTGTACTGCGTCGCCACCGCGATGCGGCGGATGCCGGAATTCATGGCGTTCGACAGCGCGAAGTCGATGATCCGCGTCTTGCCGCCGAAATAGACCGCCGGCTTGGCGCGCGCGTCGGTCAGTTCCAGCAGCCGGCTGCCGCGTCCGCCGGCCAGCACATAGGCCATCGCGTGCCGGGCCAACGGGCCGCCGGGCGCGATATAGGCGTTCATCATGGCGCGTCCTCCCTTGAACCGTCTCCGCGTTCCGGCACCCTGCCGGCTGCCTCAATTCTCCGCCTGAAGATAGAGAGTGGCAAGCGGCGGCAATAGAATCTCGGCCGAGGCGGGCAGGCCGTGCGATGGCTGGTCAACCGCCGCGACGGCACCGAGATTGCCCATCCCCGATCCGCCATATTGAATCGCATCGGTGTTGAGCAATTCGCGCCAGGTGCCGGCATGCGGCAGCCCGATGCGGTAGCGGTGCCGCGGCACCGGCGTCAGGTTGCACACCACCGCGACCGGCGCCGCACCCTCGGCGCCGAGGCGCAGCCAGGCGAACACGGACTGCTCGGCGTCATCGACGACGATCCAGCGGAATCCCTCTCCCTCGCAGTCGCGCGCGTGCAGTGCCGGAAGCTGCCGGTAGAGGCGGTTGAGATCGCGCAGGCAATCGTGCACGCCGCGGTGCGGCGCATGGTCCAGCAGGTGCCATTCCAGCTCCAGGGCGGCATTCCATTCCGCCGTCTGGCCGAATTCCTGTCCCATGAACAGCAGCTTCTTGCCGGGATAGCCCCACATGAACGCGTAATAGGCACGAAGGTTGGCGAACCGCTGCCAGGTGTCGCCCGGCATGCGGGCAAGGATCGATCCCTTGCCATGCACCACTTCGTCGTGGCTCAGCGGCAGGACGAAATTCTCGGTGAAGGCATAGAGCAGGCCGAAGGTCAGTTCGTTGTGGTGCCACCGGCGATGGACCGGCTCGCGCGCGAAGTAGGCGAGCGTGTCGTGCATCCAGCCCATGTTCCACTTCAGTCCGAAGCCGAGGCCGCCGGCATCCGCCGGGCGCGATACGCCGGGCCACGCGGTGCTCTCCTCGGCGATGGTGACGATGCCCGGATGCGCGGCATAGGCGAGCGTATTGGCCTGCCGCAGGAACGCCACGGCGTCGCGGTTCTCGTTGCCGCCCTCGGCGTTCGGCAGCCATTCCCCCGGCCGGCGCGAGTAGTCGAGATAGAGCATGGAGGCGACGGCATCGACGCGCAGCCCGTCGATGTGGAAGCGGTCGAGCCAGTAGAGCGCGCTTGCCGCCAGCACGTTCGCCACTTCGCGCCGCCCGTAATCATAGATCGCGGTGTTCCAGTCCGGATGGAAGCCGCGCCGGGGGTCGGGATGCTCATAGAGCGCCTCGCCATCGAAGCGGGCGAGACCGTGCACGTCGGTCGGGAAATGCGCCGGCACCCAGTCGATCAGTACGCCGAGGCCGGCGGCATGGGCGCGATCGACCAGGCGTGCGAAACCCGCAGGATCGCCGAACCGCCGCGTCGGTGCGAACAGCCCGATCGGCTGGTAGCCCCAGGAGGCGTCAAGCGGATGCTCGGTGACCGGCAGAAATTCCAGATGGGTGAAGCCGAGATCGAGCACATAGGGGATCAGCCGGGCGGCGATCTCGTCCCAGTTGAGGAAGCCGCCGTCGGGGTGGCGGCGCCAGGAGCCGAGATGCACTTCGTAGATCGACATCGGCACGCGCCGCGGATCGGTGCGCCCGCGTTCGGCCAGGAAGCGCGCGTCGGTCCAGCGGAAATTGTCGGTGCGCGCCACCACCGAGGCAGTGGAGGGACGCAGTTCCGCGGCGTAGCCGAACGGATCTGCCTTCAGCGGCAGCAATCCGCCATGCGCGCCGATGATCTCGAACTTATAGACGGCACCTTCGCCCAGGTCGGGAACGAAGATTTCCCACAGGCCGCTGTCGATGCGCTTGCGCATGGCGTGGCGGCGACCGTCCCAGGCGTTGAAGTCGCCGACCACGGAAACCCGCTGTGCGCGCGGGGCCCAGACGGCGAAATGCACGCCGTCCACGCCCTCATGCGTCATCACATGGGCGCCGAGCCTCTCATAAAGACGCCGGTGCGTCCCCTCCACCAGCAGATGCTCGTCGAGCGGGCCGAGCACCGGGCCGAAGGCATAGGCGTCATGGAACGTCCAGCGCGCGGTGCCGCGGGTCGCATGCAGGCGGTAGGCGAAGCGGCCACTGCGCCGCGGCAGCAGCGCCTCGAACAGGTCGGCGGCGGCGTGCCGCTCCAGCCGCGCGATCGGCGCCCCCGCTTCGTCGATCGCGCTCAGCGTTTCCGCGCCGGGCACGAAGGCACGCAGCACCATTCCCGGTCCCGCCGCCGGCGGTGCCCGGTGCAGGCCGAGCACACCGAACGGATCAGGATGACGTGCATCGGCGATCGCCGCCACGTCCTCGTCGCTCAACTGCCACGGGGACGCGGACATCGCTGTCTCCTCACAAAAGCGGCTGCATGCCGCGTGGCCTGCGGCGAGGGAGGGCGGCACTCATGGTTCGCCCGCCACCGGCGCGCGCCAAATCTCGCGGGCATATTCGCGGATCGCGCGGTCGGAGGAGAACCAGCCGACATGCGCGGTATTGAGCACGCTCGCCCGCCACCACGCGGCGCGGTCATGCCAGCGCGCGGCAACATTTCGCTGCGCTGCCGCATAGGCATCGAAATCCGCCGACACCATGAAATGGTCGTGATGGGTCAGCATATCGACCAGTTCGCGATACCTGTCCGGCTCATCGGGCGAGAATACGCCGGAGCCGATCTCGTCCAGCACTTCGCGCAGCACCGGCGAGGCGGCGATCGCGTCCTCGGCACCGATGCCGTGGTTGGCGCGCCGCGCCTCCACCTCCGCGGCGGTCAGGCCGAAGATGAAGATGTTGTCGGCGCCGACATGCTCACGGATTTCGACGTTGGCGCCGTCGAGCGTGCCGATGGTGAGCGCGCCGTTCAGCGCCAGCTTCATGTTGCCGGTGCCCGACGCCTCCATGCCGGCGGTGGAAATCTGCTCCGATAGATCGGCGGCGGGGATGATCGCCTCGGCAAGGCTGACATTGTAGTTCGGCAGGAACACCACCTTCAGCAGTCCGCGCAGCGTGGGATCGCTGTTGATCACGCGGCCGACATCATGGATCAGCTTGATGATCAGCTTGGCGCGGTGATAGCTCGCCGCCGCCTTGCCGGCGAAGATGCGCACGCGCGGCACCCAGCCACGCATCGGCTGCGACCGCATGGCGTTGTACAGCGCCACCGTCTCCAGGATGTTCAGAAGCTGGCGCTTGTATTCATGGATGCGCTTGATCTGCACGTCGAACAGGGCATCGGGATCGACCTGGATTTGCACCCGCTCCGCGATCAGCGTCGCCAGCGCCGCCTTGTTGGCGCGGCGTACCGCCGCCAGCCGGTCGTGCAGCGCGCTGTCGTCGGCGTGCGGCGCCAGCGCCTCCAGCGCCTTCGCGTCGTCCATCAGCGCCGGCCCGACCACGTCGGCGAGCACCGCGGTCAGCCCGGGATTGGACTCGAACAGCCAGCGGCGGAAGGTGATGCCGTTGGTCTTGTTGGTGATGCGGTCGGGAAAGATGGTATTGAGGTCGCGGAACACCGTCTGGCGCATCAGGTCGGTGTGCAGCGCCGAGACGCCATTGACCTTGTGCGAGCCGAGGAATGCCAGCACGCCCATGCGCACGCGGCGCCCCGCACTCTCGTCGATCAGCGACACGGCAGAGAGCAGGGCGTCATCGGCGTGGCCGGCGGCGCGCAGACTGTCCAGATGCAGCCAGTTGAGCAGGTAGATGATCTGCATATGGCGCGGCAGCAGCCGTTCCATCAGCGGCACCGGCCAGCTCTCCAGCGCCTCCGGCAGCAGCGTGTGGTTGGTGTAGGAGAGGGTGGCGACGGTGATCCGCCATGCCTCCGCCCACGGCAGGTCATGCACGTCCATCAGCAGGCGCATCAGCTCCGCGACCGCGATCGAGGGATGCGTGTCGTTGAGCTGGATCGCCGCCTTGTCGGGCAGGGTGCGGATATCCTTGTGCTGGCGCACGTGCCGGCGCAGCAGATCCTGCAGCGATGCGGCGGTGAAGAAATATTCCTGCCGCAGCCGCAGTTCCTGTCCCGCCGCGGTCTCATCGCTCGGATAGAGGATCTGCGAGATCGCGTTGGCCCGCGCGCGGGAGGCGAGGGCGCCGACATGGTCGCCGCGGTTGAACGCATCGAGCTTGAGCGGATCGGGCGCCCGCGCCGACCACAGGCGCAGCGTGTTGACATGCCGCCCGCGCCAGCCGACGACCGCGGTGTCGTAGGCCATCGCATCGACGATCTCCGCCGGATGCCAGACATGGCGGGTCGAGCCGTCGGCGCCGGTGATCGCCTCCACGGTGCCGCCGAACCCCACCGCGTAGATCACCTCCGGCCGTTCGAATTCCCACGGATTGCCGAAGCTGAGCCAGGTTTCGGGGAATTCATGCTGCCAGCCGTCCTTGATCACCTGCTGGAACAGCCCGTGGTTGTAGCGGATGCCGTAGCCATGCGCGGCGATCGACAGCGTCGCCATGCTTTCCATGAAGCAGGCGGCGAGGCGGCCGAGGCCGCCATTTCCGAGCGCGGCATCAGGCTCGATCTGTCGCAGCCGATCGAGATCGACACCGAGTTCCGCCAGCGCCGCCCGCATCGGCTCGGTCAGGCCTAGATTGTTCAGGCTGTCCATCAGCAGCCGGCCGATCAGGAATTCGAGCGAGAGGTAATAGACCCGCTTGCGTCCCTCCGCATACATCGCGCGGGTGGAGGGGAACCAGCGTTCGACGATGCGGTCCCGCGCCGTCAGGGCGACCGCGACGAACCAGTCGCGATGGCTGGCAACCAGCGGATCCTTGCCGACCGCGTAGGTCAGCTTCGCCACCACCGCACGGCGCAGGGTGGCGATATCCTCGTCCTGCGCCGGCAGCGCTATGCGTGCCACGGCGCCGTTGCCGGCAGGGGGAGAGGGGGCACGGGCCTGGCTCATCGACACGTCCTGACCGGATGGGCTTCGTTCCGACCCGATCCATAGCGGATCGCGGGCAGGCTTGTCGATGCGGTGGCGCGCCGTGGGCAGGAAAACTTCGCCCCGGTCCGCCGGCGGGCCGCTATTTCGCGCTGTCCAGCAGCAGCAGGGCGCGCCGCAGCCGGGCCAGGCCGCCGCGGATCAGGCCGGCGTCGCACATCTGCTGGCCTTCGTCGGCCAGCCGCTGCGCCTCCGGCTGCGCCGCCGCGCGGCTGTGCTGCGCGGCGGCAACGCGCGCGGCGAGATTGTTGCAGTATTCCGGCGTGTCCGTCGTGACCGTGAGCGGGTCGGGCGGGGACGCCGGGGGCGATTGCGACAGCGCCGCCGCCGATACGAGCGCGATCACCAGCATGAGCCCCAGTGCGTTGCGATAGGACGTCATCGTGCCACTATGCCGCATCCGCCGCGGCGGCAGGCTGATCGGCGAATGAAGTTGCGTTCACCTGCACCGCCGGGCTGCTGCGCAGCATCAGCGTCGCGCGCAGGCCGGGCCGGTTGTCCGCCAGCCGCAGCGCGCCGCCATGCAGGGTCGCCACCGCCTGCACGAGCGACAGGCCGAGGCCGCTGCCCGGCGTGCTGCGCGCCGTCTCGCCGCGGAAGAAGCGCTGCGTCGCGCGCTCGCGGTCGGCGTCCGGAATGCCGGGCCCCTCGTCGGCCACCGTGATGAAGGTGCCGACGTTCGCATCGGCCCCCGCCTCGATGCGGATCGTGCTGCCTTCGGGCGAGAATTTCAGGGCATTGTCGAGCAGGTTGGCAACCGCCTGCTGGATCATCTCGCGGTCGCCGTAGGCCGGCAGGTGGGGCGGGATGGCCGGTTGCAGGTGCTGACCATGCTCCTCCGCCGCCGCGCCGTAGAGGTCGGCGAGATCGAGCAGCAGCGGCGCGATGTCGAGGGTGGCGAACGCCGACCGGCGTGCCCCCGCCTCGATCTCCGCGATGCGCAGCAGCGCCTGGAAGATCGCGATCACACCATCGAGATCGGCTTCCGCCCGCTCGATCGCGGCGCGCAGGTCGGCTTCGCTCGCGGCATGCACGCTGGCATCCTCCAGCCGCGCACGGGCACGGGCAATCGGCGTGCGCAGGTCGTGGGCGATGGCATTCGACACCTGCCGCACCCCGTCCATCAGCCGCCCGATGCGGTCCAGCATGTCGTTGATGGTCTCAGCCAGCCGGTCGAACTCGTCGCCGCGGCCGGAGACGCGGACGCGGCGGGTGAGATCGCCGGCGCTGATGGCAGCCGCGGTGGCCGAGACATCGGCGAGCGTCATGCGGAACAGGCTGCGCACGGCGAGCGCCCCGGCGGTGCCGAGCAGCAGGGCAATGCCGGCCGACCACAGCAGGGCGTCGGTCAGCAGCCGCGCCATCTGGGCATGTACCTCCACATCGCGCCCGACCAGCAGATGGAACCCGCCCGGCAGTTCATAGCGGTGCAGGCGCGCCAGGTTGCGCCGTCCGGCCCGCTCCACCTGCACATCGTACCACGCGGCATCGCGCGGGACATTGACGGGCCAGCCCGACAGGTTGCCGACGACGCGATGCGCCGCCGGGTCGGTGAGCAGATAGAGCGCGTCGTCATCGACGTTGCCGGCCAGCCGCTGCTCGATCGTTTCCACCAGCGCCGGCAACCCGCCCTCGCCGTAGCGCTCCGACAGTCCCTGCGTGTCGGCGTTGATCGCGGCATCGGTCTGCCGGTCGAGCAGGCCGGCGGTGGACCACCACAGGAACACCGCCAGCGCCAGCGTGCCGAGCGCGAACACGCCGGCATAGATCATCCCGAACCGAACCCCGGCGGAACGGACCAGCGGCCGGCGCAGCCCGAGCATGGCGGCGTTCAGCAACCGCCGTTCATGGCTGTTCCGGCCTGAGCATGTAGCCGGCATTGCGCACGGTGTGGATCATCGGTGTCGCGAACGGCTTGTCCACCTTCTGTCGGAGGCGGGAGACATGAACATCGATCACGTTGGTCTGCGGGTCGAAATGGTAGTCCCACACGCCTTCCAGCAGCATCGTGCGGGTCACCACCTGGCCGGCATGGCGCATCAGGAACTCCAGCAGCCGGAATTCGCGCGGTTGCAGGTCGATGCGCTGGCCGGCGCGCTTCACGCCGCGCGACAGGAGATCCATCTCCAGCTCGCCGACCGCCAGTTTCGTGATCGGCCCTTCGCCCTTGCCGCGCCGGGCGAGCGCCTCCACCCGCGCCAGCAGTTCGGCGAAGGCGAACGGCTTGGTCAGATAGTCGTCGCCGCCCGCCTTCAGCCCGCGCACCCGGTCATCGACCTGCGCCATCGCCGAGAGGAACAGCACCGGCGTGTTGTTGTTCTGGCCGCGCAGCGTCTCCAGCAGGCGCAGCCCGTCGATGCCGCCGGGCAGCATGCGGTCGAGCACGATCGCATCGAAATTCTCGCTCGCCGCCATGAACAGGCCGTCGCGCCCGTTGTCGGCATGCTCGACGACGTGCCCGGCCTCCCGCAGGCCCTTCAGCACGAAGCCTGCCACGTCCTTGTCGTCTTCCACCACCAGGATTCGCATCGGTCCGGCCTCACCCCTGTCCTTTCGGGCGGCGCCCGACGGTCACGTCCAGCGTCATTTCCCGGCCCTGGCGGCGCAGCGTCAGCCGTACCAGGCTGCCGGGGGTGGATTGTGCGATCTGGCGGATCAGGCCGCGGGCATTATCGACCGGCTGGCCGTTCACCGCTGTCACCACGTCGCCCGGCTTCAGCCCGGCGCGGATCGCCGGCCCGCTGCGATCGACCGCGGCGATCAGCACGCCGGGCTGGGCGTGCCGGCCCTCCGCCTCCGGGTTGTCCTGCACGGAGACACCGAGCCAGCCACGCTCGACGCTGCCATGCTCGCGCAGTTCCGTGACGATGCGGCTCGCGATCTCGGCCGGGATCGCGAAGCCGATGCCGACCGAGGCGCCGGTGGGCGAGGCGATCGCGGTATCGACGCCGATCACCTGTCCCTGCTCGTTGAACACCGGCCCGCCGGAATTGCCGGGGTTGATCGGTGCGTCGATCTGCAGGAAGTCGTCGAACGGTCCGGCGCCGATGTCGCGACCGCGCGCCGAGACGATGCCGGCGGAAATCGAACCGCCCAGCCCGAACGGGTTGCCGGCGGCGACCACCCAGTCCCCCACCTCGATGCTGCGGCTGTCGCCCCAGGCGACATAGGGCAGCGGCCCCTTGGCGTTGACGCGGATCAGGGCGACATCGGTCAGTTCGTCGGTGCCGACGACGCGCGCCGGCAGCTCGGTGCCGTCGGCCAGATCGACGATGATCTGGTCGGCGTTGCCGACGACATGGTCGTTGGTGACGATGTAGCCCGACGGGTCGATGATGAAGCCCGATCCGGCGCCCTGCATCTTTTCCTTGCGCTGGTGGAAGCGTTCGCGGAACTGCTGTTGCAGTTCGGGCGGCAGGAAGGCGAACGGGTCATCCTGCGACGCGACCGTTTCGGTGACGCGGATATTGACCACGGCCGGAAGCACCCGCCTGATCATCGGGGCGAAACTGTCGGGTCCGGCGGCGGTGGCCGGTGAGGCGGCGGCCAGCAGCAGCGCCAGCAGGATCGCCGGGGCGGCCTCGCGCGGATGGGCCGGCATGGCAGAAGCTCCTTGTCTCGGTCATCCAGTCTAAAAATGGCCACGCAGGATGCGTGGAACAAGATTGCGTCATGCCTTGCCCGCCGGCGGCCGCCCGGGGTCGGCAGGCCAGTCGTGCTTCGGGTATCGGCCGCGCATCTCCCTCCGTGCCTCCGCCCACGCGCCGCGCCAGAAGGCGGCAAGATCGCCAGTGATGGCGACCGGACGTCCCGCCGGCGACAGCAGCGCCAGCCGCAACCCCACCCGCCCGTCGGCGAGTCGCGGCGTTTCCGCCAGCCCGTAATAGTGCTGTGCCCGCGCCTGCGCCAGGGGCACCGGCGCAGTGTAGTCGATCGCCGCCCGTCCCCCCGGCAGCGCCAGCCATTCGGGCAGCGCCCGTTCCAGGGCGTGAAGCTGGGCCGCCGTCAGCCCTGCCCGCAGCGCCGCCGCAAGGTCGATCCGCGCCACCTCGGCCAGCCGGCGCAACCCGTCGAGGTGCGGCGCGAGCCAGAGGCGGTCGGCGTCGAGGGCCGCGTCCGACAGGTCGGGCCAGCCGCCCCGCGGATCCAGCCCGCGCATCAGCGCCACCCGCGCCTGGAGCTGCCGCGCCGCCTGCGACCACGGCAGCGGCGCCGCCGCGGCGAGATGGCGGGCGGTCGCCTCCGGGTCGGCCGGCACCGTCCGATCCTCCAGCACCAGGGCCCCGAGCCGCCGGCGCCGCCGTCCCAGCACGGCGCCGGAGAGCGGGTCGAGGGCGGTTTCCACCCGTTCGGTCACGCACGCCGCCACTGCGCCGGGCAGCGCGGCAGCGTCGAGCGGAGCGGCGAGGCGCACTTGCCCGGTGCCGTCCAGCCGTCCGACCGCGAGCAGCGCCGCCCGGGCGAGCGGGTCGGTCGGCGGCAATGAGGCACCCCCGCCGCCGGCCAGGCGGAAGCTGCCCGGGGTGCCGCGCCGCTGGGCGATGCGGTCGGGGAACCCGGCGGCAAGCAGCCGCCCGGCATCACCTGCCGGCGTGGCATCTTGCACGCCGAGGCGGCGGCGATACTGGGCGGCGGTCGCGCGCAGCGGTGCCGCGCCGAGCCGCAGCGTGATGTCGGCAGGTGCCGCCGGCCCCGCCAGCGGATCCCGTTCCTCCAGCACCGCCGCAAGTTCGGCGGCGAGCGCCCGTTCCTGCGCCGTCGTCGCCTCCATCATCATCGCCGCGAGCCGCGGGTGGGCGCCGAGCCGCACCATCTCCCGCCCGCCCGCGCTGATCCGCCCGTCGTCCTCCAGCGCCCCGAGCGCGCCGAGCAGCGCCGCGGCGGCGGCGAGTCTGCTGTCGGGCGGCGGGTCGGGGAACGGCAGCGCCGTCGGCGCCGCGCCCCAGGCGGCGCAGTCGAGCAGCAGCGGTGCCAGATCGGCATCGAGGATTTCCGGCCGGTCGAACGCCGCGAGGCCGCGGTGCAGGGCCGCGCTCCACAGCCGGATCGCGACCCCCGGACCTTCCCGCCCCGCCCGCCCGGCGCGCTGGTCGGCGGCGGCGCGGCTGATCCGCACGGTGACGAGCCGGGGCAGGCCGGTGGCGGGGTCGAGCCGCGGCGCCCGCCGCCAGCCGCCATCGACCACGATGCGCACGCCCGGCACGGTCAGGGAGGTTTCGGCGATCGCAGTCGCCAGCACCACGCGGCGCCCCCCGGCCGGGCGCAGCGCCAGATCCTGCGCCGCCGCCGGCAGATCGCCATGCAGCGGCAGCACCACCGCGCCGCATCCCGCCAGCGCAGCTTCGGTGCGCCGGATTTCCGCCATGCCGGGCAGGAAGGCGAGCACGTCGCCGTCATGCGCGGCCAGGGCGCCGCGCACCGCCCGCGCCACCGCCGCCGGCAGATCGCGCGGCCCGCTGAGGTCGTGGCGTGCGTGGTCGATGGCCACCGGATGGGCGCGCCCCGTGCTCTCGATCACCGCGGCGTCGAGCAGTGCCGCGAGCCGCGCGACATCGGCGGTCGCCGACATCGCCAGCAGCCGCAGTTCCGGCCGCAATCCGGTTTGCAGGTCGCGGCAGAGGGCGAGCGCCAGGTCGGCATCGATGCCGCGCTCATGCGCCTCATCCAGGATCACGGCGGCGACACCATCGAGGCCGGGGTCGGCGTGCAGCCGGCGCACCAGCAGCCCTTCCGTCACCACCTCGATGCGCGTGGCGGCGGAGATGGCGGCATCGCGGCGCGTGCGATAGCCGACGGTCGCGCCGACCGGCTCGCCCAGCAGCGCCGCCATGCGGGTCGCGGCGGCGCGGGCGGCAAGGCGGCGCGGCTCCAGCATCACGATGCGCCCGCCCGCCCGCCACGGCGCGGCGAGCAGCGCCAGCGGCACCAGCGTCGTCTTGCCGGCGCCGGGCGGCGCCACCAGCAGCGCGTTCGGTCGCGCCGCCAGGCTCGCGCACAGGTCGGGCAGCACCTCGGCGACCGGCAGCGCCGGCATCGGCGCGGCCGTCGCCACGGCGCCGAAGCCGTGAGCCACCGGCGTCGTCAGTCCACCAGCGCCTGATAGGTGAGCACGCGCAGTTCGCGCCGCAGCGGATAGCTCAACGACGGCATCAGTTGGGTCAGCATGACAGCGGCAAGGTCTTCCATCGGGTCGCACCAGAACGCGGTGCTGGCGGCGCCGCCCCAGGCGTATTCCCCGGGCGAGCCGACGATCTGCGCCCGCGCCGGATCGAGCATGACGGAAAACCCGAGGCCGAAGCCGATTCCGACATAGGTCGATTCGGAAAACCGAGCCTGTCCCATGTCCGCCATGTCGCCGCGCAGATGGTTCGCCGTCATCAGCGCGACCGTCTTGCGGCCGAGCAGCCGCACGCCGTCCAGTTCGCCGCCGTTCAGCATGAAGCGGCAGAAGCGCAGATAGTCGCCCGCGGTGCCGACGAGGCCGCCGCCGCCCGAGGCGAGCGGCCGCGGGGCGGCATAGCGGCTGGTCTCCGGCGCGTCGATGAGCTGCGGAGCCCCGTCGCCGCCGCGCCCGTAATTGGCGGCGAAGCGGGAGAGCTTGCCGGCAGGCACGTGGAAGTCGGTGTCATGCATGCCGAGCGGATGCAGCACGCGCCGGCGCAGGAAGTCGCCGAACTCCTGGCCGGAGATGACGGCGACGAGATGGCCGAGCACGTCGGTCGCGATGCTGTAGTTCCACGCGGTTCCCGGCTGCGCGAGCAGCGGCAGGGCTGCCGCCCGCTCCACCACCTCGCCCAGCGTTGCGTCGGAGGTCTGGAAATCGACGCCGCGCTCGCGGTACAGCGCATCGACCGGCGTCGCATCCATGAAGCCATAGGTCAGGCCCGACGTGTGCGTGAGCAGGTCACGGAAAGTGATGTCGCGCAATGCCGGCT
>JAJZNE010000066.1 GCA_021847995.1 Pseudomonadota bacterium | reverse complement strand
ACGGTCGCCGTCAGCCTCACTCATGAGCAGGCGCTGGTGGAATACGACCCCACGGTCGCGCGCCCGGAGGCGCTGCTGCGGATCCTGCGCGACATCGGTTATACCGTGTCCGATCCCCGCAAGCTGCGCGCCTTCGAAGCGGAAGAGCGGGATCTGGTGCGGGAGGGACGCCGCTTCCTGACCGCCACGGCGTGCAGCCTGCTTGCCGTCGCTCTCATTACGAATCTGGCCGGCCCGGCTTCTGTCGTGTTGCAGGCCGTCGTGTTCGTGAGCCTCCTGGGCCTGGTCTATCTCGTCCTCAGGGCGCGCAGCCTCGGCGCCGCCATCGGCGGCACCGTCCTGTTGACCGGCGCGGCACTGGTTCTTCTGCTCCTCAAACACGAGGGCTGGTTCAGCGCGGCGACGCCGTGGATTGTCGCGCTGCTGGCCCTGGTCCTCGTGTTCGGCGTGGGCCGGCACATTCTGCGCATGGCCTACCAGGCGCTGCGCCGCGGCATCCTCAATCAGCATGTTCTGCTGGAACTCGGCGCGTTCGCGGGGATCGCGGGCGGTCTCATCGGGTTCGCCCTCGGCCGTCCCGGCTACCCGACCGCGCCGTTCTTCGCCGTGTCGGTCATGATCCTCACCTACCACATCTTCTCGGAGTGGCTTTCCCTGATCGTCAAGACGCGCAGCTCGCAGGCGGTGAAGAAGCTGCTCGATCTGCAGCCGCAGACGGCACGGGTCCTGCGCGGCAAGGTCGAGCTGGAACTGCCGATCGAGGAGGTCAAACTCGGCGATCTGGTCAGGATCCGCCCGGGCGAGCGGGTGCCGGTTGACGGCGCGGTGGTCAGCGGCCATTCCAGTGTCGATCAGGCGCTGGTCACCGGCGAACCGGTTCCGGTCGAAAGGACCGAAGGCGGTTCCGTCATCGGCGGCTCGATCAATGGCACCGGAACCCTGCTGGTGCGGGTCACGGCGGTCGGCGCCGAAAGCTTCCTGCACCAGGTGATCCGACAGGTCGAAGACGCACGGGCGCTGAAGCCGGGCCTTCTCCACCTCGTGGATCGCGTCCTGCGCGTCTATACGCCCACCGTGGTGGCCCTCTCGGCGCTTGCCGTCGTCGGCTGGCTCGTCGGCTCGTGGCTCGGTACGGGGCATGTCGATCTCGAGCGCGCGGTGTTTGCCGGGTTGAGCGTGCTGGTGATGGGCTACCCCTGCGCGGTCGGGATTTCCGCGCCGCTTTCCATCGTGCGTGGCGCCGGCGAGGCCGCCGACCGGGGCATCCTGATGCGCACCGGCGAGGCGTTCCAGGGCTTCCGTCTGGTCACCAGGATGGTGCTCGACAAGACCGGCACCCTCACCGAGGGACGCTCCGCGCTGCGCGAAGTCGAGGCCCTGGAGGGGACGGAGGCGGACGAACTTCTCGCCGCCGCCGCCGCCGCGGAGGTGTCCTCGGAGCATCCTCTGGCGCAGGCGGTGGTCAAGGCGGCGTTCGAGCGCCGTCTTGACCTCCCGGAGGTCGCATCCTTCGATGCGTTGCCAGGCAAGGGGGTCGTCGCGCGGCTGGGCGGCCAACAGACCGGCGAGCTGCTCGTCGGCAACCCACGCTTTCTCGCCGAACACGGCGTTGACTTGGAACCGCTTGCCGGACGAATCACCGCGCTGGAGAGCGCCGGGCGCACGGTGGTCACCGTGGCGCGGAATGGGCATGCCATCGGCCTTCTGGCGTTGGGAGATGAAATCCGCGCCGAGGCGCGGCAGGCTCTGGCGGCACTTCGGAAAACAGGGATCGACCTGATTTTGGTGACGGGCGACAATGAGCGCGCGGCGCGGCGTGTCGCCCACGAACTCGGTATCGGCGACGTGCACGCGGGGGTGCTGCCGCAGGAGAAGGCCGATATCGTCCAACGGCTCCAGGCGGGCAAAACCCGGGTTGCCATGGTCGGGGACGGCATCAATGACGCACCGGCGTTGATGCAGGCCGATGTGGGGATCGCCATGGGCGGCGGCACCGACATCGCCATCGAATCTGCCGATATCATCATCCTCTCCAACCGGTTGGACGCGCTGCCGGTCGCGCGCGAGATCAGCCGCACCAGCTACCGCAAGATGCTGCAGAACGTTGCGTTGGCCTTCCTGTTCAACGGCATCGGCATCCCGGTCGCGGCAACAGGGCTGATCTATCCGGTCTGGGCGATGGTCGCGATGGCGGTGAGCGTCACGGCGATTTTCGTCAACTCGCTCTGGGGCCGGCCGCGGCTGTTCTTCGACGCGGTGCTGAGCGTCGGGCGGGTGGCTGCCATTACCCCTTGACCTTCCAGCGCTGGGAGCCCCCACCTTCCGAGTATCGGAAGCCAGGAGAGACCCATGAACGCGCCGAACCAAGCCAACCCAGCCAACGAGACCGCCCTCGCCATCACCGGCATGACCTGCGACGGCTGCGCCAACGCCCTCACCCGCGCGCTGTCGCGCGTGGACGGCGTGACGCGCGTCGCGGTCGATTTCGCCACCGGCCGCGCCCACGTCGCCGGCAGCGCCAGCACGGACCGCTTGGTTGCGGCGGTCGAGAAGGCCGGCTACGGCGCCACCCCGGCGCCCAACCCCGCGCGGTAGGAGATCGGCCATGGACACGGCGATCGCGGTTCCGGTCGAGGACGATCGGCAACATCTGCAGTTGCCGATCGAGGGCATGACCTGCGCCACCTGCGCCGGCCGGGTGGAGAAGGCGCTGAACCGCCTGCCCGGGGTGCAGGCCAGCGTGAACGTCGCCAGCGAAATCGCCGACGTGAGCTTTCTGTCGGCAGCGACCGATCCGGCGCAACTCGCCGCCGCCGTCGCCGACGCTGGCTATGCGGTCCCGCGCGAGCGGCAGGAGTTCGCCATCACCGGCATGACCTGCGCCACCTGCGCGGGGCGGGTGGAAAAATCCCTGTCGGCGATCCCCGGCGTGCTGCGCGCCGAGGTGAACCTGGCGACCGAAAAAGCCACGGTCGAGGGCTTCGGCCTACGCCCGGCCGCCTTGATCGGGGCGGTGCGGGACGCCGGCTACGACGCCGCACTGCTGACCGGGGAGGCCGAAGCCGACCGCGCGCGGGAGGCGGCGGAGGCACGCCGGGCGCGGGGCAACCTGCTGCGGATCGGCGCGGCCGCGGTGCTGACAGTGCCGCTGCTGCTGCCGATGGTCGGGCTGCCGCTCTCACCCTGGATCGGCCTCGCGCTGGCAACCCCGGTGCAGATCGTGATCGGCGCCGGGTTTTACGTGGCGGCGTGGAAAGCGCTGCGCGTCGGGACCGGGAACATGGATCTGCTGGTCGCGCTCGGCACCTCGGCGGCCTATTTCTACAGCCTGTTCCTGCTCGCATCTGGCGTCGGCGGACACACCTACTTCGAGGCCTCGGCGGTGATCATCTCCCTCACGCTGCTTTTTGGGCAGCCTGCTGGCGGCGCGCTGCTCATGGGGGTCAGCACTGCCAAGGTTCAGTTGCCGTGAGGACAGGCTCAGCTTGGACCAGCACGCTCGGCGCGGCTTTT
>JAJZNE010000039.1 GCA_021847995.1 Pseudomonadota bacterium | reverse complement strand
CCCTTTCCGTAGCCGTTGGCCCTCATTCCCCCATCGGCTACACTGCGAGCGCGACGGCGGCCCGCGACTCGGCCGTTGCGGTTGGCCCGCATTCCCCCATCGGCTACACTCGCTGCACGTATCCGGCTGCACGGGCCTGAGTTGCGGTTGGCCCGCATTCCCCCATCGGCTACACTGCCGCGCGATGACGAACGTCACGCTATTTTGTTGCGGTTGGCCCGCATTCCCCCATCGGCTACACTGGAGGCGTCAAAGTCCATGACGGCGCGCCGTTGCGGTTGGCCCGCATTCCCCCATCGGCTACACTGGGGGCAACACGCGCCCGGCAACAACATGTGTTGCGGTTGGCCCGCATTCCCCCATCGGCTACACTCATCAGCCTGAAATTAACTTGCTGCCGACAGTTGCGGTTGGCCCGCATTCCCCCATCGGCTACACTCGGACGAACCACATAAAGTCCGCGCCGCCGTTGCGGTTGGCCCGCATTCCCCCATCGGCTACACTGCCGTGCGCGGCGTGAGCAGAACGGGTTAGTTGCGGTTGGCCCGCATTCCCCCATCGGCTACACTCCGCTATAAAAATCGTGCGCATCACGCGCGGTTGCGGTTGGCCCGCATTCCCCCATCGGCTACACTAGCCGGAGGCAGAGGTTGAGAGTTGTTGTCGTTGCGGTTGGCCCGCATTCCCCCATCGGCTACACTCGGTGTGCTCGTAATCCGCTGAAATTGCAGCGAATTCGGGCACACCGGGGTCCGCTGAGGGGCATTTTCAGAACAGCGTCAACTGGTCTGGCTGGCGGCGGCCGCCGCGCTCCCTGGTTCGGCCGCGGAAGACGGCCATCGTTTCAAACTGCCGATCCGTCACCGTCAGCACATGTACCTTCCCCTCGGCCGGCACCTTGCGCGCGACCGCGCGCACGCGCGTCTCCGCCTGCTCCTTCGCCGCGCACCAGCGCAGATAGACGCTGAACTGGCTCATCTCCCACCCTTCGTCCAGCAGCCATTGCCTAAACCCCGTCGCCGCCTTCCGTTGTGGTTTCGTCATCACCGGCAGGTCGAACATCAGCACCAGCCACATGATCCGATATCCGCTCAGGCTCGTCGCCATCCGCGGTCTCCTTCAGCCGGAACAACGGAAACTCCAGCGCCGCTTCGCCGGTCAGATAGCTTTCGGCCAGGCTCTGCGCGCTGCGCAGCACCGCCGTCGCCAGCGGCGTCGTGCCGGCCGCGGTGCGCTCGTCCTGCCACAGCACGGCCGCCAGCCGCCGCTTCGCCGGCACCGTCACCCCGGCAATGCCGTCGCCGAGCAGCGATCTGACCGTGTCATCGACCGCCGGCCGGAACGGCTCCATCATGTCGTCGGCCAGCGGCATCGGATTTTCCGGGTGGCGATGAAAGATGCCGAGGCCTGGGTGCAGGCCGACGGCGCAGAGCGCGCGGGCCGTCGCCGCGCGCAGCACCGCATAGCCGTAGTTCAGCAGCGCATTGGTCCCCTCGGCATCCGCATCGCGGCGAAAATCGCCACCGAACAGCAGCTTCCAGTAGCGCCGCGCCGCTTGCGCTTCCAGGTTTTCCGGGTCGCCCGCCCTGACCAGCCGGGCAAGGCGCACGAAGGCCCCGGCCGGCCGCCCGGCGGATTGCAGCGTCCAGCCCTGGCGGCGGATTTTGGCCGCGACCACCTGACCCCACAGCCGCTTCTCCATCGGCCGCGTGCGCTCGATCTGCGCCGTCATGCGCCGCGACACCGCATGATGCCCTGCCATCGGCCACAGCAGCCCCGCCGGCGCGAAATTGGCGCCGGGGACCACGAACGGCAGCCCGCGCTCCGCCAGCGCCGCCAGCAGCGCGACCGATACCGACGTACCGCGCGCGGTTGCGAGCACGGCCGCGATATCATCGAGCGGCACGCGCCCGACCTCCTCACGCCCGGCGCTGACCACCAGAAAGCCGCGCTCCCGCGATAGATGGCGGCCTTCCTCCGCAATCTCGATCACCCGGCCGAGCGGACTTCCCATGCCGTCACCACGCCAGCGGTCCGGGGTCGCGCACGCGGCCCAGGGGATCGACGAACACCTTTCTTGCACGCTCCCCGCGGAGGAATTTGATGCTCGCATTGATGTACTTGAAAGGGTCGCCACGGTCGGCATCACGCGCTTTCAAGTTACCGCCCTCGTTCGGCGCCGCCAGCGTGACTTGCGTGCCGCTGAACTTGACCACCCGGACAAGCCGCCGCTGCGCGCCTTCGCCAATGGCGAGCACGTCGTTCTTGTGCAGCCGCAGCAGCAGCCTGGCGGCCGGGTGCGGCCGCCTGTCCGACGCACGCCGGCCGAGTCGCCTGGCCTCCGCATCCGCCGCGGCATGCAGCATCGGCACGACCATCATCATCACCCTGCCACGCTCGCCGCCCTGGGCGGGCATTCGCCAGAACTCCGCGCGATGGTTCGCGTCCAGCTTGACCCGCCGGTAGCCCCGGCCGGTGCGGCGGTCGCGAATTTCGGCGCTGCCCTCAAGCCGCTCGCGGACCTGAACGCGTCGCACGAACACGTCCGGCGCATGTTCGATCCGGGCCAGCTCCGCCGCCTGAGCCGGCTTTCCGGAGGCTGCCAGTGCCGCAGTTATTCGTCGCCGCAGTGGTTCGTCCGCGATCGCATCGGCGGCATCCTCCTCCGACCAGCCAGCGAGCGACTGCACCGGCACATGATGGGCCACGTTCGGTCCTGACGCGCCGGCCCCCGGGACGGTCCCGTACGACGTATCGTTATGGAGTCTCCCGGACACCGCAGCGTCTGGCTTGTACGACACGACGACGCCGGCCAGTTTCTCCGCCGCCTCGGCGATGAATCCCGGCCACGGCTCCTCCAGTTTTTCGATCAGTCGGCCATCCAGCTCCCCGCGCCCGGCCGCCGTTGCCACGCGCTGCAACAGGGATCGGTCGATCAGTCCCACCGTCAGTGCGTCGATCGCGTGATGGCGATGGTCGGTGCGCTCTTTCCGCGCGCCGCCCTTGCCCAGCAGGCTCGCGCTGTTCAGGCCGAGATTCTGCCGCAGCAGCGCGGTCAGCCGGCCTGGGACGAACCAGAGTTTGCGGTCGTCGCAGACCTTGCGCAGATACGGCCGCATCAGCCGGGCGATATAGGCGCTGTCGGTCAAATGCCGGGCGAGGAAATCGGCATGCTGGCCCTGCCATTTTTTCAGTGCATCCGGCGCGAAGCGCCAGGCCTTGGCCGGCGGCAGCAGCTTTGCCCGCGCCTGGATCTCCGGCCAGTCGGGCGAAGCGTGGAAGGCCTCGAACGGCGTCTGCCGCGCCTTGCGCCGGTTCGCCTCCCGCGTTACCAGGACGCGGTTGTTGAAGCTGTCATCCAGCGTGACCGCGAACGGCAGGATGTGATCGACCTCGATCTGCCCCGAGAACAGCCGTTCGATCGAGATGCGCTCGCCGCTGTACGGGCAGACGCGCTCCTTTGGGTCGTGCGCCTGCTCGCTCCACAGGCGCATGAATGCCATGTTGCGCCCATTCGCCGGCAGCCCAAGTGCCGCCAGCTGCTTCACCCAGTCGTCGCGGCGGCTCCTGTTCTCTTTCTGCCCTTTCTCGATGTCGGCGCGCTGCTTCGCGGAATGTGCCAGTTCGCGCAGCACCTCGACCACAATCTCCTGCGGGTGCCCGAACCGCGCGATCAGCGCATTCACCACATGGCGCACCTGGTTCAGCGCGACATGCACCGTCGGGTTCGGCACCCGGCCGAAACGCCGTTCCGGCGGGTGCCCCTCCTCGCCGGTGCCGGTGCCCAGGCGCTCGCCGAGCACCTCGCCGTAATAGGGCAGCGCCGGCAGGATCACGCCGTCCCGGTCGTCGGAATGATGCGCATAGCCGGCCGCCTGCACCGCGGCGCTGTAGACCAGGCCGGACTCGAGATGCGGCAGAATTCGCCGGATCGCCTTGGTGGAAAGCGAGGCATGACCGTCCGGCAGGGTGATCTTTTCCGCTTCCTCCGCCGCGTTCCGGGGAATTCCCAGCGCGACGAGCCTGGCCACGGCGTCGTCCTCGGACTGCGCGTCCAACAGCGCGGTGACGACAGCATCGCGCGCGTCACGATCGAGTGTCGGCCAGATGTCGTGCAGCTTCTTCTTCTTCGCCGCCAGCCGTTTTGCCGTCTCCGCCCCCTTGATCTCCTCACGCGCGCGGGATTCGAGGTTGAACGACTCTCCCCGCGTC
The DNA here is from genome assembly GCA_021847995.1 of Pseudomonadota bacterium. Taxonomy (GTDB): domain Bacteria; phylum Pseudomonadota; class Alphaproteobacteria; order Acetobacterales; family Acetobacteraceae; genus JAFKFJ01. The sequence continues at coordinate 17,480 of JAJZNE010000039.1, read as the reverse complement.
AGGCCGAGTTGCCGGCGCATCTGCGTGAAGGACAGGTCGTGGCCGGCGTCGAGCTGCGCGAACAGCAACGCGCGCTGCGGCTGCGTCAACGGCTGGTCGGGCTCGCCGACGCGGCGGATGGCCAGATGCGCGAGATCCTGCGCGATGCGGAACGCCTGCGTGCTGGGCAGCGCCCGCGGTGCCCGCGGCTCCGTCGGCTCCAGCCAGCAGCGCCCGACTGGCGGCTCGCGCAACGGGCGCTGGAAGGTCAGGATGCGCCGCAATTCGGCCCCGATCGCCGGGGTCAGCGCCGGGTTCCATCCGGACTGCGCCGCCCAGATCGTGTCGAATTCGGCCTCGATCAGGTCGCGGGTGGGATAGAAGGGATAGGCCGCCCTGGCGCCGGCCCCCTGTAGCCGTGCCCGCACCGGCTGGCGCGCGGCGTGTCGGGCGGCGAACCAGGACCCGAGCGTGACATGGCCGCTGCGCGCCAGTTCCACCCGCAGCCGCTCGGCCGCGTCGGCGATCTTGCCCCGTTCCTCGTTGCCGCGGTCGGTCTTGCGGTTGCTGCGGAATCCGCGGCGCTGGTTGAGGTGGAAGATGATCCGCCCGACTTCGTGCGGCGTCAGTTTTTCCGCAAGCGCCCTGGCGCGCAGGGCATAGGGGTCGCGCGCCGCGATTTCGGCGCGCGCCGCGGCCTCCGCCGGCATCAGACCGTGACGGGTGAGGGCGTTCAGCATCGCCCGCCGTCGTTGCAGGTAACGGTCGCGGCGGCGCCGCATCGCACGCGCCTGCCGCCGGTCGGCGGCAAGCGACGCATTCGTCTTCGGATCTCGTCCGTCCGGGAAGATGCGCACGCCCATGGCGCGAATCGCGCAAGGGGCGCCGGCGGGATCGAGGGTGAGCAGGCACCAGCCGATGGAGTTGGCGCCGATGTCGAGTGCCAAACGGTTTGCCATTCGCCAGCTTGACTCGTGCCCGGCCGCATTTCAATATCGCAGCGGAAGGTTCCGTTCCATGCGTAGCCGATGGGGGAATGCGGGCTTTCCGTTAACAAGTGCCTTCGGGCGCACCAGATGGGCGGCCGGCTACGGCCGGTCGCCCCCTGCGCCGGTGGCCGACCCTCCAGAGCGCCGACAACCGACGGCAAAGGGCGAGGCAGTGCAGCGAACACGCCACGCCAACCATCCCGGTCTCGTGGTGTCCCGGCAAGCCCGGTCTCGCCGCGCCGCCCATCACAGAGGCGCCGAGCACCCCGCTGCCCCCCGCCCTATAACCCGCTTGCCCTCAGGCGTCGTTATCCTTTATAACGGACGTCGTGAACCAAGCCCCACCCCGCCCCCCGGCCGAACGCTTCGCCACCCTCACGGAAGGCGTCGCCAAGGCCCTCGCCGCCGAGGCGTGGCGGCTGGGGCTGGTGGCGCCCTGGCTCGCCCTGGTGTGGTGCAAACTGCGCAGCACCGGCGCCCGCATCCTGCGGATTGCCGCTGCCCTCGAGGCCGGCACGCTGCGCCTCAGCCCGCCCCGCAAGCTCCCGCCGCTGCCGCCCCGGACGGAGGATACGGCACCCCGGCCGGACCACGCCAAACCCAGGCGAAAAGAAATCCCGCAAGGCTTCGGCTGGCTGCTCCGGCGGGTCACCGCGCTCAGCTTCGGCCGCTCGCAGCTCGAATATCTCCTCGCCGAACCGGACATGGCCGAGCTGATCCAGGCGGCCCCGCCGATCGCCCACCATCTCCGCCCGATCTGCCGGATGCTCGGGGTCAAGCCGCCGCCCGGTCTGTTTCCCCCGCGCCGAACCCCCCGCCGGCAGCCCAAACCGCCGGCCCCGCCAAAGCCGGAGGCGGCAACAAAAGCGGCGGCGCCGAGCAGAAAGCCCGACGCCCCGTTTCCCGCCTTCGTGCCTCGCAAGCGCAAGCGCAGGCGGCGCCCGTTCACTCTGTTCCCCCTGCCCGCCGCCACCGGCCCGCCCTGGCCTGGCTGAGGCCACCCGGCCTGAGGCCAATGCGGCGGAGGGCGCGCGCCGGCCGCGCCGCGCAACAGGGCAAAAAATCGATCCACCGGCGCGCCGCCGCCCGGCTGTCCGGCCGGCCGTAACACTATATCGTAATGATCGCGGCTTGGCGCTAATCCGCCGGGTCGCTCTGCGCCAGCCGCGCCGGCGCTGCCGGATAGACGCCGAGGATGCGGCATTCGCGCGAGAAGAACGCGAGTTCCTCAAGCGCGCGGCGCAGCGGCGGATGCTCGGGGTGTCCGTCCACGTCGCACAGGAACTGGGTGGCCGTGAAATGGCCGTCGAGCATGTAGCTTTCCAGCCGCGTCATGTTGACGGCGTTGGTGGCGAAGCCGCCGAGTGCCTTGTACAGCGCCGCGGGCACGTTCCTCACCCGGAACACGAACGTCGTCATCAGCTGCGGCGTGTCGGCGGCATGGCGTGCAGGGGCGCGCGCGGTGACATAGAAGCGGGTGGTGTTGTGCGCCGCGTCCTCGACATTGCGGCGCAGCACGTCGAGACCGAACAGTTCGGCGGCGAGCGACGACGCGATCGCGGCATCGGCCGGATTGCCCCAGGCGGCGACCTGCTCGGCCGCGCCGGCGGTATCCGCCTCCACCACCGGCGTCAGATCGAGCTCGCGCAGCAGGCGCCGGACCTGGCCGAGGGCGACGGCATGCGAATGGGCGCGCCGCAGGGTGGCGAGGGTGGCGCCGCGGGGGGCGAGCAGGCAATGTTCGACCCGCTGGAAGTGTTCGCCGACGATGTGCAGGCCCGAGTCGGGCAGCAGGGCGTGGATGTCCGGCACCCGCCCGGCGAGGCTGTTTTCGCACGGCAGCATGGCGCGCGCCGCCCGCCCTTCCCGCACCGCCTCGATCGCCGCCTCGAAGGTCGGGCAGGGCAGGGTGCGCCAGTCCGGGAAGGCGGTGCGGCAGGCGAGGTCGGAATAGGCGCCGGGGCGGCCCTGGAAGGCGATGGTGCGATCGGTCATGTCGGCTCCCCGCATGCGGCGAGCGCGGTGCGGGCGCGCGCCAGATCCTCCGGCGTATCGACGCCGAACGGCGCCGCCGGCACGCGGGCGCACAGGATGCGCATGCCCGCCTCCAGCGCGCGCAACTGCTCCAGCTTCTCGCGCCGTTCGAGCGCCGACGGCGCCAGCGCCACGAATCGGGCGAGCGACGTGCGCCGCCAGGCATAGAGGCCGACGTGATGCCAGCGCGGCCCATCCCCCCAGGGGATCGGCAGGCGCGAGAAATAGAGCGCCGGCGCCACCGCCGCGCCGGGTGGGAAGGCGCAGGCTGCCTTGACCACCTGCTCGGCCGCCGCCTCGGCGGCATCGGCGATGGGCGCGACCAGGGTGGCGAGGTCGCAGGCCGGGTCATCGAGCGGCAGCAGCACCGTGCGCAGATAGCCGGGCGGCAGCAGCGGCAGGTCGCCCTGCAGGTTGACCACCACGTCGTGGGCGCCGTCCGGATCGCACCGATCGAGGGCGGCGCGGGCGCGGTCGGAGCCGGAGGGCAGCGCCGGATCGGTGAGCACCGCCCGCCCGCCCGCCGCCGTCACCGCCTCGGCAATGATCGGATCGCCGCACGCCACCACCACGGGACCAATCCCGGCCTGCTGCGCGCGGTCGAGGACGTGGACGATCATCGGCCGCCCGGCGATGTCGGCGAGCGGCTTGCCCGGCAGCCTTGTCGCCGCCATGCGCGCGGGAATGACGACGATCGGGTTCACCGGCGGTGCCGAGGGGCCGGAGAGGCGGCCCGAGAGGCGGGTTGTCGCAACGGGTTCACTTCCCTATGGTGCCCGGCAACCTACGTGGACGATCGGCCGCAGGCAACGCGAGGCGGGCGGCCGGTCGGGTTTCGTTTTCTCTCTTTTGTTCGGGGTTCCGCTCTGCATGGACAGCATGGAGGTCAACAAGGCGATCGCATCGGTCCTGGTGGCCGGCATCGCCTTCATGGCGGCAAGCCTGGTCGCCGACGGTCTGGTGCATCCGACCCGGTTGAAGCAGGCCGCGATCCAGATCGAGCTGCCCAAGGAGCCGGGCGCCGCCCCGGCCGCAGCACCGGAACCGCCGATCGCAGCCCTGCTCGCCAGTGCCGACGTGAAGGCGGGCGAGAAGATCGCCAGCACCGTATGCGCCGCCTGCCACAGCTTCGATGACGGCGGGAAGGCCGGGATCGGCCCCAACCTCTATGGCATCCTCGGCAGCCCGCATGGGCACATGGCCGGATTCGACTACTCAAGCGCGCTCAAGAGCAAGCAGGGGCCGTGGACCTATGACGAGCTGAACGCGTGGCTGACCAAGCCGTCGGCCTATGCGCCCGGCACCAAGATGACCTTCGCCGGCCTGTCGAGCGAGAAGCAGCGGGCCGACGTGATCGCCTATCTGCGCACGCTGTCCAAGAACCCCGAGCCGCTGCCGCCGGTGCCGGCCCAGACGGCGACAGCAACGGCGACAGCAACGGCGACGGCCACGGCGCCGGCCGGCGGCGCCGCCCCGCCGGCGGCGGGAACCCCCCCGATCGGCCCGATGATCGCCGCCGCCTCGCCCGCGGAGGGCAAGCAGATCGCGGAAAAGAACTGCGCCGTCTGCCACAGCTTCGACAAGGGCGGGAAGGCGATCATCGGCCCCAACCTGTGGGGCGTGGTCGGCGGCCCGCATGCGCACATGGCCGGCTTCGACTATTCGAGCGCGCTCAAGAGCAAGCAGGGGCCGTGGACCTACGACGCGCTGAACGAGTGGCTGACCAAACCCGCGGCCTATGCGCCGGGAACGCGCATGACCTTCGCCGGCCTGCCCAAGGAAAGCGAGCGGGCGGCGGTGATCGCCTATCTGCGCACGCTCTCCGACAACCCGGTGCCGCTGCCGGCCTCGGGCGCGGCCCCGGCCCAGAGCGGGGAGAGCGGCAACTCCCAGGCCGGGACCACCGCGGCCGGGGAGGCGCCGGCGGCGCAGCAGACGCCGACCGGCAAGCCGGCGGGCGGCGAAACATCGGCCGAGCCGGCCCAGGCTGGCCCGCCGGCGGCCGGGGACAACGCCGCGCCCGCGAAGTAGCGGCGTGGCGCCGACCGCGGAGCAGCTTGCCGGCTGGCTCGCGGCCGCAGAGGCGGCAGCCGATGCGGCCGGCGCGCTGCTGCGTCCGCTGTTCCGCACCGATCTCGGCGCCGACCTGAAGGCCGACCACAGCCCGGTGACGGAGGCCGACCGGGCGGCGGAACGGGCGATGCGGGCGGTGCTGGCGCGTCACTGTCCCGGCCACGGCATCATCGGCGAGGAATTCGGCACCACCGGCGCGGCGGCGGGATTGAGTTGGGCGCTCGACCCGATCGACGGCACGCGCGCCTTCATCACCGGCCGCCCGCTGTTTGCCACCCTGATCGCGCTGCTCGACGGGGGCGTGCCGGTTCTCGGCCTCATCGACCAGCCGGTGACCGGGGAGCGGTGGATCGGCGTTGCCGGCCGGGCGACGGTGTTTCGCGGCCCACTCGGCGGCCGCCCCGGCTGCCGCAGTTGTGCCCGGCTGGCGGATGCCGAGTTGTCCTGCACCAGCCCGCAGATGTTCACCGCCAACGAGCAGGCGCGATGGCAGCGGCTCGCCGACGCCTGCGGGCGGACGAGCTTCGGCGGCGACGCCTATGCCTATGGGCTGCTGGCGCTCGGCCGCATCGACGTGATCGCCGAGGCCGATCTCAAGCTGTGGGACTGGGCGGCGCTGGTGCCGGTGATCGCAGGCGCGGGCGGGCGGATGACCGATTGGCGCGGCGATACGTTGCATGGGGAGACGTGGCCGGCCGCCGGCGGGCGCGTGCTGGCGGTGGGCGATGCGGCGCTGCTGGCGCCGGCGTGCGACCGCCTCGCGGCCGGCGCCTGACGTCGCCTGCGCAAGCGCCTATACGTTCGGAGGACCAGCCAAGGGGAGAGAGACGTGCGCCGCAGAGATTTGCTTCTAGCCGGACTGGCCGGCGTCGTCGTCCGCAGCGGCGCCCGCGCCGATGAGGCGGCCCAGGCGGGCGGCCCACCGCCACCCGCCGCCGCCGCGCCGCTGCGCACCTATGGCCTGGCGCTGGTCGGTGAGCCGCGGCTGCCGCCCGATTTCAGGCATTTTCCCTATGTCAACCCCGACGCCCCCAAAGGCGGCGAGGTCGCGCTTGCCGATCTCGGCAGCTTCGACAGCTTCAACCCCTTCATCGTGCGCGGCACCGCGCCGGCCTCCATCGGCCGCATCTGGGACACGCTGCTGAAGGAGACGGCGGACGAACTCGATACCGGCTATGCCCATCTGGCCGGCGTGATCGAGGTCGCGGCCGACCACAGCTACGTGGCCTTCGAACTGCGGCCGGAGGCGCGGTTCCACGATGGCACGCCGGTGACGGCGGCGGACGCGGTGTGGACGTTCGAGATGCTGCGTGACAAGGGTCGGCCCTATTACCGGCAATATTATGCCGACGTGTCGCACGCAGTGGCGGAGGGCGCGAATCGGTTGGTGTTCCACTTCAAGACCACCACCAACCGCGAGCTGCCGATGATCCTGGGCGAACTGGTCGTGCTGCCCAGACATTGGTGGGAAGGGCGCGACTTCACCGCCCCGCTGACCGATCCGCCGCTCGGCTCCGGCCCCTATCGTGTCGGCAAGTTCGAATTCGGCCGGACGCTGGCGATGGAGCGGGTCGCCGACTACTGGGGACGTGACCTGCCGACTTCGATCGGGCAGGACAATTTCGGCGTCATCCGCACCGAGTATTTCCGCGATGCGACGGTCGCTCTGCAGGCGTTCAAGGCCGGTCAGGTGGATTACCGGCGCGAGAACATCTCCAAGGTGTGGGCCACGGAATACAATTTCCCCGCGGTCCAGAAGGGCCTGGTCAGGAAGGAGGCGTTCCCGTCGAGCCTGCCGACCGGCATGCAGTGCTTCGTCATGAACACGCGCCGCCCAGTGTTCGCCGATCGCCGCGTGCGCCAGGCGATGAACGAGGTGTTCGACTTCCAGTGGGAAAACAAAAATCTCTTTTATGATCTCTACACCCGCACGACCAGCTTCTTCAGCAACAGCGACTGCGCGTCGTCCGGCCTGCCGGGCGGCGAGGAGCTGAAGCTGCTGGAGCCCTACCGCGACCGGCTGCCGCCCGAATTGTTCACCACGCCGTTCACCCTGCCGGTGACCGACGGGTCGGGCAACAACCGCGACGGCATGCTGCGGGGACTCAGGCTGCTGGAACAGGCGGGGCTGCATGTCAGGGACCGCAAGCTGCTGGATGCCGCGGGCAAGCAGATGAGTTTCGAGATCCTGCTTGACGAGCCGAGCTTCGAGCGGGTGACGCTGCCCTACGTGCAGTGGCTGGAGCGGCTCGGCATCGCGGTGCATGTGCGCACGGTCGATCCGGCGCAGTACGAGCACCTGACCGATGCCTTCGACTTCGACATGACGATCAACACCTTCGGCGAATCCGACAGTCCCGGCAACGAGCTGCTGGATTTCTGGGGCAGCGCGTCGGCGAAGCAGGAAGGCAGCGACAATCTCGCCGGCGTCGCCGACCCGGTGGTCGATGCGCTGATCGCCCGCGTCGTCTCCGCCCGCTCGCGCGACGAGCTGGTGACGGCGGCGCGTGCGCTCGACCGCGTGCTGCTGTGGGGCTGGTACGTGGTGCCGCAATGGCATATCCAGTCGGTCTGGGTGGCGTGGTGGGACCGCTTCGGGCACACCGACGTGCCGGTGCGCAGCGGTGTTTCCTTCAACTCCTGGTGGGTGGATCCGGCGCTGGCGGCGAGGACCGACGCGGCACGGCGCAGCGGCCTCTGATGGGCGCCTATCTGGTCCGCCGGCTGCTGCTGGTGGTGCCGACGCTGTTCGGCATCATCGCGATCAACTTCGCCGTGGTGCAGCTCGCCCCCGGCGGACCGGTGGAACAGATGATCGCCGAACTCAAGGGCAAGGGCGGCGGCATGACGGAGCGTGTCGCCGGGGGCGGAACGGAGACGTCGGCGTCGCGTCCGCCGCCCGGCGAGGGCACCGCCTATCGCGGCCGGCGCGGCCTCGACCCCGCGCTGGTCGCGGACATCCGCAAGCTGTTCGGCTTCGACAAGCCGCCGCTGACGCGCTTCTGGCTGATGCTGCGCGGCTATCTGACCTTCGATCTCGGTCGCAGCTTCTTCCGCGACCGCAGCGTGCTGACGCTGATCCTGCAGAAGATGCCGGTCAGCATCTCGCTCGGCCTGTGGTCAACGGTGCTGGTCTATCTGATCTCGATCCCGCTCGGCATCATGAAGGCGGTGCGCGACGGCAGCCGCTTCGACGTGATTTCGTCGCTGTTCGTGCTGATCGGCTATGCCGTGCCCGGCTTCCTGTTCGCGGTGCTGCTGGTGGTGCTGTTCGCGGGCGGCAGCTACGTGCAATGGTTCCCGCTGCGCGGACTGGTCAGCGAGGGGTCGCAGGACTGGAGCTTCCCGGCCCGCGTCGCCGACTATCTGTGGCACATGGTGCTGCCGATCACCGCGCTGGTGGTCGGCGGCTTCGCCACCCTGACCATCCTGACCAAGAACTGCTTCCTGGAAGAAATCCGCAAGCAGTACGTGGTGACGGCGCGGGCCAAGGGGGCGGGCGAGCAGCGAATCCTGTACCGCCACGTGTTCCGCAATGCCATGCTGCTGATCGTCGCCGGCTTCCCCTCCGCCTTCATCGGCATCCTGTTCACCTCGGCGCTGCTGGTGGAGATCATCTTCTCGCTCGACGGGCTGGGGCTGCTCGGCTTCGAGTCGGCGATCCGCCGCGACTATCCGGTGATGTTCGGCACGCTCTATATCTTCACCCTGCTCGGCCTGCTCATGCAGATCGCCGGCGACATGCTGTACACCGTGGTCGATCCGCGCATCGACTTCGAGGCAAGGCGATGAGGGTGGCGTCATGAGAGACGAACCGGCCCTGCTCGCGGTGCCGGTGCAGGGCCGCTTCGGCCTGTCGCCGCTGACGCAGCGGCGGCTCGCGGTGTTCCGGGCACACCGGCGCGGCTTCTGGTCGCTGTGGGCATTTCTGGTGCTGTTCGTGCTGTCGCTGTTCGCGGAGTTCATCGCCAACGACCGGCCGCTGGTGATCCGCTTCGCCGGCCACTGGTATTTCCCCGTGCTGCACGACTACAGCGAGGATACGTTCGGCCCCGACTTCATGCCGCTGGCGGCCGACTATACCGACCCCGAGGTACACCGTACCATCCTGAGCCGGGGCTGGATGCTGTGGCCGGTGATTCCCTACAGCTACAACACGATCTGCAAGAATCTGCCCAGTCCGGCGCCGTCGCCGCCGTCGTGGAACAACCTGCTCGGCACCGACGATCAGGCGCGCGATGTGCTGGCGCGTGTGATCTATGGCTTTCGCATCTCGGTGCTGTTCGGCTTCACGCTGACCGCCGTCTCCTCGGCGATCGGCATCGCCGCCGGCGCGGTGCAGGGCTTCTATGGCGGGCTGACCGACCTGCTGTTCCAGCGCTTCATCGAGATCTGGTCGGGCATGCCGCAGCTTTTCCTGCTCATCATCCTCTCCAGCATCATCGAGCCGGATTTCTGGATCCTGCTTGGGTTCCTGCTGCTGTTCAGCTGGATGAGCCTGACCGGCCTGGTGCGGGCGGAGTTCCTGCGCGGGCGCAACCTCGATTACGTGCGTGCCGCCAAGGCGCTCGGCGTGTCGGATCTCGGCGTGATGTGGCGGCACATCCTGCCCAACGCGATGGTGGCGACGCTGACCTTCCTGCCGTTCACGCTGTCCAGTTCGGTGACCATCCTGGCGAGCCTCGATTTCCTCGGGTTCGGCCTGCCGCCCGGCTCCCCCTCGCTCGGCGAGCTGGTCAGCCAGGGCAAGGACAACCTCCAGGCCCCCTGGCTCGGCATCACCGCGTTCCTGGTCTTGGGCGGCGTGCTGACACTGCTTATCTTCATCGGCGAAGCGGTGCGCGATGCCTTCGACCCACGCCGCACCGCACCATGAACGGACGCAGCGGCCGCGGGACTGCAACGCCCACCGCAGATGACGGAAAGGCCGCTGATCGGAGGGTGCGATGAGCCTGCTCTCGGTGGAGGATCTGTCGGTCACGTTCGGGACGCGGCGTGTGGTGGACGGCGTGTCGTTCACCCTCGACCGTGGCGAGACGCTGGCGCTGGTGGGGGAAAGCGGGTCCGGCAAGTCGATGACCGCGCTGTCGCTGCTGCAACTGCTGCCGCCGGGCGGCCGGGCCACAGGGCGCATCCTGCTCGATGGGCAGAGCGTGATCGGGGCGCCGGAGAGCGAGCTGCGGCGGTTGCGCGGCGGGGCGGCCGGCATCGTCTTCCAGGAGCCGATGACCAGCCTCAACCCGCTGACGCGCATCGGCCGGCAGGTCGCCGAGGCGGTGAAGCTGCACACGCCGATCGACAACGGGGCGCTGCGTGCGCGTGTCATCGAACTGCTCGACCAGGCCGGGTTCCCGGACGCCGAGCAACGGCTGTCGGCCTTCCCGCACCAGTTGTCCGGCGGGCAGCGGCAGCGCGTGATGATCGCGATGGCGCTGGCCAACGACCCCAGGCTGCTGATCGCCGACGAGCCGACGACGGCGCTGGATGTGACCATCCAGGCGCAGATTCTGAAGCTGCTGGCAGACCAGAAGCGGGCGCGCGGCCTCGCGCTGCTGCTCATCACGCACGACCTGGCGATCGTGCGGCGCTATGCCGACCGGGTCGCGGTGATGAAGGACGGCCGCGTGGTGGAGGCAGGACGTGCCGAGGAGGTGTTCCAGATGCCGCACCATCCCTATACCTGCATGCTGCTCGCCGCCGAACCGAAGGGCGCGCCGCCGACGCTGGCGCCGGCGGCGCCGACGGTGATGGAAAGCCGCGACATGCACGTGCATTTCGCCATCTGCCGCGGCGTGCTGCGCCGCACCGTCGGCCATGTCCGCGCGGTCGATGGCTGCACCATCACGGTTCATGAAGGCGAGACGGTGGGGCTGGTGGGGGAAAGCGGGTCGGGCAAATCGACCATGGGCTATGCCATGCTCGGCCTGGTGGCGGGACACGGCGCCACCCGCTTCGAAGGGGAGGATGTCGGCGGCCTGAGCCGGCGGCGCCTGCGCGAGCTGCGCGCCCGCATGCAGATCGTGTTCCAGGACCCGTTCGGCAGCCTGTCGCCGCGGCTGCATGTGGGCGAGATCGTGGCCGAGGGGCTGACGGTGCATGCACCGCACCTGTCGCCGGCGGAGCGCGCGCTGCGCGTCGCCGCGGCGCTGGAGGAGGTGGGATTGCCGGCCGAGGCGGCGCACCGCCATCCGCACGAATTCAGCGGCGGCCAGCGCCAGCGCATCGCGATCGCGCGGGCGATGGTGCTGAAGCCGCATTTCGTGGTGCTGGACGAACCGACCAGCGCGCTCGACATGTCGGTGCAGGCGCAGATCGTCGATCTGCTGCGCCGGCTACAGCAGGACCACCGGCTCGGCTATCTCTTCATCAGCCACGATCTGCGCGTGGTGCGGGCACTCGCCCACCGCATCGTCGTGCTGCGGCGCGGCAAGGTGGTGGAGCAGGGGACGGCGGAGGAAGTTCTCACCCGGCCGCAGGCCGATTACACCCGTGCGCTGATGGCGGCGGCGTTTGGCCTCCAGGCCGACGAAACCGGCGTGGTCGCGGCATGAGCGGTGCTATCCGTCGCGGCGGGTCAGCGACCAGTAGCATATGGCGCGGCCGGCGGTCCGCGCCTTCGCCTCGTAGCGTGTCGGCGGCCACAGGTCGGGGCGGGTGGCGGCGGGCGGCGGAGCGGTGAAGAACGGCTGGTCGGCCAGCACCTCCGCGACCCAGCCCTGATAGGTCGGATCGTCGGTGGCGATGCGCCACTCGGCGCCGGGCCGCAGCACCCTGGCGAGATCCGGCAGCAGGGCGGGATGGACGAAGCGGCGCTTGGCGTGCCGCGCCTTCGGCCAGGGATCGGGGAACAGCAGGAACAGACGGTCGAGCGCCGCGGCCGGCAAGGCCCGCAGCAGCACTCGCGCGTCGTCGGTCCACAGGCGCAGATTGCCGGGCAGCGGTGCCGTCGCTTCCCCTCCTTCCGGCACCAGCCGGGAGAGCAGGGAACAGAGGCCGTTCTCGAACACCTCGCAGCCGATGATGCCGGCCCATGGGTGTGCGGCGGCCTGCGCCAGCGTGTGCTCGCCGCTGCCGAACCCGACTTCGAGCCAGAGTTCGCGCACCCTGCCGGCAAAGGCGCCGCCCGGATCGACCGCCTGCGCGCGAGTGAAGCGCAGACGCGGCAGTGTCTCAGCCAGCAGGCGCAACTGCCGTGGCCGCAGCGAATGGCTGCGGGGGCGGCCGTAGAGCCGGTCCGGCGGCGGTTTCAGCCGCGGCCGGGGGGCCTCGCTCAGCGGTTGAACGCCGACCGCAGCGCGGGCACCAGGTCGGTGCGCTCCCAGGTGAAGGTGCCGCGCTCCTCGTCCGGCTCGCGGCCGAAATGTCCGTAGGCGGCGGTGGCGGCGTAGATCGGCCGGTTGAGGCGGAGATGCTCGCGGATGCCGCGGGGCGAGAGATTGACCAGTTCGCGCAGCGTGCGCTCCAGCCGGGTCGGGTCCACGTCGAACGGGTTGCCGTGCAGATCGACATAGACCGACAGCGGATGAGAGACGCCGATCGCGTAGCTGAGCTGCAGGGTGCAGCGGTCGGCGAGGCCGGCGGCGACGACGTTCTTGGCGAGGTAGCGGCAGGCATAGGCGGCGCTGCGATCGACCTTGGTCGGGTCCTTGCCGCTGAACGCGCCGCCGCCATGCGGGGCGGCGCCGCCATAGGTATCGACGATGATCTTGCGCCCGGTCAGCCCGCAATCCCCGTCCGGGCCGCCGATCACGAACTTGCCGGTCGGGTTGATGTAGATCTCGCGCGAAGGCGGCATCCAGCCATGCGGCAGGCTGCTTTCGACGATCGGCAGCACGCGCTCGCGCACCGCCTCCTGGCTCAGCCGCTCCTCGTGCTGGGTGGAGACGACGACGCTGGTGGCGCCGACCGGCCTGCCATCGACGTAGCGCAGCGTCACCTGGCTTTTCGCGTCCGGCAGCAATCCATCGACCGACAGGTCGCGGATGCGGCGCAGTTCGTGGATGCGGCGCAGGATCAGGTGCGCGTAATAGAGCGGCGCCGGCATCAGCAGCGGCGTTTCCCGGCAGGCGTAGCCGAACATGATGCCCTGGTCGCCCGCCCCCTCGTCCTTGTTGCCGGCGGCATCGACGCCGAGCGCGATGTCCGAGGACTGAGCATGCAGATGCACCTCGATCCTGGCGGCCTTCCAGGAGAATCCCTCCTGGTCGTAGCCGATGTCGTGCACGGCGAGCCGCGCCTCGTGGGCGAGCAGTTCCGGCGTGATCGTATCGGGGCCGCGGGTTTCGCCGGCCAGCACGATTCGGTTGGTGGTCACCATCGTTTCGCAGGCGACGCGGGAATAGGGGTCGGCGGCCAGGAACGTGTCCAGCACCGTGTCGCTGATGCGGTCCGCGACCTTGTCGGGATGGCCTTCCGAGACGGACTCGGAGGTGAACAGGAACTCGCCCTTGTCGCGCATTTATCTTCCGTGTTGGCAATGGTGGGAGCGGGGGACGAACGGCTTTGCGGCTCAATGACGGAAAACCGGGCGCCGGGTCAAGCGGCGCGCGGGATTTCAGCGCATGCCGAGGACATCCGCCATGCCGTAGTGGCCCGGCGGCCGGCCGGCGACCCAGGCGGCGGCGCGGATTGCGCCGGTGGCGAACACGCGGCGGTCGAAGGCGCGGTGGGTGACCGCGATCTGCTCGCCCGCCGCGGCGAAGATCAGGGTGTGTTCGCCGACGATCTGGCCGCCGCGCAGAGCGGCAAATCCGATCGCGCCGGGCCGGCGCGGGCCGGTATGCCCGTCGCGTCCGCTGTCGCGCACCACCTCCAGCGCCACGCCGCGCCCGCGCGCCACCGCCTGGCCGAGGCCGAGGGCGGTGCCGGACGGGGCATCGACCTTCTGGCGATGATGCATCTCGACGATCTCGGCGTCGTAGGTCTCCGACGGCAGCGCCGCTGCCATGCGCTCCGCGAGCGCGAGCACGAGGTTGACGCCGGGCGAGAAATTGGGCGACTGCACCACCGCGATGCGGCGCGCGGCGCGGGCCACGGCGTCCTGGTCCGCGGCGGCAAGGCCGGTGGTGCCGAGCACCCAGGCGGTGCCGGCCGCGGCAAGCGCCGCCGCATGGGCGGCAACCGCGCCGGCATGGGTGAAATCCACCACCACGTCGGCGGCGGCGGCGAGGGTGGCGATATCGGGGAACAGCCGCACGCCGTCGGGCACCGCGGCGCCCGGCCGGTCGATGCCGCCGGCCAGCACGAGGCCGGCGCCCCTGACCTCCTCGGCGACCAGCCGCCCCATCCGCCCGGCAATGCCGGCGATTCCGATGCCCCGCGTCATGGCGGCGAATGTGGGTCACGCCGGCCGCCCCGTCCAGAGGCGGCCGGCCGTGACCGCTAGATCCCGGAGCGCGGCACCTCCAGCCGGTCGAGGCCCTGGTAGCGATAGATGACCATCGAGATGATCCAGGCGGCGATGAAGATGCCGATGATGACGAAGCCGATGCCGTTGAAGTTGTCGTTGAGGGCGCCGATCCCGTCCCAGAACCAGCCCGACAGGCCAAGCTGGTCGCCGACCAGCCCGAGCGCCTCGATGCCGCCGACGGCGACGGCAATGATCACCGACACCAGCGTGATCGTCAGGTTGTAGTAGAGCTTGCGCATCGGCCTGACGAAGGCCCAGTTGTAGGCGCCGAGCATCAGGATGCCGTCGGTGGTGTCGATCAGCGCCATGCCGGCGGCGAACAGGGCCGGGAACACCATGATCGCCCAGATCGGCACGCCCTTGCCCGCCTGGGTGGCGGAAATGCCGAGCAACCCGACCTCGGTCGCGGTGTCGAAGCCGAGGCCGAACAGGAACCCGAGCGGCAGCATGTGCCAACTCTGCGTCACCAGCCGAAACAGCGGGCGGAACAGGCGCGCCAGCACGCCGCGGCTGTTGAGCAGCAGGTCGAAATCCTGCGCGTCATAGCTGCCGCCCCGGCGGACGTGCTGGTAGGTGCGCCAGATCGCCCGCAGGATGACAATGTTCATCGCGGCGATCGCGAACAGGAACAGCGCCGAGACCAGGGTGCTGACGATGCCGCCGACATTCCTGAAGTCGTCGAAATGGGCCGACAGCGCGGTGGCCGTCACCGCGACGCCGGCGGCCATCAGGATCACCACCAGCGAATGGCCGCAGGCGAAGTAGAAGCCGACGCTGACCGGCCGCCGACCCTCCTGCATCAGCTTGCGGGTGACATTGTCGATGGCGGCGATGTGGTCGGCATCGACCGCGTGCCGCAACCCGAACCCGTAGGCCAGCAGCGCCGTGCCGAGCAGCAGCGGCTGATGCCGAAAGACGAGAAACGCCCAAATCCAGGCGACGATGTTGGCGACGACAAGCACGGAATAGATGCCGGCCACAGGACGGCGGAGCTGGCCGTTTCCGCGGTCGGACAGGGCCATGAAAATCGAGTTCAAGGCAGCCTCCGGACGCACGTTCGTCGTTGCGGGGCCGGCGCGCAGGCACGGCGGCCCGGTCCGCAACGGAAACTCCCGCCCGCTACGGCCGCAGTGACGGTCTGACGGCAGGTTTCCTGGCTCGCGGCTCTGCGTCGGCGTGCCGCCTTCCCGGTTGCCCAGTGGCACGTTGGCGCTCCGACTCGCCACCTACAGTTGCGGGAACAGCCGCGGCGTCGCACCGCGTTCCCTATTATCCCCTCCCGGGGCACCGTCACGACCGAGCATAGGGATGCGTCACTGGCGCTGTCAACCGCGTGCGGCAGGTTGCGCGGTCCGCGCCTGCGACTCGTCCGGATCAATGATGCCTCCCGTGCCGCGGTCCCGTCGTCCGGCTGTCCCCGAGCCGTCATGCGCGATCCGTCGGTCAAATCGCATCCGTCGCGTGGCTTTGCGCGGCTATGTGGACAGGCTCGACGGCATCATCATGCGGACGGCGACCTAGCCTTTCCGCCATCCCCGGCACGCAAACCGAGCCGCCCCGGCGACGCGTGCAGCGCGACACCGTGGCGGCGCGGCCGATTGCTCAGCCGCGCCGCCGGCACCCGGCCGCGGCGCAGGTGGGGGGGACAGCGCCGCGGACAGTGGCTGAACGCCGCCTGTGCGCAGAAGTTGCAAAGATGCCGATGCGGCAGCCATGCGCGATCCTTAAGTGCCTGCGGGAGCGGCATCACGGCGCCAGCCGCCGCGCGGGCGCGTTCAGCCGCGGCCCTGGAAGAATTCCCTGGCCTTGGCGAAGAAGCCTTCGTGCTCGGGGCTGCCCTTGCCGTCCGCTTCCGCCTCGAACTCCTCCAGCAATTCGCGCTGGCGGCGGGTCAGGTCATGAGGGGTTTCCACCTGCACCTGGATCACCATGTCGCCGCGCTGGGCGCTGCGCAGCACGGAAAACCCCTTGCCGCGCAGGCGGAACTGATCGCCGGTCTGCGTGCCGGGCGGGATTTTCACCCGCGCGCGCGCGCCGTCGATCACCGGCACCTCGATTTCTGCCCCCAGGGCCGCCTGCGTCATGCGCACCGGCACCCGGCAGAACACCATCGCCCCTTCGCGCTGGAAGATCGGGTGCGGCCTGATTGCGACGTGGACGTAAAGATCACCGGGCGAGCCGCCCGGCCCGCCGGCCTCCCCTTCGCCGGCGAGGCGGATGCGGGTGCCGTCCTCCACGCCGGCCGGGATTTGCACCTGAAGGGTGCGTTCCGATTGCACGGTGCCGGCGCCGGCGCAGATGCGGCATGGGTTGCGCACCACGCGGCCCTGGCCGCCGCAGGTGGGGCAGCTGCGCTCGACGACGAAGAACCCCTGCTGGGCGCGCACCTTGCCGGCGCCGTGGCAGGCCGGGCAGGTGGCGGCGCCGCCGTCCTTGCTCTCCGAGCCGGTGCCGTTGCACGCCTCGCACTTCACCCGCGTGGGCACGCGCAGCGTGGCCTTCGTGCCGGAAAACGCCTCGGTCAGCTCGATCTCGACGCCGGCGCGCAAGTCCGCGCCGGCACGCGGGCCGCGCCCGCCGCGCCGCCCGCCGCCGCCCATGAAGTCGCCGAACATCTGCTCGAAGATGTCGCCGAACCCGCCGGCGGCCGAGAAATCGAAGCCGCCCGCCCCGCCGGCGCCCTGCTCGAAGGCGGCATGGCCGAAGCGGTCATAGGCGGCGCGCTTCTGGTCGTCCTTCAGCACGTCGTAGGCTTCGTTGATCTCCTTGAATTTCGCCTCCGCCTCGCGGTCGCCCGGGTTGCGGTCCGGGTGGTACTGCATCGCCAGCTTGCGGTAGGCCTTCTTCAGCCCCTCGGCATCCACGCCGCGGGCGACGCCCAGGGTGGCGTAATAATCCTGCTTGGCCATCTCAAACCTTCTCGCGCGAACGCGCCCGCCCCCCGCCGCGGCGCGGGCGAAGGGGGCGAGGGTCCAGGGCGGCGTCGCGGGTTATGA
>JAJZNE010000165.1 GCA_021847995.1 Pseudomonadota bacterium | reverse complement strand
GCGGCGGCAGGGGCCGGGGCGGGGTGAGGCGGAGCGTGCCCGCCTCAAGGGCTGCCGCAATCCGCAGGATGCGGGCGCCGGTACTGCGCAGTTTGCACCACACCAGGGCGAGCCAGGGCGCCACCAGCCCCAGCCGCAGCCCCTCGGCGGCGAGGGCTTTGGCGACGCTTTCCGTGAGGGTGGCGAAGCGTTCGGCCGGGGGGCGGGGCGGGGCTGCGTTCACGTCGTGCGTTATAAATGATAACTGAGGGCCGGGGCAAGCGGGATTCTTGGCGGGCGTCCCCGGCCGCGGGGCGGTGGCCGTGGATGGCTTCGTCGCGGCGTTCCTCGCCATGACGGGCGTCTCACCAGGGCGGTGCGGCTGCGCTTGCATCCGGGGTGGTTTGCCGCCATACCGCGGGCGCCGGCGGCGTGCCGCCGGTAATCCACACGCGGGGCACCTCCCCGACCCCCGGATGACCGGGGACCGGTCCGGTGCCGTGAACGGCATGGCCCCGCGGAGGCGCAACCGGACGTGCGAGAGAGACCCATAGCCATGGCAATGCCCGACTTCAGCCTGCGCCAGCTTCTCGAAGCCGGCGTGCATTTCGGCCACCATACGCGGCGCTGGAACCCCAGCATGAAGCCGTATCTGTTTGGTGTCCGCAATCAGGTCCACATCATCGATCTTCAGCAGACCGTGCCGCTGCTCGACCGCGCGCTGCGCGCGGTGCGCGACGTGGTTGCCGCCGGCGGGCGGGTGCTGTTCGTCGGCACCAAGCGTGCCGCCGCCGATCACGTCGCCGATGCCGCCAAGCGCTGCGGTCAGTATTATGTGAACCACCGCTGGCTCGGCGGCATGCTGACCAACTGGAAGACCATCACCGGCAGCATCAAGCGTCTGCGCCAGATGGAGGATATGCTGTCCGGCGACATCCAGGGCCTGACCAAGAAGGAAGTGCTTGACCTGACGCGCGAGCGCGAGAAGCTCGACCGCGCGCTCGGCGGCATCAAGGAGATGGGCGGGCTGCCCGACATCCTGTTCATCATCGACACCAACAAGGAGAAGCTCGCGGTCGAGGAGGCGACCAAGCTCGGCATCCCGGTGGTGGCCGTGCTCGACAGCAATTCCGACCCCGCCGGCGTCACCTTCCCGATTCCCGGCAATGACGACGCCATCCGCGCCATCACACTCTATTGCGATCTGGTCTCCGCCGCGGTGCTCGACGGTATTTCGGCCGAGATGATGGCGAGCGGGCGCGACATCGGCGCTGCCGAGGAACTGCCGCCCGAGCCGCTGCACGAGGCCGCCGCCGAACAGCCGGCCGCGTGAGCGCCGGCCGAGACGAAGGAGAGCGAACGATGGCCGACATCACGGCCGCCATGGTCAAGGATCTGCGCGAGCGCACCGGCGCCGGCATGATGGACTGCAAGCGTGCACTGACGGAGACCGCCGGCGAGATGGAGGCGGCGATCGACTGGCTGCGCAAGAAGGGGCTTTCGGCGGCGGCCAAGAAATCCGGCCGCATCGCCGCGGAGGGGCTGGTCGGCGTCGCCTCCGCCCCCGGCCGCGCCGCGATGGTCGAGGTCAATGCCGAAACCGACTTCGTCGCGCGCAACGAGACGTTCCAGAATTTCGTCGCCCGGGTGACGGAGGTCGCGCTCGCCGTGGGCGATGATCTCGCCGCCATCAACGCCGCCCCGTTCCCCGGCAGCGGGCGCAGCGTCGCCGAGGAGCTGACGCAACTGGTGGCGACGATCGGCGAGAACATGACGATCCGCCGCGCCCGGCGGCTGGAGGTCGGGAGCGGCGTGGTCGCGACCTATATGCACAATTCGGTGCGTCCCGGCCTCGGCAAGATCGGTGTGCTGGTGGCGATCACCGGCGGCTCCGAACTCGATGCGCTGGAACTGCTCGGGCGGCAGATCGGCATGCATGTGGCGGCGACCCGCCCCGATGTGCTCGACATCGCCGAGGTCGATCCGGCGGCGCTGGAGCGGGAAAAATCGGTCCTCGCCGAGCAGGCCCGCGCCTCCGGCAAGCCGGAGGCGATCATCGCCAAAATGGTGGAAGGGCGCATCCGCAAATATTACGAGGAAGTGGTGCTGCTGGAGCAGGTCTGGGTGCATGACGGGGAAAGCCGCGTGCGGGCGGTGGTGGCGAAGGCCGGGGCCGCGCTCGCCGGGTTCGCGCGTTTCGCGCTCGGCGAGGGGATCGACCGGCCGGCCGGGGGGGATTTCGCGGCCGAGGTGGCGGCGGCGGCCGGTCTGACAGGCTGACGTGAGCGCGGGGAACACCGCCGCCGGGTCTGCCTCGTCACGTCGCGTCCTGCTCAAGCTGTCGGGCGAGGCGCTGATGGGGCGGCGGGAATTCGGCCTCGATACCGACATGGTGGCACGCATCGCCGCCGATATCGCCGCCGTGGTGGCAATGGGCGTGCAGGTCTGCCTGGTGATCGGCGGCGGCAACATGTTCCGCGGCGTGCGTGCCGCCGCCGCCGGCATGGACCGCGCTCAGGCCGATTCGATCGGCATGCTGGCGACGGTGATGAACGCGCTCGCCATGCAGAACGCGCTGGAGAAATGCCAGGTGCCGACGCGCGTGCAGTCGGCGATTCCGATGGCGAGCATCTGCGAGCCCTATATCCGCCGCCGTGCCGAACGGCACATGGAGAAGGGGCGGGTGGTGATCTTCGCGGCCGGCACCGGCAACCCGTTCTTCACCACCGACACCGCCGCGGCGCTGCGCGCCGCCGAGATGAACTGCGACACGCTGCTCAAGGGCACCCAGGTCGATGGCGTCTATGCCGCCGACCCGCGCCGGGTGCCGGATGCGCCGCGGTTCGACCGGCTGACCTATCTGGAGGTGCTGTCGCGCGATCTCGGCGTGATGGACGCCGCCGCGATCAGCCTGGCGCGCGAGAACGGGCTGCCGATCGTGGTCTTCAACATCCACGCCCCCGGCGCCTTCGCCCAGGTGATGCGCGGCGAGGGGCGGTTCACGACGATTTTTGAGCCGAAGTAGTGCGCAACGGCGAAAGACTCGGCGGCGCGCTGCCGCCGCGCCATAGTCGCGCCATCAACGCAGCGCAACGGGAGGTCGCATGCCAACCGATCTGAACAGTTTGAAGCAGGATCTGGGCCGGCGCATGGACGGCGCGCTGGAGACGCTGCGGCGCGAGTTCGGCGGCCTGCGATCCGGCCGCGCCAGCCCGGCGCTGCTGGAACCGGTGCGGGTCAGCGCCTATGGCAGCGAGATGCCGCTGCCGCAGGTCGGCACCATCGCGGTGCCGGAGGCGCGGATGATCACGGTGCAGGTGTGGGACCGCAGCCTGGTCAACCCGGTGGTGACGGCGATCCGCGATGCCGGTCTCGGTCTCAATCCCTCCGCCGACGGGCAACTGGTGCGGGTGCCGATCCCGCAATTGACCGGGGAGCGGCGGGCGGAACTGTCCAAGGCTGCGCACAAATACGCCGAGGGCGCCAAGGTCGCGGTGCGCGGCGTGCGGCGCGACGGCATGGAGCAGATCAAGGCGCTGGAAAAGAAGGGCACGATCAGCCAGGATGAGCAGACACGCTGGCATGACGAGGTGCAGAAGCTGACCGACGCCTATATCCGCCGCATCGACGATGCGTTGGCGGAGAAAGACAAGGAAATCAAGCAGGTCTGACGGAGTGCCGAGCGGAATCACAGCGGTCATCCCGCGCCCGGACGCGGCGGCGGGCACCGAGCCGGCAGGCACGGGTCCGGCGGTACCCGGCCATGTCGCGATCATCATGGACGGCAATGGCCGCTGGGCCGCCGCGCGTGGGCTGCCGCGCGTCGCCGGCCATCGGGCGGGGGCGCAGGCGGTCCGCCGCACCATCGAGGCGGCGATCCGGGCCGGCGTGTCGTGGCTGACGCTCTATGCCTTCTCCAGCGAGAACTGGCGCCGGCCGGCGGGCGAGGTGCGCGACCTGACCGGGCTGCTGCGCCATTATCTGCGCAACGAGGTGGCGGAACTGGACGCGCAGGGCGTGCGGCTGCGCTTCATCGGCGATCTGGGGCGGTTCCCGGCCGATATCCAGTCCGAACTGCGGGCGGCGGTGCAGCGCACGCTCGACAATACGCGGCTCAATCTGGTGATCGCGCTGTCCTATGGCGCGCGGGCCGAGATCGTCGATGCCGCGCGGCGGCTGGCGGCGGCGGCGCAGGCGGGCACGCTCGATCCCGCGGCGCTGACCGAGGCGGCGTTCGGCCGCGCGCTTGCGACCGCCGGCATGCCCGACCCCGACCTCATCCTGCGCACCAGCGGGGAGCAGCGGCTGTCCAATTTCCTGCTGTGGCAGGCGGCGTATGCCGAACTACTGTTCCTTGACGTGCTGTGGCCGGATTTCGATGCGGCGCGGTTCGGCGAGGCGCTGGCCGAGTTCGCGCGGCGGGAGCGGCGGTTCGGTGCCCGGCCCGGCTGAGGGCGAAGCTGGCCGCTGGGCCGACCTGCGGCGGCGCGTGGTCTCCGCGGCCGTGCTGGCGCCGCTGGCGATCCTGTGCCTGTGGGCGGGCGGCTGGGCGTGGATGGGGCTGGTCGGAGTGGCGACGCTCGGCCTCCTCGATGAATGGCGGCGCATGGCGCGCGGCGTGGCTGCCGGCGCGGCGGGCGGCGGGTGGATCGTGCTGGCGGCGCTGGCCCTGGTCTGGCTGCGCGCCGATCCGGTGGCGGGGCGGGCGAACGTGCTGATGGTGCTGGTCGCGGTGTGGGCGAGCGACATCGGCGCCTATCTCGCCGGGCGGCTGATCGGCGGCGCGCGTCTGGCGCCGCGCATCTCGCCGGGCAAGACCTGGTCGGGCGCCGCCGGCGGGCTGCTGGCGGCGGCGGCGGCGGGGGCGGCGATCGGGCGCGGGCATGGCGCGCTGGCGGGCGCCCTGCTCTCCGTGCTCGCGCAGGCCGGCGATCTGGCCGAGAGTGCCGCCAAGCGGCGGGCCGGGGTGAAGGATTCGGGCGCCCTGATCCCCGGGCATGGCGGGCTGCTCGACCGTCTGGACGGGCTGCTGGCGGCAGCCCCCGCGGCGGCGCTGCTGGCGCATTCGGCCGGACCGGGAGGAGTCCTGTGGCGATGAAATCCGTCAGCGTGCTCGGCAGCACCGGCAGTGTCGGCAGCCAGACCCTCGATCTGCTGGCCGCCCGGCCCGGCCTCTATGCGGTGCGGGCGCTGGTCGGCGGGCGCAATGCGGCACTGCTCGCCGCGCAGGCGCGCCGCCTTGGCGCCGCGCTCGCCGTGGTCGCCGATGAGAGTGCGTGGCCGGCGCTGCGCGACGCGCTGGCCGGCAGCGGGATCGAGGCGGCGGCGGGGGCGGAGGCGGTGGTGGCGGCGGCGGGCGCCGGCGCCGACTGGACGATGGCGGCGATCACCGGTGCCGCCGGGCTGCGTGCGACGCTGGCGGCGATCCGCCGCGGCGGGGCGGTCGCGCTCGCCAACAAGGAGGCGCTGGTATGCGCCGGCGACCTGATGCTGGCCGCGGTGGCCGCCCACGGGGCGACGCTGCTGCCGGTCGATTCGGAGCACAACGCGATTTTCCAGGCGATGGCCGACAATCACCGCGCGGCGATCGAGCGGATCACGCTGACCGCCTCCGGCGGTCCGTTCCGCACCGCCAGCCTGGAGGAGATGGCCCGCGCCCGGCCGGAGGCGGCGCTGCGCCATCCGGTGTGGTCGATGGGGGCGAAGATCTCGATCGACAGCGCCACCATGATGAACAAGGGCCTGGAACTGGTCGAGGCGGCGCGGCTGTTCGGGCTGCCGAGTGCGGCGATCTCGGTGCTCGTGCATCCGCAGTCGGTGATCCACGGGATGGTGCATTACTGCGACGGCAGCGTGCTGGCCCAGCTCGGCAGCCCCGACATGCGCACGCCGATCGCCCACACGCTCGCCTGGCCGGAGCGGATCCCGACACCGGCGCCGCGGCTCGATCTGGCGGCGCTCGGCCAGCTTACCTTCGAGCCGCCGGACGAGCAGCGGTTCCCGGCGCTGCGGCTGGCGCGGGCGGCGCTGGAGGCGGGGGGCGGGGCGCCGTGCGTGCTGAACGCGGCGAACGAGGTCGCGGTGGCCGCCTTCCTCGACCGCCGGATCGGCTTCCTCGACATCGCCGCCACGGTGGACCATGTTCTGTCCGAATTCGGGGCGCCGGCGATCGACTCGCTTGCCGCCGTGCTGGCGCTCGATGCCGCGGCGCGGGAGGCGGCGGTCCGTGCCTGCGCCGCACGCGCCGCCGCCTGACCGCCCGCAGCCGTCACGTTCCGTAGCCGTCAGTTTCGAAGCCGTCAGTTTCCCGGGGAGCCTGCCGTGTTCAACGCCCTGCCGCCGCCGCTGAACTTCGCCGTGCCGTTCGTGATCGTCCTCGGCGTGCTGGTGTTCTTCCACGAACTCGGCCACTACCTCGCCGCGCGCTGGCGGGGCGTGCATGTCGAGGCATTCTCGATCGGCTTCGGCCGCGCCTTCGCCACCTGGACCGACCGGCACGGCACGGTGTGGAAGCTCGCCTGGATCCCGCTCGGCGGCTACGTCAAGCTGCACGGGCAGGAACGGCCGGAGAATGTCGCGGCCGAGGTGCGCGCGCAGTGGCAGCCGGGACGGACGTTCCAGGAAAAGGGCGTCGGCTCGCGCGCGATCATCGTCGCCGCCGGCCCGGTCGCCAATTTCGTGCTGGCGGCGGCGCTGTTCGCGCTGCTGTTCGTGACCGCCGGCGCGCCGCTGATCCTGCCCGATGTCGGCGAGGTGCTGCCCGGCAGTGCCGCCGCCCATGCCGGGCTGATGGCGGGGGACCGCATCCTCACGATCGACGGGCAGGCGGTCGGCACCTTCGAGGACATCCAGCGCATCGTCTCGGCGCGGCCGGACCAGAGCATGACATTGCAGGTGCGTCGCGGCGCAGAGACGCAGGCGCTGTCGCTGACCACCGGCGTGCGCGAGCAGGGCGGGCGGCGCATCGGCAGCCTCGGCGTCACCGCGCGCACGACCGAATTCAGACGTCTGCCGCCGGGCCGGGCGCTGATCGCCGGGGTTGCCCATACCTATGACGTGGCGGCGGTGACGCTCGGCGGGCTGTGGCAGATGATCTCGTCCGGGCGCGGCACGGAGGACCTCGGCGGGCCGCTGCGCATCGCGCAACTGTCGGGCGAGGTGGCGCAGCACGGGTTCGCCAGCCTGATCGATTTCATCGCGGTGCTGTCGGTCAATCTCGGCCTGATCAACCTGTTCCCGATTCCGATTCTCGACGGCGGCCATCTGCTGTTCTTCCTGGCCGAGGCGGCGCGCGGCCGGCCGCTGCCGCCGCGCGCGGTGGAATACGGGTTCCGCGCCGGATTCGCGCTGCTGGTCGGGCTGTTCGTTTTCGCGACCTGGAACGACCTGTCGCATCTCGGCCTGGTTCGCTGGGTTGCGCATCTGATCGGCTGAACCTCTGCCTCACGGCTGGCGGAAACGCGAGAGCACGGCTATTGTCCGCGCCGCCCGTCCGGACCGCCCCCCGGCGACTCGGGCAACGCAGGAGGCCGTCTTGTGGTGGGCGGCGCCGCCGCAGGAGATTGCCGCCCTTGATTCGCGTTCGCGTCGCGTTGCTCGCGCTGCTGTTCGCAGTGTCGGCGCTCCTCGGGGGGCCGGCACCGGTGCGCGCACAGGAGCAGCAACTCCCCGGACCGGCGGCGCCGGAAGCACCGGTCCCGCCGCCGCGCCCCGCACCGGCGCCGGCGCCGGCCGCCGCGCAGCCGCCGGCGCCCGAACCGGTGCCCAGGGTGTCACGCTTCGGCCCGGGCACGATCGCCGACATCCGCGTCACCGGCAACCTGCGCATCGAGGCGTCCACGGTGCGGTCCTACATGCTGGTCCAGCCTGGCGATCCGTTCGACCCTGACCGCATCGACCGCAGCCTGAAGACGCTGTACGCGACGGGGCTGTTCTCCGACGTGCAGATCCAGCGCCAGGGCGATTCGCTGGTCGTGCACGTGGTCGAGAACCCGACGATCAACCGCGTCGCGTTCGAGGGCAACCGCAAGCTGAATGATGATACCCTGCGCGGCGCCGTGCAGCTCAAGCCGCGCGGCGTGTTCACGCAGGCGCTGGCGCAGGCGGACCGGCAGAAGCTGCTCAACCTCTATGCCAGCAAGGGCCGTTTCGCGGCGCGGGTGGAGACCAAGATCATCAAGCTGCCGCAGAACCGCATCGATGTGGTGTTCGAGATCACCGAGGGGCCGATCACGCTGGTCAGCCGCATCCTGTTCGTCGGCAACCATGCCTACGGCGAGAAGAAGCTGCGCGAGGTGGTGGAGAGCCGGGAGCAGGCGTGGTACCGGCTGCTGTCGAGCAGCGACGAGTACGATCCGCAGCGGGTCGATTACGACAAGGAATTGCTGCGCCGCTTCTACCTCCGTCACGGCTACGCCGACTTCGCCGTCACCAACGCGACCGCCGAGCTGGCGCCCGACCGTTCCTCCTTCTATCTCACCTTCACGTTGAAGGAGGGGGAGCGCTATCGCGTCAGTGCGGTCGATGTCAGTTCGACGCTGCCGCATGTCGAGGGCGCGTCGCTCAAGCCGATCGTCGATATCTCGGCCGGCAGCTGGTATGACGGCGATGCGGTGGAGCGCAACGTGCAGGCGCTGACCAAGGCGGTGCAGGACCGCGGCATCGCCTTCGTCGATGTCAAGCCGCGCGTCACCCGCGACACGCAGAAGCACACGCTGTCGCTGGTGTTCAACGTCGCCGAGGCGCCGCGCATCTATGTCGAGCGGATCGACATCGTCGGCAACACCCGCACCGAGGACAAGGTGATCCGGCGCGAGATGCGCATTGCCGAGGGCGATGCCTACAACGACGCGCTGGTGCAGACATCGAAGCAGTCGCTGACCGATCTCGGCTTCTTCAACAGCGTCAACATCTCACAGGCGCCGGGATCGACGCCCGACAAGACCATCGTCACCACCAATGTCGATGAGAAGGCGACCGGGCAGCTCACCATCGGCGGCGGCTATTCGACCGATGTCGGCGCGCTGGCCAATGTCGGATTGCAGGAGAACAACATCATCGGCACCGGCATGAACGCCGGCATCAACACCGTGCTGGCGCAGTTGGAAAGCCAGGTCGATCTCAACCTGACCGACCCGTATTTCCTCGACCGCAACATGGTGGCCGGTATCGATCTGTTCTATATCAACGACTACCTCCAGTACATCTCGGAGTACAACGAGGCGCGGCTCGGCACCACGCTGCATGCGGGCTATGCCTTCAGCGACCATCTGCGGCAGAACTGGACCTATTCGGCGGTGACGCGGCAGGTCTATGGCATCCTGCCGACCGCCAGCCCCTATGTCGCGGCGATGGGGGGTACCACCGTGGTGTCGCAGGTCGGCACGACGCTGACGCTCGATTACCGCGACAGTCTGACCAATCCGCATTCCGGCTGGGCGGTGCGCGTCGGTGCCGATTATGCCGGTCTCGGCGGCACCGAGAACTACCTGCGGCCCAAGGTGGATGCGGCGTATTACATCCCGCTGGATGCGATCACCGGGACGTCGGACTGGGACATCTCGATCAATGCCGGCGCCGGCTACCTGCTCAACTTCAACCGCAACCCGACCGACATCGTCGATCGCTTCTTCCTGGGCGGCGACAATCTGCGCGGCTTCCTCGACGGCGGTGCGGGGCCGCACGCGGCGCCGCCGCCGGGCGCGCCCTATTTCGCCGACGCGCTGGGCGGGCGCTTCCTGTGGACCGAATCGACCCAGCTGGAGTTCCCGCTGCCGCTGTCGCCCGATTTGGGGTTGTCGGGGCGGACTTTTGTCGATATGGGCGCGTTGTCGGGGGTGCGGAAAATCTACTTGCCCGCCTGCGGCGGGGCCTGTCCGCTGATCGATGCGCCGGGACCGCGGGTATCGGTCGGCGTCGGATTGAGCTGGAATTCGCCGTTCGGGCTGATCAACCTCGATTTCGGCATACCGCTCATCAAATACGCCTATGATCAGCTTGAACTGTTCCGCGTCGGCTTCGGCACGAGGTTCTAGTGCGCACCTGCTCCTCCCCTGCGGTCGCGGCGATCGCCGCGCTGTGCTTCGCTTCCCTGTTCCTGCCGGCGGCGCCGGCCGGGGCGCAGGACTATTTCATCCCGGGCCAGCAGAAGGCCCAGCCGGCGCCGAAAGCGGCACCGGCGGCGCGGCCGCCGCAGCGGCCGGCGGGGGGGGATCTGGGCGCAATGGCGCCGCCGCCCGAGCCCGAGCAGCCGCCGCCGCCGCCGAACAACGCCGACCTGCCGCCGCCGCCCGACCTGCCGCCGCTCGCCAAGGGGGAGGCGCCGCCGGCGGCGGTGATCGGCGTGCTCGGCGTGCCGGACGTGATGCACGCCTCCACCGCCGCGCAGGAAGTGGAGAAGATCATCGGCGTGCGGCGCAGCAAGCTGAACGACGACGCGCAGAAGGAGCAGGCGGCGTGGCGTGACATGCAGCAATCGCTGGCGAACGACCGCACCAAGCTGTCGCCCGACCAGATCCGCGCCCGCGAGCGTGAGCTGCAGGAACGCATCACCAACGCCCAACGCACCTTCCGCGATCGCAACCGCATCATCCAGGAGGCGGCGCAATACGCGCTGGCGCAGATCGAGCGGACGCTCGTCTCCGTCATCCGGCAGGTGGCGGAGAGCCGCGGGATGAACCTCGTGCTGCACCGGTCGCAGGTGGCGCTCAACGTCAACCAGTTCGACATCACCGACGCGGTGGCGGCGCAGCTCAACAAGGTGCTGCCGAAGGTGGTGGTGCCGCCGGACGGCGTCTCGCCCTCGGCCATGGCGGCAGCGGCGAGGAAGGAGGGGATGAAGCCGATCGCGACGGCGCCCGGCGGCCAGCCGGCGGCGGCGGCGCCACCGGCCGCACCTGCTCCGACCCCGACCGCGGCCCCGGCTACCGCGCCGGCCGCCGCGCCGCCGCCGGCAGCGCCGGCACAATAGGCACGGCATGAGCGCCGGCACCGGCGACCCGCGCTTCTTCCGCCGCAGCGGCCCGCATCCGCTGGCCGCGGTGGCGGCGGCCTGTGGCGCACCGCCGCCGGACGCGACCCTGCTGCTGCACGGGGTGGCGCCGTTGCAGACGGCGACCGCCGGGCAGGTGAGCTTCCTCGACAACCGGCGCTACCTGCCGGCGCTGGCGGCGACGCGGGCGGGGGCGGTGATCGTGCATCCGGACCTCGCAGGTCGCGTGCCGGACGGCAGCATCGCCCTGGCCACCGCCGAGCCGTATGCCGGCTGGGCGCGCGTTGCCGCCCTGTTCCATCCGGAACCGCCGGCGACCCCCGGCATCCATCCCGCCGCCCTGGTCGATCCGGCGGCGCAGGTCGATGCCAGTGCCGAAATCGGCCCGTTCGCCGTGATCGGGGCGGCGGCGGAAATCGGGCCGCGCTGCCGCATCGGGGCGGGGGCGGTGATCGGCCCCGGCGTCGTGCTCGGCGCGGATTGCCGCATCGGCGCCCATGCCAGCCTCAGTCACGCGCTGCTGGGCGCGCGCGTGCATGTCTATCCCGGCGCGCGCATCGGGCAGGAGGGGTTCGGCTTTGCCAGCACGGCGGCGGGCTTCGTCAGCGTGCCGCAACTCGGCCGCGTGATCCTTGAGGATGACGTGGAAATCGGCGCCAATTCCACCGTCGATCGCGGCTCGGCACAGGATACGGTGATCGGCGCCGGTTCCCGCCTCGACAACCTGGTGCAGATCGGGCACAATGTGCGGCTGGGCCGGTGCTGCGTCATCGTGGCGCAGGCGGGGATTTCCGGTTCGACCGTGGTCGAGGATTTCGTCATGGTCGCCGGCCAGGCCGGCCTGACCGGACATCTGCGCATCGGCGCGCGTGCGCGGATCGGGGCGCAGGCGGGCGTCATGGCCGATGTCCCGGCGGCGGCCGAAGTGGTGGGCAGCCCGGCCATGCCGGTGCGCGCGTTCTTCCGCCAGGTCGCGGCCCTGCGCCGGCTGGCGGAGCGGCGGGCGCCACCGGGGCAGGGAGAGGTACGGACAGAGTCTGGCTGAGGCCGCGATGGACAATACAACGACAGAGCCGCAGGCGGCCACGACCGGCGCGACGGTGGATATTGCGCGCATCCTGCACGCGATCCCGCACCGCTATCCCTTCCTGATGATCGACCGCGTGGTCGAGGTGGTGCGCGACCGCTCCGCGATCGGCATCAAGAACGTCTCGGTCAACGAAAGCTTCTTCCAGGGCCACTTCCCCGGCCATCCGGTGATGCCGGGCGTGCTCATCATCGAGAGCATGGCGCAGACCGCGGCGGTTCTGGTGGTGGGAACGCTGGGGCCGGAGGCGGCCGGCGGGCTGGTCTATTTCATGTCGATCGAGGCCGCCAAGTTCCGCCGTCCGGTGCATCCGGGCGACCAGTTGCGCATCCACGTCACCAAGGACCGGAGCCGCGGCAATGTATGGAAGTTCAGCGCCGTGGCGCGCGTCGATGGCGTGTCGGTGGCGGAAGCCACCTATGCCGCGATGATCATGGACCGGGCGGCGGAGCGGTAGGCCGCGGGGGTGGCAGGGGCGTGAGCGTGATCCATCCGACGGCGATCGTGGCGCCGGGCGCTGCGATCGGGGCCGGCGTGCGCATCGGCCCGTGGTGCAGCATTGGCCCTGCCGTCAGCGTTGAGGACGACGCCGAGCTGGTCAGCCATGTCGTGGTCGATGGCCGCACCCGCATCGGCGCGGGGGCGCGGCTGTTTCCGTTCTGCAGCGTCGGCCTCGCGCCGCAGGATCTGAAATACCGCGGCGAGGATACCCTGTGCGAGGTCGGCGCGCGCACGCAGGTGCGCGAGCACGTCACCATCCATCGCGGCACCGTCACCGGCAGCGGGGCGACGCGGGTCGGCGCCGACTGCCTGCTGATGGCGGTGGTCCATGTCGCGCATGACTGCGTGCTGGGCGACGGCGTGATCGTCGCCAACAATGTCGTCATGGGCGGCCATGTCGCGATCGGCGACGGCGCGGTGATCGGCGGCGCCGCGGCGCTGCACCAGTTCGTGCGGATCGGCCGGGGGGCGATGGTGGGCGGCGTCTCCGGCGTCGAGGCGGACGTGATCCCGTTCGGCAGCGTGATCGGCAACCGCGCCCGGCTTGCCGGCCTCAACCTCGTGCGGCTGAAGCGGCTCGGCATCGAACGGTCGCGCATCCATCAGTTGCGCGCCGCGTTCCGCCTGCTGTTCCGCGCCGAGGGCGTGTTCGCCGCGCGCGTCGCGGCGGCGCGGGAGACGTTCGGCGACGATCCCCTGGTCGGCGAGATGCTGGCCTTCATCGAAGCGCCGAGCCGCCGCGGTCTGATCCGCGTGGCGCCGGAGGCCGAGCCGGATGACGACGATGCGCGCGACTAATGCAGCACCGCACCGGCCTCGCGATGGAGGCCGACCGGGCCGGATTCACACTCCGCAGCGCACACCGTGATGGCACCGCGCAGAGCCGCGAGAGTGGCGCCGAGTTGCAGCAGCGCGGCCTCCTCGGCGAGCAGGCGCAGGCATTGCAGCAGGCCGGGCGCACTGGGCAGTGCCGTCTCGGGTTTTGCCTCCGGGCGCCTCTTCCTCACCGACATGTCCGATCGTTCCTTCGTTGCGCGGATCAGTCGCGGAACCGCGACACATCAGAATGTGTCTATGCCGCAACGCCGTCGCCGCTGGCAACCGGAATCGGCGGTCTGCCGCCATGCCGGACGCGACTGAGCCGGACCCGGCGCCCGCCCTGCGCCCCGTTCTCGGCATCCTCGCCGGGGGCGGGCCGCTGCCGGGGCGGGTCGCGGCGGCGGCAGCGGCGGCGGGGCGGGCGGTGTTCGTCGTCGGCCTCGACGGCTATGCCGAGCCGGCGGTGCTGGCGCCGTTCGCGCATGACTGGGCGCGGCTCGGCGCGGCCGGACGCATCCTGGCCCTGCTGCGGGCGCACGACTGCCGCGATCTGGTGCTGGTCGGCCCGGTCCGCCGCCCTTCGCTGCTCGATCTGCGGCCGGATGGCGAGGGGGCACGCCTGCTCGCCCGCATCGGCCGGGCGGCGTTCGGCGGCGATGACGGGCTGCTCGCGGCGATCGTCCGGGTGCTGGCCGAGGAAGGGTTCCGCGTCCTGGGCGCCCACGAGGTGCTGACCGAGGCGGTGGCGCCACGCGGGCAGTTGGGGCGCCACGCCCCGGACGCGCAGGCGATGGCCGATATCGCGCGCGGGGTTGCCGTGGCGGCGGCGCTCGGCGCCGTCGATGTCGGGCAGGGCTGCGTCGTGCAGCAGGGCATCGTGCTGGCGGTGGAGGCGATCGAGGGCACCGATGCGATGCTCGCCCGCGCCGCCGGCCTGCGCCGGCCGGGGCCGGGCGGGGTGCTGGTCAAGCTGGTCAAGCCGGGGCAGGAACGGCGGGCGGATTTGCCGACCGTCGGTCCGGCGACGGCCGCCGCCGCCGCCGCTGCCGGGCTGCGCGGCGTGGCCGTGGAGGCCGGCGGGACGTTGCTGACGGACCGGGACGCCCTGGTGGCGGCAGCCGATGCGGCGGGGCTGTTCCTGCTCGGCATCGAACCGGCATTCCATTCGAAGGAGGAGAGAGCGACATGAGCGAAGACTACCGCTACCTGCACACCATGCTGCGCGTCGGCGATCTGGCGCGCAGCGTGAAATTCTACACCGAGATGTTCGGCATGAAGGAGTTGCGCCGGCGCGACGTGCCGGACGGCAAATATACCCTGGTGTTCATGGGCTATGGGTCGGAGGCGAGCCATACCGTGCTCGAACTGACCTATAACTGCGGCGTGGACAAGTACGAGATGGGCACGGCGTTCGGCCATCTCGCGATCGGGGTGCCGGACGTCCATGCCGCCTGCGCGAAGATGCGGGAGGCCGGAACCAGGATCACGCGCGAGCCGGGACCGGTGAAGTTCGGCACCACGGTGATCGCGTTCGTCGAGGATCCCGACGGCTACAAGATCGAACTGGTGCAGACGCACTGAGACCGCACTCCCGTCCCGGCCGCCGGATCGGACGATCCCGGCACCGGGACGGTGCGCCGGCCGGTTTCCCGGACCGACGGCCCGCACTGCTGCGATGACGTCCTGCGCGCGGCCTGAACTCTCCTGACAGGATGCTGGCAGGAGGGGTGTGCGATGGTGCCCCGGTGCCGCACCGATGCGGCCGGACAGAGGAGACGGGACGATGAGTGCATCGAGCGAACGGCCGGGCGTGATTTCCTGGTTCGAACTGCCGGCGGGCGACTTCGACCGGGCCGTCGGCTTCTATGAAGCGGTGCTGGGCGTCGCCCTGCGCCGGGAGGAGATCGGCGGCGAGCCGCTGGCGGTGTTCCCCTATCAGCGGCCCGGCACCGGCGGCGCCGTCGTCGCGCGCGACGCGATGCGACCGGGGGCGGATGGCGCGCTGGTCTATCTCGCCTACCATGACGGGCTGGCGGCGGCGATGGCGCGGGTGGAACCGGCGGGCGGGCGGCTGCTCGGGCCGAAGGTCGAGCTGCCGCCGGGGATGGGCGGTTTTGCCCTGGCGCTCGACACCGAGGGCAACCGCATCGGCCTGCACGCGGTCTGACCGTGCGCCGCGCCGATCGTCTGTTCCGGCTGGTGCAGTTGCTGCGCGGCGGGCGGCTGATGACGGCGCGACGGCTTGCCGAGCGGCTGGAGGTGTCGGAGCGGACGGTCTATCGCGACGTGCGCGACCTGCTGCTCTCCGGCGTGCCGATCGAGGGGGAGGCCGGCGTCGGCTACGTGCTGCGCGCCGGCTTCGACCTGCCGCCGCTGATGTTCGACGCGGCCGAGATCGAGGCGGTGGTGCTGGGCGTGCGCATGGCGCGGGCGTGGGGCGGCGCGCGCCTCGCCGCGGCGGCGGCGGAGGCGATGCGCAAGATCGAGGCGGTGCTGCCGCCCGCGCTGCGCGCCCGGGTCGATCGCACGCGCCTGTTCGCGCCGTCCTTTCATCTCGCGCCGGAGGCACCGCTGCGCGCCGATCTCGACCGGCTGCACGCGGCGCTGGAGGGCGGAAGATGCGTGCGCTTCGGCTATCGCGACGAGGCGGGCAGGCACAGTGAGCGGCAGGTGCAGCCGCTCGGCCTGTTCTTCTGGGGCGGCGCCTGGACGCTCGCCGCATGGTGCGAGCTGCGCCGGGATTTCCGCAGCTTCCGCGTCGATCGCATGACGGCGCTGGCGGTCGCCGAGCCGTTCCCCTGCGTCGCCGGCCGTACGCTGGCGGACTACATGGCGTGCGTGACGCGCGACTGAGCGGGCGGCCGGCGGTGTGGCGCGCCTTGGCGTGTCATTCTGCGCATTTTCCCCCACCCGACGGTTGACCGATCGCACCGGGCAGGGTGTGGTGGGGCGTGGCGGCGTAGGGGTCGGAGATGTCCAGCATCAGCGCGCGCATCGAGCGGCTGCCGTTCGGGCGGTTCCATCGCCGGCTGCTGCTGATGGGCGGCCTCGGCTATACGTTCGATGGGCTGGACGCGGCGGTGATCGCCTTCATCCTGCCGGTGGTGATGAAGCTGTGGGGCCTCAGCAGCGTGCAGACCGGCGTGCTGGGCAGCGCCAATTTCATCGGCTTCCTGTTCGGCGCGCTGACCGCCGGGCTGCTCGGCGACCGCATCGGGCGGCGGCCGGTGATGATGTATGCGCTGGTGCTGTACACCGCCGCCTCGCTGGTCAGCGCCTTCGCGTCGTCCTGGCCGGTGTTCTTCTGGACGCGTGTCTTCGCCGGCCTCGGCACCGGGGCGGAGAGCGCGATCGTGGCGCCGTTCCTGGCCGAGTTCGTGGCGCGTCGGATGCGCGGCGGGTTCACCGGGGCGCTCGCCGGGTTCTTCTCCTTCGGTTTCGTCGGCGCCGCCCTGCTCGGTTATTTCATCGTGCCGGGCGGGCCGCAGAACTGGCGCGTGGTGCTGGCGCTGACGGCGCTGCCGGTGGTGATGCTGCTGTGGTGGCGCCGCGCGCTGCCCGAGTCGCCGCGCTGGCTGGAGGCGCGCGGGCGGGCGGCGGCAGCGGCGGCGGTACTCGACCGGATGGAGGCGGAGGCGGAAGGACCGCTGCCGCCGCTGGTGGAGGAGGAGGTGGCGCCGCCGCCGCTCGCGGGCGAAGGGCGGCGCGGATTTGCGGTGCAGATCGCGGCGCTGTTCTCGCCGGCGCTGCGGCGGGTGACGGCGATGACGTGGCTGATGTGGCTCTCGATCACCTTCAGCTACTATGCGTTCTTCACCTGGATCCCGACGCTGCTGGTGCAGAGCGGGATGACCATCACGCGCAGCTTCGGCTATTCGCTCGGCATCTATCTCGCGCAGATCCCGGGCTATTATTCCGCCGCCTGGCTCAATGAGCGGATCGGACGGCAGGCGGTGATCGCGGGCTACATGGTGCTGGGCGGCGCGGCGGCGCTTTCGATGGCGGCGGCGCACGCGCCGATGCAGATCATGGTCGCGGGCTTCCTGCTGTCGTTCTTCATGAACGGCACCTATGCCGGCGTCTATGCCTACACGCCGGAGGTGTTCCCGACCGACGTGCGCACCACCGGCACCGGGCTTGCGTCCGCGATCGGGCGTGTCGGCTCGATCGCCTCGCCGATCATCGTCGGCTTCATCTTCCCGCGTCTCGGCTTCGCCGGCGTGTTCGGCATGACGACGGCGGTGCTGCTGCTCGGCGCTGCGTCGGTGCTGATCCTCGGCGTCAAGACGCTGCGCCGCTCGCTCGAAGAGATCGCGCGCGACGAGCTTGCCGCCACGAACTGAAAGGACCGACCATGCAGGTGCTGTTCACCGACGCCGTCATCACCGACACGAGCGGCCGGCGCGAGGGCAATGTGCTGGTGGAGGACGGCGTGATCCGCGACGTCGCCGCGCGCGCGGCGGGGGCGGCGGATCGGCGTGTGATTGCGCTCGGCGGACGGACGCTGATGCCGGGACTGATCGACAGCCACGTGCATGTCGTGGCCAGCATGATGAATCTCGGCGCCAATGCGCAACTGCCGGACGCGATCGCGGTGCTGCGCAGCCTGAAGCTGATGCGCGGCATGCTCGACCGCGGCTTCACCACCGTGCGCGACGTGGGCGGCGCGCCGCCGGCGCTGGCCGAGGCGGTGGCGCAGGGGCTGGCGGTGGGGCCGCGGCTGATCTGCTGCGGCAAGGCGCTGTCGCGCACCGGCGGGCACAGCGACATGCGCCCGCGTCAGGACATCCACGATCCGCACCGGTGGGAGCGCAATTTCGGGGCGATGGGCCGCATCGCCGACGGGGTTGATGAAGTGCGCCGCGCCTGCCGGCAGGAACTGCGGCAGGGGGCGCGCTTCATCAAGGTGATGGCGAATGGCGGCGTCGCCAGCCCGACCGACCCGATCGCCTGGCAGGGCTACTCGGCGGCGGAATTGCAGGCGGCGGTGGAGGAGGCGGCGGATGCCGGCACCTATGTCGCGGCGCATCTCTATACGTCCGAGGCGATCGCGCGCGCGGTGCGGGCGGGCGTGCATTCGCTCGAGCACTGCAACCTGATCGACGCGCCGACCGCGGCGCTGGCGGCGGCGGCGGGCGCGGTCGCGGTGCCGACGCTCGTCACCTACGAGGCGCTGGCGCAGGACGGCCCGCGCTTCGGCTTCCCGCCCGACAGCATCGACAAGATCGAGACGGTGCGGGCGCGCGGCATGGCCAGCCTGGAGGTGCTGCGCAGCGCCGGGGTGACGATGGCCTTCGGCACCGACCTGCTGGGCGAGACGCAGGTGCGCGAGAGCGAGGAATTCGCCATCCGCGCGCGGGTGCTGCCGTCGGCCGAGATTTTCGCCGCGGCGACCACGATCGGCGCCCGGCTGATCGGCATGGAGGGAAGGCTCGGCCTCGTCGCGCCGGGCGCGCTCGCCGATCTTCTGGCGGTGGAGGGCGATCCGCTGGCGGACGTGACGCTGCTCGCCGATCCGGCGCGCAACGTGCGATTGGTGATGCAGGGCGGGCGGGTTCACCGGGAGGCGCTGGAGGGGTAATCTGCCATAATTGTCATTCGGCACAGCCGGTGAACAATGCACGGCGGCGGAAAGTTCTCGAAAATTGCCCTAACGCGATTTCATCCCGTTCGATTGACGCCGCCGAAAGGTTGACAGCCGCGCGGCGGCGGCGCAGGTGGAGGATGCCAGACGGCCGGGCGACTGCTGCCGCCAACCGGCGGTGGAGGAAAGTCCGGGCTCCACGGGAATGCGGTGCCGGCTAACGGCCGGCGAGGGCAACCTCAGGGAGAGTGCCACAGAGAACAGACCGCCGGCGCAAGCGGGTTCGCCCGCCCGCCGGCAAGGGTGAAACGGGGCGGCAAGAGCGCCCCGCGCCCCCGGCAACGGGGGCGGCAGGGTAAACCCCACCGGGAGCAAGACCGAATAGGGGCGGCCGGCGGGCATTCGGGCTTGCCCGGATGCGGACGCAGGGGCATTCCCGCCCCGTCGCCCGGGTTGGTCGCGTGAGGCACGCAGCGATGCGCGCCCCAGAGGAATGGTCGCCCCGCGCCGGTAACGGCGCGGACAGAACCCGGCTTACAGGCCGTCTGGCCGCTTTTCTCGATCACGGTTGCGCGCGGGATCTTGCGCGCGGCCGTTTCCGCCATGGGCGGCGCAAAAGCGGATAAGAACAAACAGCGAATACTTGCTCGTTACATGGATCGTGAACGCACGTATCAGGTCTATCGTTCAACCCCTTGACGTCGTGCGGGGAGGGTGGTTCGCCGCCAAGTAAAACCGCGAAATCCCTTTGACGCCCACGTCTGCCCATGATATCCCATGTCATCCCAAGGGCGGGAGACACCGGGGCGTGAGACGTGGCCCGGTGCCGGGTCCGCCCGGACCGAACGAGTCGCTTCACGAGGCAAGCGGAGAGAGGCGGGAAAGGGCGGGCCGGCCGGATGACCCAATTCCTGGGCACCCACACCAACAGGCTGGACGCCAAGGGTCGCGTTTCGATTCCGGCCCCGTTCCGCGCCGTGCTGCGCCCGGAGGGCGGAGGCAACGCCGCCCTCGTGCTGCGCCCGTCGCACACGCATGCCTGCGTCGAGGGCTGGCCCGAGCCGGCCTTCCATGCCCTCGCCAAGCCGCTCGATGCGCTCGACATATTCAGCGAGGCGCATGACGATCTCGCGGCCGCCCTCTATGCCGATGCCTATCCGCTGGAGGCGGACAGGGAAGGGCGCATCATTCTGCCGGAGAGCCTGGTGGCGCACGCCAACCTGACCGAACAGGTGGTGTTCATGGGACTCGGGCGGACCTTCCAGATCTGGGAACCCCAGGCCGCCGAGCGACGCCGGGCGGAGGCGCGGGAGCGGGCGCGCGCCCGTGCCCTGACGCTGCCGGGCGGGGCCGCATGAGCGCGCCGCTGCCGGGCGGGCATACGCCGGTGATGGCGGCCGAGGTGCTGGCGATGCTGGCGCCGCGCGACGGCGGCAGCTACTGCGATGCCACCTTCGGCGGGGGTGGCTACGCCGCCGCCATCCTGAACGCCGCCGCCTGCACGCTGTGGGCGATCGACCGTGATCCGGCGGCGATCGCGCGCGGTGCCGCGCTGCTCGCCCGCCATCCCGGCCGGCTGCACCTGATCGAGGGCCGGTTCGGCGGCATGCTGGCATTGCTGCGCGCCGCCGGCGTCGCCGCGCTGGATGGGGTGGTGTTCGACCTCGGCGTCTCGTCCTTCCAGATCGACGATCCCGGGCGCGGATTCAGCTTCCGTGCCGACGGGCCGCTCGACATGCGCATGGGACGCGATGGCCCGACCGCCGCCGATCTGGTCAACACCCTGCCGGAACGTGCGCTCGCCGACACCTTGTTCGAACTGGGCGAGGAGCGGCGGTCGCGGGCGATCGCGCGGGCGATCGTCGCCGCCCGCGCGGCGCAGAGGATCACCACCACCGCCCGGCTTGCCGAGATCGTCCGCGCCGTCGTGCCGCCGGACCGTTCCGGCATCGACCCGGCAACGCGGAGCTTCCAGGCGCTGCGCATCCGCGTCAACGAGGAACTGGACGAGATTGCAAGCGGCCTCGATCAGGCGGCGCGTCTGCTGGCGCCCGGCGGACGGCTGGTGGTGGTGGCGTTCCATTCGCTGGAGGACCGCCTGGTCAAGCGCTTCATGGTCGGGGCGGCGGGGCGGGCGCCGGCGCCTTCCCGTCACGACCCGGGCCGCCTGATCGCCCGCACCACCCCCGCCTGGCGGCTGCTGACGCCGCGGGCACTGCGGCCGGCGGCGGCGGAGACCTTGAGCAACCCGCGCGCCCGCAGCGCCCGGCTGCGCGCGCTGGAACGGCTGCTGCCGGGCGCCGCGCCGGACGCGGCAGAGGAGGCTTCCCCGCGATGATCCGACCTTTCACCATCCTCACCATGCTGCTCGCCGCCGGCTCGGGCCTCTATCTCTATCAGGCGAAGCAGAAGGTTCGCGTGCTGGACCGGCAGATCCACGACATCCGCGCCGCGACCGAGGCGACACGCCAGCGTGCCGAGGTGCTGCGTGCCGAATACACGCTGCTGAACGATCCGACCCGTCTTGCCGAACTGGTCAGCGCGCATCTGCCGGACCTGCGGCCGACCCAGCCGGCGCAATGGTCGTCGATGGCCGAGATGGGCAAGCGGCTGCCGCCGCCGGACGACGGGGCGACGCCCAGGGCGCCGGAAGAGGCGGTGTCGTCGCCGATCGCCGGCAGCGAGCCGCCGCACCCGCCGCCGCCGCCCGCGCCGCCGCCGGCGGCGGTTGCCCGTGCCACGCCGCCGCATCCGATCGTCGCCCTGGTGCGGGAGGCACCGGCGGCGCCGGTGGCGCGCCCGCCCGTGCGCATCGCCGCTTCGGTGGCGCCGCTCGCCCCGCGCACGACGCCGCGCGCCGCC
>JAJZNE010000115.1 GCA_021847995.1 Pseudomonadota bacterium | reverse complement strand
GCGGGACTTGCCGGGCAGCGGGTCTGAAAGCGGGCACATGGAGGCGGCTCCGAATCGGGATAGCCGCATCGAATCGACGAAACGTCGCGCTGTCACCCGTTGTCACATGAGTTCGGAGCCCTGGGCAACGAAAGGGTGCATTGCGTCGAGCGCAGGTCTGTGCGACCCTCGACTCAGTCGCCGGGATCACCGCCGGCGCCGGGAGGACAGGCAAGATGCGCGAACGCATGTCGCGCCGTGCCGCGCTGGCGACTGCCGCCGGGGCGGCGGCGCTGCCGTTGTTCAACATCCGCAGCGCCGGGGCGGCCGGGAAACTCTCGGTGGCGTTCTGGGACCACTGGGTGCCGCAGGGCAATGACGTGATGCAGCGGCAGGTCCGCACCTGGTCGGAGCGGTCCCGGGTGGAGGTGCAGGCAGACTTCATCACCTCCAACAACAACAAGCTGCTGCTGACCAAGGCGGCCGAGGCGCAGGCGCGCACCGGCCACGACATCATGGCCTTCCAGACCTGGGAGGTGCTGCAGTACGCCGAACATCTGGAGCCGGTCGATGACGTGATGAAGCGGCTCGGCGACCGCTTCGGCGCGGTCAACGAGGTGTGCGATTATCTCGGCCGGCTGAAGGGCCACTGGCTTGCCGTTCCGACCAGTTCGGGAACCCAGATCAAGGGGCCGTGCGGGCGGATCAGCCTGCTGCGCAAGCTTGCCGGCATCGACGTGATGGCGATGTACCCGGCTCAGCCGGTTCATACGCCGCTGGCCGACTCCTGGACCTACGAGACGATGTTGAAAGCGGGCGCGCCATGCCGCAGCGCGGGGGTGCCGTTCGGCATCGGCCTCGGTCTCACCACCGACTCCACCGACACCGCGGGCGCCCTGTTCGCGGCCTACGGCGCGGAGCTGGTCGATCGCGAGGGCAACCTGCTGGTGAAATCCGACGCGGTGCGCGAGGTGCTGGAATACGGCCAGAGATTCGTCAAAATACTGCCCGACGACACGATCAGCTATGACGACGCGACCGACAACCGGGCACTGATCGCCGGCAAGAGCGCGATGATATACAATCCGCCCTCCGCCTGGGCGGTGGCGAAGCGCGATGCGCCGGACGTGGCCGCGGATTGCTGGACCTTCCCCGCCCCGGCCGGACCGAAAGGGCGGTTCGACCCCTATCTGCCGTATTTCTGGGGCATCTGGTCGTTCAGCCGCAACAAGCCGGCGGCCAAGGATCTGATCGAGTTCCTCTGCCAGCGCGAGCAGGTGGAGGAGCGCTGCAACGTCGTTGAAGGCTACGACCTGCCGCCGTTCGACTCCATGCTGGATTTCCGGATCTGGGAGCAGGTCGAGCCGCCGAAGGGCACGATCTTCAATTATCCGCTGCGCCCATGGCATAATGCGCGGCCGAGCATCGCCGCGTCGTGGGCCGCACCGGATGTCGCGGTGCAGATCTACAACCGCGGAACGCTGCCGACCATGCTCGCGAAGCTGCTGACCGGATCGACGATCCCGCAGACGATCGCATGGGCGGAAAGCGAGCTGGAAGGCTTCCTGCGCTGAGGCGGTGACGCACCGCCGACGGAGATGCCGATGGCAGATGGCGCATTCGCCCCGGCGGCAGGCACGCAATCGCCGAGCAGGCCCGCCCCGCGCCGCGCCGGGTTGCGCACCCTGGCACGACGCCGCGCCGCGATCGCGGTGCTGATGTGCCTGCCGCTGATGCTGCTGATCGGCGCGCTGGTGGCGTGGCCCGCGCTCTATTCGATCTATCTCAGCATGCTCAACAAGAAGATGACGCGCTTCGTCGGCCTCGGCAATTTTGTCTTCCTGCTCAACCGCCCGGCCTTCCGCGCCGTTATCATGCAGAGCGTGATCTTCGCCGTCTCGGCAGTGGTGCTGAAGGCGCTGATCGGCTTCGTGCTCGCCCATCTGATGCACAATATCCGCGGGCGCGGCCAGCGCATCTGGCGTGGGCTGCTGCTGGTGCCGTGGGTGATTCCGCTGGCGATGTCCACCCTCACCTGGTGGTGGATGTTCGATCCGTCCTATTCGGCGTTCAACTGGCTGCTGAACCGGTTCGGCCTGCCCTCGGTGCCCTGGCTCGGGCAGACCTGGTGGGCGCGGTCGGCGGTGATCCTTGTGAACGTCTGGTACGGCGCGCCGTTCTTCTTCATCATGTACCTCGCCGCGCTGAAATCGGTGCCTGAACAGCTCTACGAGGCGGCGACGATCGACGGCGCCGGCACCTGGGCGCGGCTGCGCTACGTCACCCTGCCGATGCTGCGCAATGTCATCAGCATCACCGTGCTGTTCAGCCTGATCGTCACCTTCGCCAATTTCGACATCGTCCGCATCCTCACCGCCGGCGGCCCGCAGGACCAGACCCATCTGTTCTCCACCTACGCCTTCGTCGTCGGCATTGAATCGGGGGACCTGCCGCTGGGCGCCGCGGTCAGCCTGTTCATGCTGCCGATCCTGGCGGTGTTCGCATGGTTCATCCTGCGCGGCGTCGCCCGCCGCAGCGAGGAGACGATGGCATGACCGGACGCCGGCGCAGCCTCGCCGCCGAACGGCGCTGGGCGCTCCGCGGCAGCTATGCCGCGCTCACGCTGTTCGTGGTGTTTTTCCTGACGCCGCCGGTCTATACCGTGCTGACCAGCCTCAAGACCTCCCGCGAAATCGGGGGGGAGGCCGGCAGCCCCTGGGTCGTGCATCATCCGACACTGAGCAACTACCTCGAACTCATCGGCGATCCCGCTTTCCGCGGCTTCTTCCTCAATTCGCTGAAAGTGACAGTCAGCGTCGTCGTGCTGTCGATGGCGATCTCGCTGTTTGCCGCGTTCAGCCTTGCACGGATGCGGTTCTGGGGCAGCCGGGCGCTGGCGACCGGCGTGTTCCTGACCTATCTCGTCCCGGCCAGCCTGCTGTTCATCCCCCTGTTCCGCATCGTCGGCTGGCTTGGCCTGACCAACAATACCTGGTGTCTGGTGCTGCTGTTTCCGACGCTGGCAGTGCCCTTCTGCACCTGGGTCATGATCGGCTATTTCGGCTCCATCCCCCGCGAACTGGACGAAGCCGCGCTGATCGACGGGGCGACGTGGCTGCAGATGCTGTTCCGCGTCTTCGTCCCTGTCGCCATGCCCGGCATCATCGCCGCCACCATCTTCGCCTTCACCGTGAGCTGGGGGGAGTTCCTGTATCCCCTCGCCTATCTCTACAGCTCCAACCAATTGGTGCTGACCGCCGGCATCGTCTCGGAGCTGGTTCGCGGCGACGTGTTCCAGTGGGGCAAGATCATGGCCGCGTCGGTGATGGCGGCGGCGCCGCCCGTCGTCATTTATGCTTTCCTGATGGACTACTACATCGCCGGACTGACCGCGGGCGCCACCAAGGGCTGACCGCCGCCGACCGCCTTCGCCACCTGGGCGACATAGTCGTTCGGCAGGTCGTGGCCGAGCACCTGACGGGAGCGGTCCGGCTGGCTGTCCAGCGCATAGAGCAGGGCGAGCGTCGCCTTGGCCTGCTGCGGCAGCGTCGTGGTCTCCTGCAACGGCTGCAACACCGCGATCGCGTCGCGCACCCGGCCCTGCAGCATCAGCGACAGCGCGAGATCGTTGCTGATCGCCGGATCGTCCGGCGAGGCACGAAGCGCCTGACGATAGAGCGCCTGTGCCTCATCGTGCTTCGCTTCCATGTCGAGTGCGACGCCCTTGTCGGCAAGCGCCGCCGGATCGTCGGGATGTTTCGCGAGCGCCGTCTCCAGCGCCGCCAATGCCTCCGCCGGCCGGCCGTCGCTGAGATCGAGGGCGGCGCGGGCACGGATCGCGTCCGGGTCGTTGGGGGCGTTCTGCAGCCGCTTCGCCAGCACCTGCCGTGCCTCGCTGATGCGCCCAGCCTTGGCGAGGGCGGCGGCAGCGCGCAGCTGCACCGCCGTCTCCTGCGGTGCACTGGCGGCGGCGGCGGCATACAGCGACGCCGCCAGATCATCCTGCCCCGATGCCGCCGCCGCATCGGCGACCTTGAGCCGGCTTTCGGCGGTCAGCTTCGGCGGCGCGGGCGTCGCCTGCGGCGTCGTGCAGGCCCCACCCAGCAGCCCCAGCAGCACCGGCAGCAACCGCAACGTCCCCTGCGCGTCCATCAGTGCCCCTTTGCGCGACTGAGCGCATCCATGACATGCAGCATCGGCGGACCCATCAGCGCGATGAACAGCGCCGGCAGGATGAAGGCGATCAGCGGAAAGACCAGCATCGCCGGCAGGCGCACCGCCTTCGCCTCCAGCCGCGTCATCCGGTCGCGCCGCAGCTCACCGGCCACCGCCCGCAGCGCCTGGCCGAGCGGCGTGCCGTATTGCAGCGCCTGGCTGATGATCGCGGCCATCCGGCGCAGTCCCTCCACGCCCGAACGATCGCCGAAATTCATGAAGGCCTGACGACGATCCGGCAGGATGCGCAACTCGTCCACCAGCGTCGCCAGCGCCAGCGACATGGCGCGGTTGGACACCCGCATCTCCCGCGCCACCTGGTCGAGCGCCGCTTCCAGCCCCATCCCCGCCTCCGCGCACACCACCAGGAGATCGAGCGCATCGGAAGCCCCGCGCTGCAGGTCGCGCGTGTAGGGTCCGCGCAGGTATCGCAGCACCCATTCCGGACCCATCACGCCGGCCGGCAGCGCGCCGATCGCAATCAGCAGCACGTGCAGCAGCGACATCCGTGCCAGCAGGCCGTAGGCGATGGCGACCACCGGCACCAGCCCCATCACCGCGACCTTGGCACCCAGCACCACCGGCAGCATCTGGCCCGGGTTGAGGCCGGTCGCGCCGATCATGCCGCTCAGCGCGGCGATATCCTGCTCGGAATAGAGGCGGGTGCGGTCGCGGATGGTGCGACCGAGCGAGCGCAGCGCTTCCAGCAGCCAGGAGGAGCCGCGGCCTGCTTCCCGGCGCCGGTCTTCGCCGGTGATCGCCGCGATCCGCGCCTCCAGGTCGCGCGTGCCCGCTTCCTGCAACAGCAGCACCGCAGCGACGCCGACCAGCAGCACCACCGCCGCAAACACCAGGACGACGGGGGGAAGACCGAACGGGCGCATCAGTCGCGCGTCGCCGAGTTGATCATCTTGCGCATCGTGATCTGCCCGAGCAGCAGCAGCGTGCCGCCGATCACGAGCAGCCGCTTGCCGCGTGGATCGTTGAACAGAGGATCGAGAAAGCCCTTCTGCGTCAGCGACATGGCACC
Source organism: Pseudomonadota bacterium (assembly GCA_021847995.1). Classification (GTDB taxonomy): domain Bacteria; phylum Pseudomonadota; class Alphaproteobacteria; order Acetobacterales; family Acetobacteraceae; genus JAFKFJ01. The sequence continues at coordinate 71,110 of JAJZNE010000115.1, read as the reverse complement.
GGCGCCGAGGAACGGCAGAACGCTCAGCACATAGGCGGAAAGCTTCGCCTCCGCCGCCAGGGCGGAGGCGCGGGCGGCGAGCGCGATGCGCTGCCGGATCGTCTCCGCCAGCAACTGCACCGTCTCGGCCAGCCGTCCGCCGCTGCGCGACTGGACGCCCAGGGTGACGGCGAAAATCGCGTATTCCGCCACTTCGCTGCGCTTGAACAGATCCATCAGCGCCGCCTCGGCCGAAGCGCCGAGCGCCATCTCGCGGGCGATGCGATCGAACTCATCGCGCGTCGGCGCCGGCAGTTCCCGGGCAACCGCCCGGAAGGCCTCGGAAACCGGCAAGCCGGCGCGCACGGAACTCGCCAAAAGCTCGATCATGTCCGGCATCTGGTTGCGCAGCCGCAACCCGTAGCGCGTCCGTTCCCAGTTGAACACGGTTCGCACGGTCAGCACGCCGGCGACGATTCCGGCCGGCATCCCGACGCTGCGGCTGAAATACAGCATCGCGAACCAGGCCGCGGCGAGGCCCACCACCACCCCGATCACGGCGACGGCCATTGGCGGCATGACATGCGCGCCCGGCAGATCGACCGGCACCTTCAGCATCGAACGCAGCGCATCGCGCAGCGGCGCCCGGCTGCGTTCGGCGACACGGATGCTGCGCGGCGCCTCCTGCCCGTTGCCGCCGCCGGCGGGAACGGCGATCGCGCCCACCCGCCGCTCCAGCCGCTGGGCACGGGAATCGAGGCGGAGTACCACCAGGGCGGCCGCCAGCACCAGCGCCAGCACCGCCGCCGGCAGCAGGAACGGCGTGGCCCCGTTCATGCTTCCTGAAGCGCCGCGGCCCAGGCGCGGTCGAGACCGAAATATTCGAGACGGCCCAGGAACGACGGCCGCGCCACCGAGCAGACATAGCGGCCCTGGATGCGGCCCTGCACGTCCTCGCGGTCGAACTCGAAGCGGGCGATGTCGTTCATCGTCACCACATCCTCCTCCAGTCCGCAGACTTCGGCGACCTGGGTGATGCGCCGGCCGCCGTCGCGCATGCGCTGCACCTGGATGATGAGGTCGAGCGCGCCGACGATCTGCGTGCGGATCGCGCGCACCGGCAGATTGAACCCCATCATCACCATGTTCTCGATGCGGGTCAGCGCGTCGCGCGCGGTGTTGGCGTGGATGGTGGAGATGGAGCCGTCATGGCCGGTGTTCATCGCCTGTAGCATGTCGAACGCCTCGGCACCGCGGACCTCGCCGATGATGATGCGGTCGGGGCGCATGCGCAGCGCGTTGCGTACCAGGTCGCGCTGCGTCACCTGTCCCGAACCCTCCAGGTTCTCCGGCCGCGTCTCCAGCCGTACCACATGCGGCTGCTGCAATTGCAGTTCCGCCGCGTCCTCCACCGTGATGATGCGCTCCCCGTGGTCGATCAGCTCGCTCATGGCATTGAGCAGCGTCGTCTTGCCCGAGCCGGTGCCGCCCGAGATGATGATATTGAGCCGGCAGCGCGCGGCGATGCCCAGCAGGCGGCCAATCCCGGGCGTCATCGCCCCGTTGCGCACCAGACCGTCGAGATCGAGCCGCCGGCGCGCGAACTTGCGGATGGACATGCACGGGCTGTCGAGCGCCAGCGGCGGAAAGACGACGTTGACGCGGCTGCCATCGGGCAGGCGGGCATCGACCATCGGGCTCGATTCGTCGATGCGCCTGCCGACCCGCGCGGCGATCTTCTTGGCGATGGTCGCGATGTGCTCGGCGTCACGGAAGCGGATGTCGGCGCGTTGCAGCCGCCCCCGCCGCTCGACGAACACGCTGTTCGGCCCGTTCACCATGATGTCGGCGACACTGTCGTCGTTCAGCAGCGCCTCCAGCGGCCCGAATCCGATCATGTCGTTGACCAGTTCTTCGGCCAGACGCGCCTGCTCGCGCGCCGAGATCTCCACCCGCTCCTCGTCGGCGATCTCGTGGGTGATGCTCTCGATCTGTCGCCGCAATTCGTGGCGCGGCAGCTCGGCGGCAAGCACCGGATCGATCTGCTTCAGCACGCGCATGCGCAGGGCATGCAGTTTCGGCTCCGCCGCCGCTACCTCGATCACCGCCGCCGCTGCCGGAGGCTGCGGCGCGCCGGCCGGCACGGTCTGCGTCTCGGGCGGTCCCGCCTGGATGTCACGTCGGCCGAATACCTTCATGCCCGCATCAGCCTCCTCAGCCAGGATCGTTCGGTCACGGTCTGCGCGCCGGAGATTTCGCGCAGCAGCGGTGCGAGGTGCTTGCCGAGCGCCGGCACGCGCGTCACTGCCGGAACGCCGAGATTGAATGCCTCCAGCATCGGCGCACCAAGATTCGGAATGACGATATCCGGCGCGGCTCCAAGCCCCTTCTCCAGCAGCTTGGCGGTCAGCCCGCCCTTCGAGTCGGCGCGGTTGAACACGGTAATGACGCGGTCCGACCCGGTGAGCGACTTGACCATCTCGCGGATCGCGCGCGCGTCGCGCACGCTCGCCATATCGGGGCCGAGCACCACCACCACCTGGCGCGCCACCGTCAGTACCTGGCGCATCGACGGCGGTGTCGGCATCGGCAGGTCGATCACCACGTAGTTGAGCTTCTGCCGCAGCAGGTCGAGCACGCGCGCAACGGCGGCATCGCTGATCGCGGGTACGACCTCGAACGGCTCCTCGGCACCGATCAGCCGCACGCGCGGCGCGATCGAGACCGACGTGCGCTCCAGGAACAGCGCGTCGGCACGGTCCGGATCCTCAAGCGCGATGCGCAGTCCGGGGCCGGAGCGCGCCGACAGCATCAGCGCCGCCGCACCGCCCTGCAAATGCAGATCGAGCAGCGCGATGTGACCCTTCGCATGGCGGGCGAGTTCCAGCGTGGTGCTGACCGCGATCGTGGTGGCGCCGACGCCGCCACGGGCACCGCAAACGGCAACGACATGGCCGCCGCGGCCACCCGGCGGCTCGGCCGTGCGCTGGGTGACATGCGGCAGCAGCAGCCGCTGCACGAGGTCGCGCGTCAGCGGCTTGACGATGTATTCGGCAACGCCGAGTTCCGAAATCAGATGGCGATAGAACCCGATCTCGTTGTTGTCGCCGATCACCAGCATCTTGATGTCGGGCGGACACACGCTGGCCAGCGCCTCCAGCGCCGCTGCCGCTTCGGCGATGCCCGAGACATCGACGATCGCCGCCTGCGCCCCGCTCTCCTTCTCGAAAAAGCGGCTGGCATGGCGCACGGTGCCGCGGCGGATGTCGAGGTCCGGCACCGCGCTGAACAGGCCGAGTCGCAGCGCATTGGCGCTGTCGTCGTCAGCGACGAAGGCGACGATGCGCCCGGACTGTCCGGCGGTGGCTTCGCTGGCGGGCGCCGCCGCCGCCGTCGCGTCACTGCTGAGCACCTGCACCCGTGCCACCTCCCTGTTGCGACGGGGCCGCCGGCGCGGCGCCGAAGTTCAGCGAGCTTTCGCTCATCAGCGGGGTACGCTTGCCGGACAGCAGCAGCCCGACCGGCGGTGCCGCCTCTGCCCCGGCGCTGTTGGCCGTCCCCGCCCCGGCCAGCAGATCCTGCGGGTTCGCCACCATCGCGCGCAGATTGGACTCGTTTACCCCCTCCGGCGCCCAGGTGCCCGGCTTGTCGATCGGATCCTGCGAGAACGAATCGAAGCCGCACCCGCCGAGCAGCGGCAGCAGCACCAGCAGGAGGCCGCAACGGCGCATCTTCTTCCTCATTTCAGCATGAATCCGGCGCCGGCCGGCAGGGCTGCGGCCATGTCGTCGCTGCCCGTGCTGCTGGCCGTCTGCCGGCCGAACAGGATGCGGTCGAGGTCGGTCGCCGGCACGAAATGGTCGGTCGGTGAGCGCAACTGCGCCGGGCTTGCGGTCGGCCGGACGATGTAGGGTGTGACGATGATGACCAGCTCGGTATCGCCGCGCTGGAATTGCGTCGAACGGAACAGCGCCCCGAGCACCGGCAATTCGCCCAGATACGGGAAGGCGTTGATGATGTCGGTGCTGGTACGCTTGAGCAGCCCGGCGATCGCGAAGCTCTGCCCGCTGCCGAGCTCGATCGTCGTCTCCGCCCGCTGCACCGTCAGTGCCGGGATGGTGAGCGAGCCGGAGCCGATCGGCATGGTGACTGCGCCGGCGCTGGAAAGCTGGCTGACTTCGGGCCGGATGCGGAGATTGAGCCGGTTCGGCGCCAGCACCGTCGGTACCACGTTGAGGCTGACACCGTAGGGCTGGAACTGCACCGTGATCTCGGGCGCGAGGCCCGGCCCGGCGGCATAGCCGGCGACCGGGATCGGGAATTCGCCGCCGGCGAGGAAACTCGCCGTCTCGCCCGATTGCGCGGTCAGATTCGGCTCCGCCAGGATGGTGATGAGCTGGTCGGAGGCCAGGGCATCGATGATGCCGTTCATGTCCATGCTGCCGGACTGGTAGGCGCCACCGATCTGGTTGGCCGGCGTGCCGTTCAGCCCATAGGCGCCGAGCGGATTGAGCGCGCTGATCAACCCGCCGGTTGCGGCCCCGGTCATCAGCCCGAACTTGAATGGCGCACCGGTGCCGAGGGCCTGCCAGTTGAAGCCGAGCTGGCGCGTGATCTGACGGTCGATCTCGGCGATGCGCACGCGCACGTTCACCTGCACGCTGCCGAGCACGTCGAGATTGTCGAGTACGTTGGCCCGCCCGCCGATGAAGGCACGGGCGATCGCCTCGGCCTGGAGGCTGGCCGCCGCGGTGGCGACGATGCCGCTCAGCACCACGTCGGTTCCCGCCGGGCGCACCTGCACGTTGCCGGCACCGGGAATCGACTGCGCGATCGCGCTGCGGATGGCGGCCGCGGTCGCGGCGCTCACCATCACCGGGCCGGGCGGCGGCCCCGCCGGCCCGCCCCCCGGCAGTGCGATCGGCTTCGGCCCGTTGGCGCCCTGGGTCACCGTCACGTCATACTGCACGATCGGCGCGCCGCTGTCGGTGGTGGCGACGACAGTGGTGCGCCCGGGGGCGGCACCCATCAGGAACAGGCTGGTGGGTGAAGCCGGCTGCACCCGCGCCACCTCCGGATCGGCCGACATCACCGTCCCGGCCGGCAGCGGCAGGCGCAGCAGCAACCCGGTACCGGCGGGCAGCGTGACCGGCTGGGTCGCCGCAGCGGCCGGCGCCGCTCCCGGTGCAGCTCCCGGCGGCCCACCCTGCGGCGCAGCCGGAACGGTCCCCTGCGACGGCATCATGGCGGGCGGGATCGCGCCGGGCGGCATCATGTCCGCCGGCGGCGGCAGCGCCACCGGCGGCACCTGGGCCGACGCCGGCTCGGCGAGGGCAGACAGGACCAGCGCCAGCCAGGCCGCGCGCCGGATCATCGGCCGGCGGATCATCGAAACGTCACCTCGCTGCGCGCGTTGCCCTGGATCACCTGCACCCGCGCCGTCGCCGCAGGCCCCGCTCCGGCCAGCCCCGGCGACACGTCGCCGCCATAGACGCCGCCCTCGGCATAATTTGCCGCCTGCGCCGCGTCGGCCGCGGCCCGCATGGCGAGCGACAGGCGGCCGAGATGCTGGGCCACCACCAGCCGCTCGGCATCCGGTGCCGACACCTGCAACGTCACCGTGCGCGCGAGCTTGCCGGCAACCCCGGCGGTGGCGGGGGCGCCCTGCACGATCTCCTGGTCCACGGCGATCACGCGGGCGTCGCGCAGCACGGTTTCCGCCAGCACGCGATGGCCGGGGGATGTGTTGGCGCCCGGCATCTCCTGCGTCAGGATGACATCGACACGGTCGCCCGGCCAGATCAGGCCGGCAACGCCGGAGACGGCATCGACGCCGATCGCGATCGCCCGCGTCCCCGGCGCCAGCACGGCGGCGAGGAAGCCGCGGTCGCGGGGACGGAGGATGTCCTCCGCCGTGATCGTCGCTCCGGCATCGAGGTAGCGGCGGATCAGGGCGCCGCGCAGAGTGCCCCGCGCCTCCGGCGAATCGACGATGGCGCCGGCCGGCAACGCGGCAGAAACCACCGATTTTACGGCATAATCCTCATCACGGGTAAGCGTTCCGGCGGGCAGCGCATGGGCCGCGACGAGGTATTTGAGCATGAGCGGCGGCGGCGGCGCGGCGGGGCCCGCGGCCACCACCGGATGCGCCGGCTGCGTCAGCCGCCAGGCCATCATGCCGAGCGTCATGGCCGTGGTCAGGATCAGCGCGGCGACGACGATGCGCAGTGACATGGCTCAGCCCCCCGGCCCAAGCAGGATCGCAAAGGCGCCGCCGCAGGCGATGGCGACGCCGTAGGGCAGCGACCCGTGCCGCGCGATGCGCCAGCGTTCCGCCCGCCAGATGCGGCGCAGCAGCGGCAGCTTCCCGGCTACGGCGCACGGGCGCGGCAGACGGCGCAACAGCAGATGCAGCAGTGCGAGGAACAGACCGGCGAGACCGGTCGCCATCAGGAACCCGGCGATCGATCCCGGCGCCAGACCGAGCGCGACCCCGGCGGCAAGCTTCACGTCCCCACCGCCGAGCCAACCGCGGCCGTGCAGAACAGCAAGGACAAGGAACAGGATTGTCCCAATAACAAGCGAGACGAGCACGGCGTCCATCCCGTCGCGGGCGCGCAGCACCAGCGCGGTCAGCGCCAGCACCGCCGGCAGCGCGTCCGGGATCACGCGGGCGGCCAGATCCCGCCACGCGGCAAGGGCGAGGAAGACCAGCGGCAGCGTTGAGAATGCAGCCCACATGGCGCAAATACCGGACGGCGTTGCAGGCACGGCAGGCACCGGCGGCGTCGCGCGGCGCAGGCAGCGGGTACCCTCCTTACCCCGGAAAGGCCCGCTGCCCGCCCACGTTCGCGGCCGTCGAAAATCAGAGTTTCGAGTCCACATCCGTGAAGATTGTGGACAGATTGGTGCCGATAGTGAAGATGATCGCCGCGATCACGGCGATGATTCCGGCCGCCAGAACACCGTATTCGAGGGCGGTGACGCCCTTGCGATCCTTGATTACGGCCAAAACATGCTGCTTGATGAGTGTCAACATCGTTCAACCCTCTCCTGTTTTTTTGGCACGCGCCGCGTGGCCCGGCCCGCCTATGCTGCCGTCGGTTTGCCCGGATCGAGGCTTCCCTTGCGATCGAAGAACCTTCCGCAGCCGGACGCAAGATAAGCCGCAACCCAGACACTTTGCAAGAGGAGTTGAATTAAGGACTGCCTAAAATCTACCCGCCGCTGCAGATTTTATTGTGACTGTTCGCATACGATACGACTTGTACGAGATTAATAATTTTTCATAACGATCGTCCCGCCGGTCCGCGGGAGGCTGGTGTCCGCCGTTCCATTCCCTCCGCTGCCGCGACAGCACCACAATTCCGCAGACATCATCAGCCATGTCGCAGGATCAGGGGACTTGCAAACCGTTTCGATAGTATCTATACGGCTGCCGGTGGGCTGCTGCCGCTGCAACGGACTGGAACAGCACCAAACCAGACACGGGTGATGAATACTATCCGGCATCATTTACATATCTTTCGTGCAACGCTCGCGGCGCGGGCGCGGCGGCTGCGGCGCGACCGGCGCGGGGCGATCGCGCCGCTGATCGCACTCGCCCTGCCGGCGGTGTTCGGTGCCGCCGCACTCGCCGTCGATGCCGGATTCTATTACGTGGAGCAGCAGCGCCTTCAGGTCGCCGCAGACGCCGCCGCCTATGGCGCTGCCCTGCTGCTGCCGAACAGCCCGAGCACGTCCGACCTGCAGGACGCCGCCTTGCAGGCGGCGAAGGACGCAAGCAGCAGTGCCGTGATCGGCAAACTCATGACCCCGGTCACAGTCAGCACCAGTGGCTCGACGGTCACGGTCACTCTGAGCGCCACCGCCGACGGCTTCCTCGCCGCCGCCCTTAGCCTCGCCGCCCCGACCCTGAAGGCGACCGCAACCGCCGGCACCAAGCCGAGCGGCCCCTGCGTGCTGGCGCTCAGCCCGTCCGCGTCCAACGCGATCTGGGTCAACAACATGGGCAGCATCGTCACCAGCGGATGCGGAATCTTCTCCAATTCGACGGCCAGCGTCTCCGGTCAGAGTTCGGGCGGCGCCATCTACCTCAACAGCGGAACCATCAGCGGCCCCAGCATCGGTGCCGTCGGATCGGTCAATCAGTCGAACAGCGGCAGCAACACTCTTTCCCCAAGCAATCCGACCAGCAACGCAGCGCCCCAATCCGATCCCTATTCGGGCAAGACAGCGCCCTCACCGGGAAGTTGCAGCTATCCGTCGGGGACCAGTTTCACCGCCTGGAAAAGCACCCCCTATCAATTCTCCGGCGGCACCGTCTTTTGCGGCAACACCACGATCGGCGGCAACGGCAGCACGGATGTGTTCTCACCGGGGATCTACTACGTGGTCAACGGCAGTCTGGTCTTCAACAATGCCACGATCACCCAGGCCAGCGGCGTGACGTTCGTGCTCACCGGCTCATCGCCGGGGTCGTTCAACTGGACCAACTACTCCAACACCCCGACGCAGATGTCGGCGCCGACCAGCGGCCCCACCGCGGGGATGCTCGTCTGGCAGACCTGCGGCTCAGGAGGGAACCCGGCCAGCACGATCTACGATCCCTTCGCCGGCGGATCGACACTGAACGTGTCCGGCTCGATCTACATGCCCTGCGGTGCGCTCAACCTGAGCAACAATGCCCATCTGGATGCCGCTCCCGGCGACAGCATGAGCGTGATCGCCGACACGATCGAAGTCGCCGGCTCCGCCGGCATCTCGGCCGCCTCGGCCGGCTCGTCGAACAGCGGCAGCAGCAAGGTGGTGCTGATGCAATGATCCGCGGTTCCTCCCTGCTGCGCGACCGGCGCGGCGTCGCGGCGATGGAGACGGCACTGGTCGGCGGACTGCTGCTGGTGCCGATGCTCGGCGGCGCCGCGGATTTCGGCCTGATTCTGGCCGGCTGGGCCGCCGCGTCGCGGGCCGAGCAGGCCGCGCTGCTCTATGCCTTCGGCACCGGCCCGAGCGCGAGCGGCATGGAAAGCGCCGCCACCGCCGCCTACGGCACCGCCCTGCCCGCCCCTACCGTCACCGCCAGCACCGCCTGCTACTGTCTGCCCAGTTCGTCCAGCTGGGACCGCGGCAGCGCGAGCGCGGTCAGTTGCAGCACCACCTGCTCCTCGGGCGATGTCCTGACGGAGTTCGTCACCGTCTCGGTCAGTGCCGTGTTCACGCTGCCGATGCCGCTGCCCGGCGTCGCCTCGCCGTACACCATCTCCAGCAGTGCGACGGCGCGGCTGCAATGACCATGCCGCCTCTCATTCGCGACCGGCACGGCAGCGTGGCGCTGGAATTCGGCGTGGTGCTGCCGCTGGTGCTGATGCTGCTGGTCGGCCTCATGGATGTCGGACGCATGATGGGCGATCAGCATGCGCTCGACCGCGGCGTCGCCGTTGCGGCACGCTATGCCATCGTCAACAGCAGCACGGCGACCACGAACACCATCACCGCCCAGTTCAGCGATGCAGTGCAGCCGCTGCTCGGCAGTTGCGGCACCTGCACGGTGAACGTCACCTTCAGCCCGAGCTACCAGGTCGGCGGCACCGTGACGGTGACGGCGAGCTTCCCATGGAAGCCGACGGTACCGACGCTCGTCCTGTCGGACGTCACCCTCACAAGCACGATCACGCTGACCGTCCAGAACTGATACCAGGCGCCCTAAAGGCCGATTCTTCCGGCCTTTACGGCGCTTGGTATGCGCGCCGGGTTGGTGGGCGGCGGCGCGCGAAATATGAATCATACCGGCCGCCGTTGACCCATCGCAGATGGGTCAACTCAAAGGGCGGCTGGTATGAGACCTCCCGCATCTTCGCACCGGCCGGAGCCGAAGCTATAAGGCAGCGACCGGAAACCGGAGCCATGACGGCCGAAGACCCCCGCTTGCGTGAGTGGATGGTGGCGGCGCAGCAGGGCGACCGGCTGCGCTACGGGCAGTTGCTGACCGCCGTGCTGCCGATCCTGCGCCGCGCCGCCCGCGCGCGCTGGCCGCAGGCGGATGGCGCGGCGATCGAGGATGCGGTGCAGGAAACCCTGCTCGCGCTCCATGCGGCGCGCCGACTTTATGATCCCGCCCGGCCGTTCGTGCCGTTCCTGCTCGGCATCATGCGCTTCCGCGGCGGCGATGCGATGCGCCGGTACCGCCGCGCCGGCGCCCGCGAGACCCCAATCGACACCATCCCTGAAACCACCGGCGCACTGATGACGAATACGACTCCGGACGCCGGGCTGGAGGCCGCTTCCCTGCGGGCGGCGATCGCTCGCCTGCCGTCCGGACAGCGCCGGGCGATCGAGCTGACCAAGCTCGCCGAACTGTCGCTGGAGGAGGCGTCGGCGACCAGCGGCATGACTGTCGCGGCCCTCAAGGTCGCGACCCATCGCGGGTTGCGGGCGTTGCGCCGGATGATGCTGGGCCCGGAAATGGCCGGCGGTGCGGTGAAAGGACCGGACCACCATGATGCACCCTGAAGGGCAGACGGAACGCCTGATCGCCGAGCTTGCCGGCGCCCTCGTGCCGGTGCGGCGCCTTCCCCCGCCCGCGGTCCGCCTCGGATACTGGCTGGCGGTTTCGCTGCCGGCTGCAGCGGCGGTCGCCTTTGCATTCGGGCTGCGGCCCGACCTCGCCGCCCGCCTTGGCGAGTCCGGCTTCTGGATCGCCGGTGCGGCGGCGATGCTCACCGCCGTCGCCGCGGCCTATGCTGCCTTCTGCGCCGCGCTGCCCGACCAGCCCGACTGGAAGCTGTGGTTGCCGCTGGCGCCGCTCGCGCTCTGGCTCGGCACGCTCGGGCGGCAGTGCCTGCTCGTGCTCTCCACCGCCGGCGCGGGCGGCTTCGCTCTCACCACCGATTTCATGTGCCTGCCCGCGATCGCGCTCGGCGGTTTCGTGCCGGCGGCGGCGCTGGTGGTGCTGCTGCGCCGCAGCGCCGGCGTGCGTGCCACCAATGCCTGCCTGTGCGGCGGGCTGGCCGCCGCGGCCCTCGGCGCCGCGGCGCTGCGCCTCTATCATCGCGAGGACGCGGCGATCATGGTGCTGATCTGGCAACTCGGATCGGTCGCCCTGCTCAGCGTGCTCGCCGCCGCGGTCGGCCGGACGCTGGTCGAACGTCCGGCACGGCGGCCCGGCACCGCGTAACCTTTTTCTCCCTGCCCACGTATCCGGGGATGCGGACCGCGAGCGGGCCGCTTTGCACAGGGAGAATGAGACAGATGGATCGCCGACTGATTGCCTCCTCCGTGTTCGCTGCCGTGATTGGCGCCGCCGGGGCGGCGACGCTTGCGCCGTCCGTGGCAACGGCACAGCAGATGATGTCCAAGGACCAGATGATGCAGGTGCAGAAGGCGAACAAGGATCGCGCCATGCTGCAGCATCTCGTCGCCTGCTACGGCATCAATGCCGCCGGCAAGAACGATTGCGCCGTTGGCGTGCATTCCTGCGCCGGTCAGGCGACCTCGGCGCGCGATCCGGCGTCGTTCGTGCTGTTGCCCGCGGGCGATTGCGAGAAGATCGCCGGCGGCACGCTCAAGCCGGCCTGAGCCGCAGGCGCGCCGTGGCAGGCCTTGCGCATGCCGGCGCCGACCCGATCCCTGCCGTTGCAGGGATCGGGCTGCGCGCGCCGCATCATGCGGCGTTTCTCGGCAGCCCGCCGGGGATCGGTTGGGTCGAGGTGCACAGCGAAAACTATCTTGGCGGGGCGGCACTGCGCGTGCTTGACGAGGTGCGCGAGGTTTGCCCGCTATCGCTGCACGGCGTCGGCCTGTCGCTCGGCAGCGCGGCGGGCGTCAACCCGCATCATCTCGCCCGCATCGCCGCCCTGGCGCGGCGGATCAGACCGTCCCTGTGCTCCGAACATCTCGCCTGGAGCGCGGTCGATCATCGCTTCCTCGCCGACCTGCTGCCGCTGCCGCTGACCGAGGAAAGCCTCGCCGTCGTCTGCCGCAACGTCGATGCCGTTCAGTCGGCGCTCGGGCTTCGCATCCTGATCGAGAACCCCGCCACCTATCTGCAATTCCGCCATTCGACGATCCCGGAGCCGGAGTTCCTGACGGCGCTCGCCGCGCGCACCGGCTGCGGCCTGATCTGCGATGTCAACAACATCGTGGTCAGCACCACCAATCACGGCTGGAACGCGGAACGCTACCTGCGCGCGCTGCCGGCGGAGGCGATCGGGGAATACCATCTCGCCGGCCACAGCCCGGCGGGCAACGGCACGCCGCTGCTGCTCGACACGCATGACCGGGCGGTCGCGCCGACGGTATGGGCGCTGTTCGAGATGGCGCTGCGCCTCATCGGCCCGCGCCCGACCCTGATCGAACGCGATGCCGCGCTGCCTCCGCTCGCCGTCCTGTTGGAGGAGGCGGCGCAGGCGGACCGCCGTCTGGCCTGCTGCCGCGGACATACCGGCGATGCCGTCGCTGCTTGAACTCCAGCGCGGCTTTTGTGCCGCCCTGTGCGATGGCGGTGATCCACCGACCTCGGTGATCGGCGGTGCGCTGCCCGCCGCGGCGCGCCTTGCCGTCTATCGCAACAACGTGTTCGGCACCCTGACCGCGGCGCTGCGTCTCGGCTTTCCTGCCGTCGCGCGACTGGTCGGCAGCGCGTTCTTCGAGGCCGCCGCGACGCGGTTCATCACCGCCGCCGCGCCGGCCGATGCCGATCTCAACCGCTACGGCGCACAGTTTGCCGATTTCCTTGCCGCCGATTCCGCCGCGCGGGATCTTGCCTATCTGCCCGATGTGGCACGGCTGGAATGGGCGCTGAACCGTGCCCTGCACGCCGAAGCGGTGCCGGCACTGACCGCCGCCGGATTGCACGCGGTGCCGCAGGCGCACCGGGCAGGCGTGCGCTTCGCCGCCCATCCGTCGCTGTCACTGCTGGCGCTCGCCCATCCGGCGCGCGCCATCTGGCAGGCGGTGCTGAGCGAGCCGGAAGCGCTGCGCAACAGCCGACTTGCCGCGATCGATCCCGGCGGACCGGGCGAGTGGCTGGCGGTGCTGCGGCGCGACGGTGAAGCGGAGCTGCTGGCGCTCTCGCCTCCTGCCTTCGATTTCCTGCATGCGCTCTGCCAGGGAGTGCCGCTCGACGCGGCGCTCGGCCAGGTGCCGGCGGCCACGGCGGCGTCGCTGCTCGCCGACTTCATCGGCCACGGCCTGTTCCATGCCTGCCTGGTGCCCGACGCGCCCGGACCGGATGACGGAGACTGACCGCGATGCCGACGAAGCCGCCCGCCCTGATCGCCGACCGACCCTGGATCGCTCCGCTCCTCGCCCTGCCGCCGCGATGGTTCGGCGCGATTCCCTACGCGCTGGTGGCACTCGTCGCGCGCATCGCCCTGGCGCAGGTATTCTGGAGTTCGGCGCAAACGCATCTGAGCAACTGGGACACCACACTCTATCTGTTCGCCAATACCTATCAGGTGCCGCTGCTGTCCTCCGACGCCGCCGCCACACTTGCGGTGGCGCTGGAAGTGACCGCGCCGCCGCTGCTCCTGCTCGGCCTCGCCACACGCCTCGCCGCTCTCGCGCTGTTCGGCATGACGCTGGTGATCGAGATTTTCGTCTATCCCGCCGCATGGCCCACGCATATCCAGTGGGCGGGGCTGCTGCTGCTGCTGATGGCCCAGGGGGCCGGAACGCTGTCGGCCGACGCGCTGATCCGCCGACGCCTTTGCCCCGACGCATCGGCGCCGCAGCACGAGTGACCCCCCCGACCGGCGGCCCGCCCGGGCGCGCCAGTTGACCTGGATCAATCTGTAAACTTTTTCGTACGTCTAGTTTTCCTGACGGAGCCGGGAGGCCACGTCATGCGCATATTGCTGCTTCATCCCAACTATCACTCCGGCGGCGCCGAGATCGCCGGCAACTGGCCGCCCGCCTGGGCCGCCTATCTGGCCGGTGCCCTGAGAGCCGCCGGCTATCAGGATCTCCGCTTCATCGACACGATGACCAACGATCTTTCCGAGACCGAGGTCCGGCGCATCCTCGCGGAAGAAAGGCCCGATATCGTCGGCGCAACCGCCATCACGCCTTCGATCTACAAGGCGGAACGGCTGCTGCAGATCGCCAAGGAGCTGCATCCCGCGGCCGTCACCATCCTGGGCGGCGTTCACGCGACTTTCATGTATGGCCAGGTGCTGACGGAGGCGCCGTGGATCGACGCCATCGTGCGCGGCGAGGGTGAGGCCGTGCTGGTCGATCTGGTGCGGGCGATCGACGGCGGGAACTGGCCGGCCTGCCGGCGCGCGCTCCGCGGCATTGCCTTCCGCGACGGCCCCGACGTGGTCGCGACGCCGGCGGCGCCCACCATCCGCGATCTCGACGGCCTCACGCCCGACTGGGCGATTCTTGACTGGAACAAATACAAATACATACCGCTCAACAAGCGCGTTGCCATTCCCAGCATGGCCCGCGGCTGTCCGTTCACCTGCTCGTTCTGCTCGCAGTGGAAGTTCTGGCGCGACTACCGTTACCGCGATCCGGTGAAGGTGGTCGATGAGATTGCAGCGCTGATGCGCGATCACGGTGTCGGCTTCTTCATCCTCGCCGACGAGGAACCGACCATCAACCGCAGGAAGTTCGTCGCCTTCTGCGAGGAGCTGATCCGGCGCGACCTCGGCATCCTGTGGGGCATCAACACGCGCGTCACCGATATCCTGCGCGACGAAGCGCTGCTGCCGATGTATCGCAGGGCCGGGCTGATCCACGTCTCGCTCGGCACCGAGGCGGCCGCGCAGATGCAGCTCGACCGCTTCAACAAGGAGACCACCGTCGCCCAGAACAGGAAGGCGATCGCGCTGCTGCGTCAGGCCGGGATCGTGGTGGAAGCGCAGTTCATCGTCGGGTTGGAGAACGAGACGCGCGCAACGCTGGAGGAGACGTATCGCATGGCGCGCGACTGGGCGCCGGACCTCGCGAACTGGTCGATGTACACGCCGTGGCCGTTCTCCGATCTGTTCCGCGAGCTGGGCGACAAGGTCGAGGTGTTCGACTACGAGAAATACAATTTCGTGACGCCGATCATGAAGCCCGACGCGATGGAGCGCGCCGAGCTGCTGGATCGCGTCATGCACAACTATCGTCGATTCTACATGCACAAGGCGCTGTTTTCCTATCCCTGGTCGGGGTCGGGCACGCGCCGGCGCTATCTGCTCGGTTGCCTCAAGGCCTTCCTCAAGTTGGGATTCGAACGTAAATTCTACGATCTTGGCCGGGTCAACTACTGGGGTCCGCAATCCCGCTCCCGGGTGGATTTCGGATTTGACCGCACGCGCCGGGCGTCGCCCGGTTCGCCGGCGATCGAATGGCAAACGGCGCATGACCGCACCAGGCGCGGCCGCCTCGCCACCACCGGCGGCGGCAGCGGCTTGCCGGAGCCGGTGACGGAGCCGGCAGCCTCCTCCACGCCATGAGCGAAGGCGCCCGCATCGGACCGAATGCGGTTCTCCAGCTCGCCGCCGCGCTCGGGCCGGCGCACGGCCCGGTCGTGTTCGAACGTGCCGGGCTCGCCGCCTACCTCGCCGCGCCGCCCGCCGGCATGGTGAACGAAGCGGAGGTGACGGCGCTGTTCCAGGCGCTGCGCGATACGCTGCCGGCAGAGGAGGCCACGCGGATCGCGCGGGAAGCCGGTTGGCGCACCGGACGCTATCTCCTCGCCAGCCGCATTCCCCCCATCGTTCAGACGCCTATGCGCCTGCTGCCGCGGCATATCGCCGCGCGACTGCTGGCACGCGCCATCGCGCGGCACGCCTGGACGTTCTGCGGCAGCGGCCGATTCAGCGCAACGCACGCGCGCCCGCTGCACTTCCGCCTTGCCGGATGCCCGCTCTGCCGCGGCGAACGCTCCGCAACGCCCGTCTGCACCTTCTATGCGGCGACCTTCGAGACCCTGTTCCGCTCCCTGGTCGATCCGGCGGCCCTCGCACGCGAAATCGCCTGCCAGGCCGCCGGTGCACCGGCCTGCGTCTTCGAAATCGCCTGGTAGGCCGGCAAGCCCACCGGCAAGCGGGATGCGCCGGCGCCCGCACGCGGCGGGCACGGCCCCCGCTCCGTCAGTCGCCGCCCGATCGGGCGCCCTCAATCGGAGATTGTGCCGGCGGATGCGCTGCCCGGATCCTGGCGCGCACCCGTTGCAACCACGATCATCCGCTCGGCCGCAAACGGACGCTGCAGGCCGAGCGCAGCGGGAGTTTCGGCCGCGAGCCAAGTGTCCCACGCCTCCTCGGTCAGAATCACCGGCATCGCCCTGGCATGCACCGGGCGCACGATGTCATTGGCCTCGGTGGTAAGAAAGGCGAACAGCCTGTGCTCTCCGCTCTCGCCCTTGCGCACGCCGGTCCACGGCCGCCACAGTCCGGCGAAGGCGAAGGGCGGGCGGTCGGGGCCGAGCGCGAACCAGGTCGGGCGCCTGGCATGCCGTTCGTCGTATTCACAGAACGACGTGGCCGGCACCAGACAGCGGAACGCCGGCTTCAGCCAGCCGCGCCAGTAGGGGCTGGCGGTGTTGCGGATGTTCGTCACCGGGCGGCTGCCGAGGTTCGGCGGCGGCGGGAAGCCCCATCGCATCGGCTCGATCACACGCACGCCGTCGTGATCGCGCCGCACCACCGGTGCGAGCTGATCGGGGAAGATGGCGGGACGCGGCGGTTCATTGCCGGTCCGGTCGCGCTTCGCCCCGAACAGCTTCCGGATCGCGTCACGCGCCCGTGTCATGCTGTAGAGGTTGCACATGGGCGCCACCCTAGCAGCGCCGGCGGCGCCTCGCAGCCGCAAAAAAAGCATGGCGAGTGAGGCCAGTGTGATTGCGCCCCGGCTGCCTCCCCCTTTCATTTGCGGGAACTGCGCACGATCTTCCGCGTAACGGCCTGTGGAGGGAGCATACCATGCGTCGCATCGGCAAGCCTGGGATGGCGCGACTGGCCGGTTTCGCCATGCTTCTCATCACCGGCAGCGCGGCAGCGCAAAGCACGGCCCCGCCCAGCGGCGCCGCGCCGGCGCCGGTGGCGCCGCAACTGCCGATGACGGCCCCGCAGCCGCGCGATTTCCCCTCGCTTCAGCAGCGGCCGACGACGTTGAACAACAAGCCGCTGTTTTACCTGTTCGGGCTGCCGGTCGGCGTCAGTGCGCCGGTGGCACCCCCCTATTGCAAGTGCGACGAGAGCAATTTCGGTGGCCAGCCGGCCCGCAGCCGCAGCTCGGTGGGCCGCCAGATGACCGGGATGGGCGGCCTCTAGCGCGAGTAGGTCGCGGGCGCGCTGCACGCGCGCCCGCACGATCGCTGCGGCAGGCGGGAAGCAGCGGTGCTGTCATGCCGGTGCTGTCATGCCGGGGCGGGCGGCTCCGCTGCCTCGCTCGGCCAGCGCCAATCGCGCACCTCCGGCAGGTCGGTGCCGTGGGCGGCGATATAGCGGCGGTGCGCGATCAGCTTGTCACGGATTTCCTGCTTGGCATAGGCGGCGCGCGGCCCGAGATGTGGCAGCCGGTCGATCACGTCGGCAACCAGATGGAACCGGTCGAGGCCATTCAGCACCACCATGTCGAACGGCGTCGTCGTCGTCCCCTCCTCCTGATAGCCGCGGACATGGAAATTGGCGTGATTGGTGCGCCGGTAGGTCAGGCGGTGGATCAGCGTCGGATAGCCGTGATAGGCGAACACGACATGCTTGTCGCGCGTGAACAGCGCATCGAAATCATGGTCGGATAGCCCGTGCGGGTGGGCGTAGTCGGGTACCAGCGTCATCAGATCGATCACGTTGACGACCCGCACCCGCAGGTCCGGCAGATGCCGGCGCAGCAGCGAGACGGCGGCGAGCGTTTCCAGCGTCGGCACGTCGCCGGCGCAGGCCATGACGACATCCGGCTCCCCGCCTTCGTCGTTGCTCGCCCACGGCCAGATGCCGATGCCGGCCTCGGTGTGGCTGATCGCCGCATCCATATCGAGCCATTGCGGCTCCATCTGCTTGCCGGCGACGATCACGTTGATGCGGTCATAGCTCTTGAGGCAGTGCTCGGTCACGCACAGCAGCGTGTTGGCGTCGGGCGGCAGATAGACGCGCACCGTGTCCGCCTTCTTGTTCACCACGTAGTCGATGAAGCCGGGATCCTGGTGGCTGAAGCCGTTGTGGTCCTGCCGCCAGACATGCGAGGTGAGCAGGTAGTTGAGCGAGGCGATCGGCCGGCGCCAAGCCAGCTTCCGGCTTGTCTTGAGCCATTTGGCATGCTGGTTGACCATCGAGTCGACGATGTGGATGAACGCCTCGTAGCAGCTGAACAGCCCGTGCCGGCCGGTCAGCAGATAGCCTTCCAGCCACCCCTGGCAGGTGTGCTCGCTGAGGATTTCCATCACCCGGCCCGACCGTGCGAGATGCTCGTCCTCCGGCAGGATTGCCGCCTCCCACACTCGTTCGGTCGCCTCGAACACCGCCTGCAGACGGTTGGAGGCGGTTTCGTCCGGGCCGAACAGGCGGAAATTGCGGGCATCGGCATTGGCGCGGATCACGTCGCGCAGATAGTCGCCCATCACCCGCGTCGATTCATGCTCGACCGCCCCCGGTTCCGGCACTGCCACGGCATAGCGCGTGCAGTCCGGCAGCCGCAGATCGCGGCGCAGGATGCCGCCATTGGCGTGCGGATTGGCGCTCATGCGCCGTTCGCCGTGCGGCGCCAGGGCGACGATGTCGGCGTGCGGCCGGCCGGCGTCGTCAAAAAGCTCGTCCGGACGGTAGCTCTGCATCCACGATTCGAGCAGGCGGATATGGGCGGTCGTGCTCATGTCGGGGATCGGCACCTGGTGGGCGCGCCAGAATCCCTCGGTCTTCTTGCCATCGACGGTCTTCGGCCCGGTCCAGCCCTTCGGCGTGCGCAGGATCAGCATCGGCCAGCGCGGATGCCCGTCCTGCGGCGGGGCCGCACGGATGGCGCGGATCTCGTGGAGGATGCGATCCATCGTCCGCGCCATCTCGCGGTGCATCTGCGCCGGATCGTCGCCGGCGACGATGTGCGGGGCATAGCCATAGCCTTCGAACAGCTTGCGCAGTTCCGGCTCGGGGATGCGCGCGAGAACGGTGGGGTTGGCGATCTTGTAGCCGTTGAGATGCAGGATCGGCAGCACCGTGCCGTCATGGCGCGGGTCGAGGAACTTGTTGCTGTGCCAGGACGTCGCCAGCGGTCCGGTCTCTGCCTCGCCGTCGCCGACGACGCAGGCGACGATCAGGTCGGGGTTGTCGAACGCGGCGCCGAAGGCATGGCTGAGCGAGTAGCCGAGCTCCCCGCCCTCATGGATCGACCCCGGCGTCTCCGGCGCGGCATGGCTCGGAATGCCGCCGGGGAAGGAGAACTGGCGGAACAGCGCCCGCATCCCCTCCCCGTCCCGGCTCACCGCCGGATAGGTCTCGGAATAGGTACCCTCCAGCCAGGTGTTGGCAATGACACCGGGCGCCCCATGCCCGGGACCGCAGACGAAGATCATATTCAGGTCATGGTGGCGGATCAGCCTGTTGAGATGGACATAGATGAAATTGAGGCCGGGCACGGTCCCGAAATGGCCGAGCAGCCGCGGCTTGATGTGCGCCGCTGACAGCGTCTCGCGCAGCAGCGGATTGTCGAGCAGATACACCTGCCCGACCGAAAGATAGTTCGCCGCCCGCCACCAGGCGTTCATCCGGTCGAGTTCGGCCGACCGGTCGGCGTCTGCCAGGGCAGGGTGGGGGGCATCGGTCATGATCCGCTCGCTTGCTGTGGGGCCGGCCGCCAGAGACCTGATAGCGTAGGGATGCGCCTTGCGCCTGATCAAGACACGGCGGTTGCGCGCCCGAACCGTCCGCGCCCGCCGCCGCCGCGCGCCGCGGGCAGGGCCGGGCCGGGCCGGCAACGTCGTTGTTGATTTTCTGATCCGTTTCTGTTCTATTTTTGTTCATGAACCCGCGGTCCCCACCCACGGGTGACGCCTATTTTGCCAGCGTCATCACCGTCCTGTGCCGGGCGATTGCCGCAAGCCCTGCCGGGCGGCGTCTGGCGGGGCCGCTGCACCGGCTGATCTTCGTCCGGATGCTGCGCATCGGGCAGCGCTTCGCCGCCCTTGCCGCCCGTGTCGCTGTTGGCAGGCTTCCGGCGCCGCCGAGGCCGCGAGCCCCGCGCCCGCCGGGTGCGGCGCAGGCGGCGGCGGCGCGGCCGTGTGACGGGCTGCCGCACGGCCGGGGCTGGCTGATGCGGCTGGTGCCGGAGGAGAGGGGGGGACGGGCGCAGTTGCAGTATCTGGTGCAGCGGCTGGAACTGGCGGCCTATCTGGCGGTGGCGCCGCAGGCGGGGCGGATTCTGCGGCCCCTGCGCCGGATGCTGGACATCCCCCTGCCGGCGGTGCTGACGCTGCCCCGCCGCCCCACCCCCCCGTCGCCCGTACCGGAGACGCTGCCGGAGATGGCGCCGGAGACGGAGGCGGCGCGACCGCAGGCGGCGGGCGGCGATCCTCCCGCCCCATCCCCGCCGCCACGCCCGGCCGGGTGCCCCTTTCCCGCCGCACCCGCCCCCCGCCGCCGCTTCACACCCCGCGTCTGCGGCCCGCCGTTCCTTCCCGGCCGATGGGCACGGGAGTACAATTGTGGCGGTATAGTTCCATATTAGGAATATTTCTGGTCACTTTCGTGTCCACCGGGCGCGCACGCTTGCAACTCCGCGGTCCCTGGCGCGATGATAGCAGATGATCCGTGCGGCGATCGTCCTGCCGTTCGTCCTCTCCGGCGCCTTGCTGCTCGCCGACGCTTCGGCTGCCGAGACGCCGGCGCAGGCGCGCGAGGCGCAGCTTGACCGGTTGTTCAAGGCCCTGCGTGCCGCCCCCGACGAACAGGCGGCAGCGATGATCGAGGGACGCATCCGCGCCCTCTGGCTCGATCAGGCAACGCCCGCGGTCGGCCTGCTGATGGGCCGCGGCGACCGCGACCTCGGCAACGACGCGCCGGGCGAGGCGATCGCCGATTTCGACGCCGCCCTCGACCTGCAGCCTGATTTCTCCGAGGGCTACAATCACCGTGCCGTCGCCCGCGCCGCCGCCGGCGACTATGACGGGGCGATCCGCGACATCGAGCAGGCGCTGCAGCACGATCCCCGCAATTTCTCCGCCCTCGAAGGCCTTTCGCACATCGCCGAACACCAGGGCAACTGGCAGGGCGCGCTCGATGCCTGGCAGAAGGCGCTGGATATCGACCCGCGTACGCCGGGCGGGCTGGAACGGCTCGACATGCTCCAGAAGAAGCTGGAGGGCGAGGCCACCTGACCCGCGTCAGCCGGCGCCGGCCTCTGCCCAGTAGCGTCCGGTGATCGCCGTCCGGAACGCAAGATGGCGCGCCCCGCCGACGTCGATCACCGCGTCGCCGGCGGTCCAGCGCCAGTGCCGCTCGGGGGCGTGCCAGCCCTCGCGCAGCACCGGGCCGTCCAGCGCCGCATCGCGCCCGTCGATCCACAGCCGCGCCACCGCCACGCCGAGCCGGCGGGGGTCGGTCGCCTCCGGAATCACCTCTGCCGGGACATACCAGCGCGAGCGCAGCCGCAGCCGCCGCACCCCGGGCGGCAGCGTCGCCTCCCACCGCCCGCCCCGTTCGCGTGCCGGTACCGGTTCCGTGTCGGCCAACACTTCCAGCGCCGCATCCTCGGTCAGAAGGTGGCCCAGGCTCACAGCGCGGGTCAGCACCCGCCGCCGCGCCGCGATCAGGCCCGGCCCGCTTTCCACCAGCGGCGCGCAGCCGCGCCGCGCCCACAGTCGGCGGGCCACCGCCTCCCCGCCGCGCCGGCCATGCCCCGCGCCGGTGACGGCGGCACGGTTGCCGGTGTCGAGATAGGTTTCGACCGGCAGCCCCTCCGCCAGGATCACGTCATGGCACGACAATTCGACATGCAGGTAGCGCACCCGGGCCACCGGGACGCGGGCGATGCTGCGTCCGTTCACCAGCAGCCGCACCGGGATCAGCACGCCGTCGAGGAACACCGCATGATCGGGCGAGAGCACGAGGTCGCGCACCGGCTGCCCCGGCCCCAGCGCGCCGCGGGCCACGCGCACCGGCATCACCCGCTCAGGCGACGGATGCCGCGCCACGCTGATGGTCCGCGCCCCGATCCAGCGGATCGCGGCAACCCGGCCCGCGGCGGTCAGCACACTGTCCCGCCCGGCCCGCAGCGCCTCCACCCGGATCTCCCCGCGCGGCGTGCGCAGGCGGGTGCCGGCGGCGAAGCAGCCGACCTCGAACCCGATCGCCGCCATCTCCGCCAGATCAGTGGGCGACATCGCATTCACCGTGCCCCACGGCGACATGGCATCGAAGGCGTCGTTGCTGACGGAGGTGGCCCAGTCCGAATTGTCGCCGCTGGTGGCATAGGCCGCGAGCGGCGTCCGACCGCCGTCGATCGAGAAATAGGCCGGCGCGAACGGGTCGGTCGCATCGCCTTGCAGAACGCCCGGCGCGCTGTAGCGGAACAGATCGAGCGTGCTGAGATAGCCGCCGCCCAGGTCCGAGAAGCGGCCAAGCGCATGTGTCAGCTCATGCTCCGCCACGCCCATGAAGTAGATGCCGCCGGCGCTCATGTCGCCGGTGGTGGTGAAGTTGTAGCCGGTTGCGCTGCCGAAGCCGACATAGCCGTCGATCGCGCTGCCGTTCGCCGGCAGCATCCCCCACGCCTTCTGCAACGCGCTCGACACCAGGAAGCCGGCGCCGCCGCTCGGATCGGCCGGCGGCAGGTTGGCATAGGCGGTCGCCGCCGGCGCCTGGCCGGCAACGGTGGAAAGCCCCTCGCGCACCTGCTGGTAGCCGAGCGAATAGACCGGGGCGATGCCGCCCAGGCTCTCCGTCTGGCTCTGCAACGGCATGCCGTCATACTCGCCCCAGCCGACCGCGATATTGACCGTGATCGGATTGAGGATGATCCGGTCCAGGTAATCCGCTGCCGCGGTCAGCGCAGTCTGGAAGCCGGCCGGGGCTGACGCGACGCTGCTGTCGTAGATCAGGTTGAGGTCCATGTCGGCCAGCCCTCGTTACGGGACGCTCGCCGGGCCATGTGTGCAACATTCTCCGGCGCCGCGCCAGAACCGTTGCCTTCCCCCCGTCCCGCGTCCAGGCTGCGACCGGGCGAGTGACGGACGGAGGATCGGCATGGCACGAAGACGGGGCAGCGGCAGGTGCCGCGTCCTGGCGCTGCTCGGCCTGCTGCTGGCGGCCGCCCCGGCCGCGGCGCAACCGGTGCCGTCGCGGCTCGACACGATCCTGGCCGACGGGCGGCTGCGCGTCGGCATGCCGGGCGACTATGCCCCGTTCGCCCTGCACGACGCCGCGACCGGACAGTGGCAGGGGCTGGACGTGGACATGGCGCAGGCGATGGCGGCGGCGCTCGGTGTCACGCTGGAGCCGGTGCAGACGAGCTGGCGCGCGCTGCTGCCCGACCTGCTGGCCGGGCGGTTCGATATCGGGGCGGGCGGCGTTTCCGTCACGCTGACCCGACAGACGCAGGCGTTCTTCTCGGCGCCGATCCTGCGCGACGGCAAGACACCGATCGCACCGTGCGCACAGGCCGCGAAATTCGCGACCCTTGCGGACATCGACCGGCCCGGCGTGCGCGTCATCGTCAATCCCGGCGGCACCAACGAGGCGTTCGACCGCGCCCGGCTGCACGCCGCCGCGATCGTGGTGTTCCCCGACAACACGCGCATCTTCGACGAACTGCTGGCCGGTCGCGCCGATCTGATGATCACCGACGCGACCGAGGCGCGGTTGCAGCACCGGCTGCATCCGGCCCTGTGCGCGCTGCACCCCGACCAGCCGTTCGACTTCAGCGAGAAGGCGTTCCTGCTGCCGCGGGACGTGGCGTTGCAGCAATGGGTGGACCAGTTCATCCACATCCAGCGCGAGACCGGGGCGCTGGCGGCCCTGATCGCGAAGTGGCTCGACTGATCGCGCTGCCCGCGCCGCCATGCCGCCGCATCCGCGCACCTGGCTCAGGGTCACGCCGCAGGGTCTCTTCTGCGCGCCGGGTGGGTTCTTCATCGACCCGCTGCGGGCGGTCGATCGCGCCGTCATCACCCACGCGCATTCCGATCATGCGAGGCCCGGCCACCAGGCGGTGCTCGCCAGCCCCGCCACGCTCGCGCTGATGCGCACACGTCTCGGCGACGGGGCGGGGCAAACGCAGCAGGCGCTCATCCCGGGCGAATTGCTGCGGCTGGGCGAGGTCGATCTTTCCCTGATCCCCGCCGGCCACGTGCTCGGCTCGACGCAGGTGGTGATGGACTACCGTGGCAGCCGCGCGGTGGTGAGCGGGGATTACAAGCGCATCGCCGATCCCACCTGCGATGCGTTCATGCCGGTGCGCTGCGACGTGTTCGTGACCGAGGCGACGTTCGCCCTGCCGGTGTTCCGCCATCCGCCGCCGGCCGGGGAGATCGCGCGGCTGCTGGCGAGCGTGGCGCTGTTTCCGGAACGGACGCATCTCGTCGGCTGCTATTCGCTCGGCAAATGCCAGCGCCTGATCGCCCTCCTGCGCGCGGCGGGCTGGGACCGGCCGATCTGGCTGCATGGTGCGCATGTCGCGCTGTGCGCCGCCTATGAACGGCTCGGCGTTCCGCTCGGCGCGCTGCGGCCGGCGACCGGGGCGGCGAAATCCGATCTCGCCGGCGCGATCGTGCTCGCCCCGCCCTCCGCCGCCGCCGATCGCTGGGCGCGGCGGCTGCCGGACCCGGTGGTGGCGGCCGCGTCCGGGTGGATGCGGGTGCGCGGCCGGGCGCGCCAGGGCGGCGTCGAGCTGCCGCTGGTGATCTCCGACCATGCCGACTGGGACGAGCTGAACGCGACGCTGGACGACGTGGGCGCGCCGGAGGTGTGGGTGACGCATGGGCGGGAGGAGGCGCTGATCCACGCGGCGGGAACGCGCGGCATCGAAGGCCACGCGCTGCGCCTGCTCGGCTACGGGGAGGAGGACGAGGCGGCGCCATGATCGCCTTCGCGGCGCTGCTGGAGCGGCTGGCCTTCACGCCCGGCCGCAACGCCAAGATCGTGCTGCTGCGCCGCTATTTCGCGACCGCGCCGGACCCCGACCGCGGCTTCGGCCTTGCCGCCGTGACCGGCGCGCTGCGTTTCGCCGCCGCGCGGCCGGCGCTGATCCGCGAACTGGCCGCCACGCGCACCGATCCGGTGCTGTTCGCGTGGTCCTACGACTATGTCGGCGACCTAGCCGAGACGGTGGCGCTGATGTGGCCGGGGACAGCGGGCGGCGCCGCACCGCCGCGCCTGTCGGAGGTCGTCGCGGTGCTGCGCGACACGCCGCGCGCGGCGCTGCCGGCGATCGTCGCCGGCTGGCTCGATGCGTCGGAGGCACCGGCGCGGCTCGCGCTGCTCAAGCTGATCACCGGCGGGCTGCGCGTCGGCGTGTCGGCGCGGCTGGCCAAGGTGGCGCTGGCGGACCTGACCGAAGGGCGGATCGGCGCCGATGAGATCGAGGAAGTCTGGCACGCGCTGACGCCGCCCTACGCGCCGCTGTTCGCCTGGATCGAGGGGCGCGGCCCGCGGCCTGATGCGGCCGACGCGCCGGTGTTCCGCCCGCCGATGCTGGCCCATCCGCTGGAGGCGGAGGATTTCGCGGCCCTCGATCCGGCGGCGCTGCGCGCCGAGTGGAAATGGGACGGCATCCGCGTCCAACTGGTCGCGACCGTCGGCGGCCGGCGGCTCTATTCGCGGGGGGCCGACGACATTTCCGCGGCCTTTCCCGAGATCGTCGCGGCGATGGATTTCCGCGCCGTGCTGGACGGCGAGTTGCTGGTGATGCGCGCCGGCGAGGTCGCCCCGTTCGCCGACCTGCAACAGCGGCTCAACCGCAGGACGGTCGGCGCGCGGCTGCTGCGCGAATTCCCGGCCGCGGTGCGGCTGTACGACATCCTGTTCGACGGGGTGGAGGATGTCCGCGCCCTGCCGTTCGATGCCCGCCGCGCGCGGCTGGAGGCGTGGTTCGCGCGGACGCGACCGGCGCGGATGGATCTCTCCTCACTGATCGACTTCGGTACGCTCGATGACCTGGCATCGTTGCGGGCGGGGGCGCGGGCGGCGGCGATCGAGGGGCTGATGCTCAAGCGCGGCGATGCGCCCTACCTGCCCGGCCGGCCGCGCGGGCTGTGGTGGAAATGGAAGCGCGCGCCGCTGACCGTCGATGCCGTGCTGATGTATGCGCAGCGCGGCCACGGCCGGCGCAGCAGCTTCTATTCCGACTACACGTTCGGCGTCTGGCGCGATGCGGAGCTGGTGCCGGTGGGCAAGGCGTATTCAGGCTTCACCGATGCCGAACTGGCCTGGCTCGATCGGTGGGTGCGCAACCACACCATCGCGCGCTTCGGTCCGGTGCGGGAGGTGGCGAAGGCACTGGTGCTGGAAGTGGCGTTCGATGCCGTGCAGGTGTCGTCGCGCCACAAATCCGGCATCGCGCTGCGCTTTCCGCGCATCGCCCGCCTGCGCCCCGACAAGCCGGCGGCCGAGGCCGACTGCCTGGAGACGCTGCTGCGGCTGGTGCCGGTGGCATCGGTCGCCTAGGTTGCCCGGACGACGCAACAGGAGGACCCTGCATGGCCAAGACCCCCGACCGTCCCGAATACAAGGGCGACCTGTTCGAGCGCGGCCTCGCCGTGCGGCGCGAGGTGCTCGGCGCCGAGTACGTCGATCAGTCGCTCGCGGCGGCGGACGATTTCTATGCCGCGTTCCAGAAGGCGACCACCGAACAGGCCTGGGGCATGATCTGGACACGTCCCGGCCTCACGCGCCAGACACGCAGCATGCTCAACCTCGCCATGCTGGCGGCGATGGGCAAGGGGCATGAACTGCGGCTGCATGTGAAGGGCGCGCTGACCAACGGGGTTTCGCGCGAGGAGATCAAGGAGGTGTTCCTCCAGGTCTGCGGCTATTGCGGCATCCCCGCCGGCTTCGAGGCGTTCCGCATCGCCCGCGAGGTGTTCGCCGAGATCGACAAGGCCAAGACCTGACGCCGGCCGGGACTTACGGTCCCGGCGTTAACATCACCAGCTTGAGGTCGGTCCGGCCGGCCACCAGGAAGGTGTTTTGCTGCAAGGCGATCGGCCCCAGCGCGGGATGGCGGAAGCTTCGTCCGCCGCCGTCCCGCGCGGTCACGTCCTGCTGGCGCCACAGCGCGACGAAGGGCGGCGAAGATTCACGGAGTTCGGCCAGCAGCGCCCGCACCGGCGGGTCCTCCAGGTGGGCGGCGCAGTCGGCGCGGAATTCGGCCAGCACGCGCCGCGCGCGCCCCTCCCAGTCCGGCAGCAGCGTCCGCGCGGCAGGGGCGAGAAAGACGAAGCGCAGAAGATTGTGCGGCCCCGGCTGGTCGAGCCAGCCTGCGAACAGCCGCGCCGCCGCCGCGTTGCAGAGCGGCACGTTCCACAGCCGGTCGAGAACATAGGCCGGCGCGGTGCAGGCATGGACGCAGGCGGCAAGGGTCGCGGGCGGTTCGGCCGTGCCCTCCGGCTCCGGCAGCGGGTCGCGGCGGGCGGCAAGCGCGAACAGATAGCTGCGGCCGGCACGATCGAGGTTCAGCGCCGCCGCCAGCCGCGCCAGCGCCTGCGGCGAGACAGCGATGTCGCGGCCCTGTTCCAGCCACGCGTACCAGGTGGTGCTGAGGCCGGCAAGCTGCGCCACTTCCTCCCGCCGCAGGCCCGGCGTGCGGCGCCGTGCGCCCACCGGCAAGCCGAGCGCCGTGGGCCGCAGCCCCTCCCGCTGCGCACGCAGGAAGGCCCCCAGGATCTGCCGGCGCGCCGTGGCCTCCGACGTCGTCATGGTGCCAGTCATACCAGGATAAAATCCGGCCTTGTACTGTGATCCACGGCGGCGGCAAACTTTCCCGGTCACCGGAACCGAGGGAGCAATGACGATACGCACGCAGGAATCCCTGGCCGAAGCGCAGTTCGGCGCCCAGGCCCGCGCCTATCTGAACAGCGCAGTCCACGCCCAGGGCGCCGACCTCGCCGCCCTGGCAGCACTGACGCATGGCCACGCCGGGGCGCGGGTGCTCGATCTCGGCTGCGGCGGCGGCCATGTCGCCTATGCCGTCGCGCCGCATGTCGCCGAGGTAGTGGCCTGCGATCTTTCCCCGCGCATGCTGGCGGTGGTGGCCGAGGCGGCGGCGTCGCGGGGGCTGGCCAATCTGCGCACCGTCGAGGCGCCGGCCGAACGCCTGCCGTTCCCCGATGCCTCCTTCGATCTGGTGCTCAGTCGCTTTTCCGCCCATCACTGGCGCGATTTCGGGGCCGGGCTGCGGGAGGCGGCGCGGGTGCTGCGGCCGGGGGGCCAGGCCGGCTTCGTCGATGCCGTCTCACCCGGTCCGGCAGCCCTCGATACGTTCCTGCAAACCATCGAACTGCTGCGCGACACCTCACATGTCCGAGACCGCAGCCGCGCGGAGTGGGAGGCGGCGCTGGCGCGCGCCGGCCTGCTGACCGGCAGTGTCGCCGCCTTCCGCACCCGGCTCGTTTTCGCCGACTGGGTGGCGCGCATGCGCACGCCGCCCGAACTGATCGCCGCGATCCGCGCCGTCCAGGCGGCGGTCGCCGATGACGTGCGGCGGCATTACGCGATCGACGGGGACGGCAGTTTCCTGCTGGACGTGGCCCTGTTCGCGGCGGCGCGGCCCGGGTGAACGGCGGGGCTGAAGTTGCCGGCATTCAATCCGGCGCCGGCCAGAACGCCTCGTCCATCATCTGCTCGGCCGACCAGGGGCAGACAGTCGGGAAGGCCGTTTCCGGCAATCCCGTCTCGCGCTCGGCGGCCACCAGTGCCAGGCGATGCGCCTCGGCGATCGCGGCTGGCAGCAGCGGTTTCAGGCTGGGGTTGTCGGCAAGATGGGCGGCGAGGCGCAACCGCTGCTCCTTCACCGAAAGCCGCCAGGAATGGCCGCGCAGCATCGGCTGCGCCTGCCGTTTCAGAAGATGCAGCAGCAGCACCGCCAGCCGGTTCACCAGTTCCCGCTTTTCGCTGCGGCCCATGCTCTCGATCTCTTCCGCGATGCCGGCAATGTCGGCGTGGGCGAGATCGCCGGCCCGCAGCAGCGCCGCCTGCTGTTCCGCCCAGGCGTGGAAATCCTGCGTGCGGAGCGAGGGTATGGGCATACCAAAATCATAGCATGCAACGGCGGCCCTTGCACGGGCCGGCGCCGGCACCCTAGGCTCGCCGCAATGCAGCATCGGAGGGTCGGGCATGTCGGCGCATCATCACCTGCGTGCCTCGCCGGACACCTGCCATTGGGGGTATTTCGATGCGGCGCTGCCGCCGGTGCTGACCATCGCGGACGGCGATCGCGTGACGATCGAGACCGTCAGCGGTGCGGCGGAGGATCTGCCGCCCGCCGGTTTCCATGTGCCGCCGGAACTGCCGGCGATCCATGCCGCCCTCGGCCCGCCGACCATCGGCCCGCATATCCTGACCGGCCCGATCGCGCTCGCGGGCGCCATGCCGGGCGACGTGCTGGAAATACGGATCGAGCAGGTTTCGCCACGCCAGGACTGGGGCTTCAACAAGAACCTGCCGCTGCTCGGCACCCTGCCGGACGATTTCCCGACGGCGCATGCCATGACCATCGCCCTCGATCCGGCGCGCGGCATCGCCCGCCTGCCGTGGGGGCCGGAGATTCCGCTGGCGCCGTTCTTCGGCGTGATGGGTACGGCACCGCCGCGCGAATGGCGCCGCCTGACTTCGGTCATTCCGCGCGCCTTCGGCGGCAACATCGACAACCGCCATCTCGGCGCCGGGGCGACACTGTTCCTGCCGGTGTTCGCGCCGGGCGCGCTGTTTTCCTGCGGTGACGGGCACGGCGCGCAGGGCGACGGGGAAGTGAACCTGACCGCGATCGAAACCGCGCTCAGCGGCACGTTCCGCTTCGTGCTGCGCCGTGATCTGCGGCTGGAGGCACCGTTCGCCGAAACCGCGACGCACCTCATCACGCACGGCTTCGACCCCGACCTGGACCGTGCCGCCGAGCAGGCATTGCGCCGCATGATCGCCGAAATCGCCGCGCGCACCGGCCTGTCGCGCGAACAGGCCTATGCCCTGGTCAGCATCGCCGGCGACCTGCACGTCACGCAACTGGTCAACCAGCACAAGGGCATGCATTGCATGATCGCGAAGTCGCTGCTGGCGCCTGCCGGAACGGCCTGACCGGCACGCTTCAGGGGGGCGCCGCCATCCGCGCCGCCATCCGCACGGCGGCGCCGAGGCTCGCCGCACTGGCGCGGCCGGTGCCGGCGATGTCGAACGCGGTGCCATGGTCGGGGCTGGTGCGCACGAAGGGCAGGCCGAGCGTCACGTTCACGCCCTGATCGAGCCCGTGATACTTCACCGGAATCAGCCCCTGATCGTGATACTGCGCCACCACGACATCGAATTCACCTCGCCTGGCGCGGGCGAACACGGTGTCGCCCGGCCACGGGCCGCTGGCGTCGATACCGGCCTTCCGCGCCGCCGCGACCGCCGGCGCGATCACCTCCCGCTCCTCGGTGCCGAACAGTCCATCCTCCCCGGCATGGGGATTGAGGCCGGCAACCGCGACACGCGGGGCGGTGACGCCGAAGCGGCGCATCGCCGCCGCCGCCAGCCGGATCGCCCGAGCCTCCGCCGCCGGCGTCACCCGCCGCACCGCCTCGGCGAGCGGGAGGTGTATGCTGACCAGCACCACGCGCAGTTCGTCGTTCGCCAGCATCATCGCGTACTCGGCCACCCCGGCGCGGGCGGCGAGCAGTTCGGTATGGCCGGGAAAGAGGATGCCGGCGGCGGCCCACGCCGCCTTGCTGATCGGAGCGGTCACCAGGGCGGCGATCTCTCCGGCCGCCGCGGCGGCGATGCCGTGCTCCACGGCGGCAAAACCGGCCGCCCCGGCGGCGGCATCGACGCGGCCGAACGCGGGCAGGGAAGGCAGCACCCCGGCCGGCAGCACATCGACGGCGCCGGCGGTGCAACCCGCTTCGGCGGCACGATCCACCTCCCGCACCGCGAGGTCGGCGCCGATCACGCCCACGGCGCGCCGCAGCACCGCGGCATCGCCGATCGCGAGCGCCGCCACCGGCGGACCGGCGGCAAACAGCCGCGCCACGATCTCTGGCCCGATACCGGCCGGATCGCCCATCGTTACTCCGATCGGGGCTGCCATGGCGGTGCCTCGCTCCCTCATCGCACGTTCCCCCGTTACCCTGTCCGCCACCGCGAAGGGAGAGAGAAGTGGCGCCGCACCCGAGCAAGCTGACCGAAGCCGCGGCATCGCTGGAAGCGGCCGGCTACGCCTTCGTCCGCGCCCCCGCCATGCGCGCCGCCCTGCTGCCGGCCGGCCTGCTTGACTGGGAGGGGTTCGCCGCGAGCTGGGACGATCTCGGCCTCGATCGCTACATGGCGGATGGCGGACGCTATCGCCGCCGCCGCTTCGCCACCTTCGCGGTTGCGCCGAAGGCGGGCACGATCCGCCGCAAGCCGCACCAGCCGCATTACCAGAGCCGCGACTACAACCCCCTGAACGGCGGCATCGCGCGCTGGTTCGACCCGGTGGCGGAGACGATCGGCGCCCATCCGACAACGCAGGCGATCATCGGCACCTGCAACACGCTGTTCACCGCGCTGACCGCCCCGGCCACGCGCCCCGCCGCCTGGCATGTCGAGATGCACCAGTTCCGCATCGAGGCGCGCCCGGATACGGAAGGGCGCCCGACGCCCGAGGGCATGCACCGCGACGGCGTGGATTGGGTGCTGGTGCTGCTGGTGCGGCGGGAGAACGTGGCCGAGGGGGAGACCGCGATCGCCGATGCCGCCGGTACGCGCCTCGGCAGTTTCGTGCTGACGGCGCCGCTCGATTCGGCCATGGTCGATGACGCGCGCGTATGGCATGGCGTGACGCCGATCCGCCCGCTCGATCCCGCCCGCCCGGCGTGGCGCGACGTGCTGGTGCTGACCTTCCGGCGGGAGTGAGGAGCGATGGCGCGGCTGTCCGTCAACCTGAACAAGATCGCGCTGCTGCGCAATGCGCGCCGTACCGGCGTGCCGGACCTGCTGCATTTCGCGCGCCTCGTGCATCACGCCGGTGCGCATGGTATCACGGTGCATCCGCGCCCGGACGAGCGGCATATCCGCCGCGCCGATGTTCCCGCGCTGGCGGCATTGATCGCGCCCTGGCGGCCCGGGTTCGAGTTCAACATCGAAGGCTATCCCACGCCCGGGTTCCTCGATCTGGTGGCCGGGGTCGCGCCGGAGCAGGTGACGCTGGTGCCCGATCCACCGGGCGTGCTGACCTCGGAGGAAGGCTGGCGGCTGGCGGAGACGGAGATCGCGGCGATGCGCGCGGTGGTGGACCGCCTGCACGCGCATCGCAGCCGCGTCATCCTGTTCATCGACCCCGATCCGCGGGCGGTCGCGCCGGTGCGCGAGACCGGCGCCGACGGCGTGGAAATCTACACCGGCGGCTACGCCACCGCCTTCCGGGAAGGCCAGCCGCAGTCGCTGCACGACGCCTGTGCCGCTACGGCGCGGGCGGCGGCGCAACTGGGCCTCGTTGTTAATGTCGGCCATGACCTCAATCTGCTAAATCTTCCGCCGCTGCTCACGTCCCTGCCTCCCATCGCGGAAGCCTCGATCGGCCACGAACTGACGGCCGATGCACTGCTGCGCGGGTGGGAGGCGGCCATCGTCGCCTATCGCGACGTGCTGGCCGGGCCATGAGACGATCGAGTGACAAGGAGGTCCGATGCGCCTGCCCCTGATCCCGCCTGCTGCGCTGACCGCAGCGCAACGCCCGCTCTACGACGACATGCGCGGCGGTATCGAGAAGAACTTCCGCGGCTTCACCGCGATCGCCGCCGACGGTGCGCTGATCGGCCCGTGGAACCCTTGGCTGCGCTGGCCGCAATTCGGCGGGCCGGTGTGGGAACTGGTCAAGGCGCTGTCGTCCTCGCCGAAACTGCCGCGGCCGGTGCGGGAGGTGGCGATCCTCGTCACCGGGGCGAAGTTCCGCTCCGCCTACGAAATCTATGCGCATGTCCTGGTGGCGGAAATGCGCGGCCTGCCCGACGAAACCATCGCCACCATCGTCGCCGGCCAGCGGCCGGCCGATCTCGGCCGGGAGGAAACGATCGCCTATGACGTCGCCTCGGCCCTGGTCGATGGCCATGTGCTGCCGGAACTGACCTGGCGGCAGGCCGTCGCCGCGTTCGGGGAGGATGCGACGGCGGAGCTGATCTATCTGGTCGGCCTCTATTGTGCCGTCTCGGTCACGCTGAACGGGTTCGACGTGCCGGTTCCGGAATAGACACGCTCCCCTGATGCACGGCGGGCGCCGGCATGATATGCGGCGGACATGGAAATCATGTCGCCCCGGTTCCACTTCATCTCCGGCCTGCCGCGCGCCGGCTCCACCCTCCTGGCGGCGCTGCTGCGGCAGAATCCGCGCATCTCCGCCGGCATGACCAGCCCGGTCGGCACCATCTTCAACGCCATGCTGGGTGCCACGAGCCAGCGTAACGAGGGGGCGGTGTTCATCGATGATGCGCAGCGCCGTCGGCTGCTGCGCGCCTGCTTCGACGCCTATTACGCCGAGACCGGCGCCGATGTGGTGTTCGACACCAACCGGCAATGGACGACGAAGCTGCCGGCGCTGACCGCGCTGTTCCCGGATGCGCGGGTCATCTGCTGCGTGCGCAACCCGGCCTGGGTGGTCGACAGCATCGAGGCTCTGGTGAAACGCAACGCCTTCGAACTCTCCGGCATTTTCGGCTTCGAGCCGGGGGGCACCGTCTATTCGCGGGCCGACGGGTTGAGCAAGCCTGACGGCATGGTCGGCTTCGCCTGGAACGCCCTGCGGGAGGCGGTCTTTGGCCCGCACGCCGACCGGCTGCTGCTGGTGCGCTACGAGCAGCTCACCGCCAATCCGCGCGGCACGCTCGCCGCGATCTACGACTTCATCGGCGAGGAACTGTTCGCCCACGACCCCGACCACATCGAGCCGTGCTACGACATGGTGGATTTCGACCTGCGGCTCGGCACGCCGGGGCTGCACGAGGTCGGGCGGACGGTGCAGGCGCGCACGCGCCCGACCGTGCTTCCGCCCGACCTGTTCAACCGGTTTGCCGGCGATGCGTTCTGGGAAGACCCGAAGCAGCTGCCGACAACGGTTCACATCGTCTGATCGCCGGCCGCGCCCGCCACAGCGCGAAGCCGAGGACGAGCAGGCTCGCCGCCGGACCGAGCGGCAGATGCAGCGCCAGCCCGGCATGGCGCGACAGCAGCGGCACGGCATAGGCGACGGCGAGCGCCGTCCGCTCCCACGGCAGGAATCCCGTCCGGCGTCCTTCGCCCACGAGAAAAAAGATCGCCAGCGCCAGCGGCATCGTGTCGTAGAACAGCGCCAGCGGCACGGCGAGCAGCGTGGCCGAAAGCAGCACCGCAGCGCGGGCCCCGAATGGGGCCGTGCCGTGCCAGGCCCAGGCGACGCAGCCGGCGGCGAACAGCAGTGCCGCCGCCTGCACCCACATCGCCGACCAGGGCGACGCGCCCAGCGACAAAGCGGCGCCGAACGGGGTGACGAAAGCGGCGAAACTGACCTGGCCGCCGGTATAGACCGGCCCGGCCTGCGCAAAGGCAAGCAGGTAATCGTGCCAGATGCTCCAGCCGAACACGGCGGCGGAGAGCACCACAAGGGCCGTGACGCTCAGCACGGCGCCGAGCATCGCCCGCCCGTACCCGCCGGCCAGGAAGGCCACCGGCAGCAGCAGGCCGAAATGCGGCTTGTAGCAGAGCAGCCCGAGCACCGCCCCGGCCATTGTCGGCCGCCGCTCCAGCAGCAGCAATCCGGCGCCGAAAATCGCCGCGGTCAGCAATGCGTTCTGCCCCAGCCCGACCGTCCAGATAACCGCCGGAAACGCCAGCAGCGGCAGCAGCCCGGACCAGCGCGGCAGCGCCAGGACCGGCCGCGCCGCCAGAAGATAGAGCAGCAGCGTCACCGCCTCGAACACGGCGAAGGCGGGGAGGTAGGGCAGACGGGCAAGTGCGGCACAGACCAGCAGGAAGACCGGCGGATAGTAAAACACGAAATGCTCCACGCCCGGCGCCGTTGCCGCCATTTGCGCCGCATAATGCGCCGCGCCGTCATAGGTCCGCCACGGCGTCGGCCCGTCCGCCAGCATGCCCGCCGCATAGAAGCTGCTGAACGCGGTCGTCAGCGGCGGCACCGGGCGGAAGACCCCGTGCGTCCACAGCGTGAGAAAGATCAGCGCCGACAGTTCAAGCGCGAGCAGCACGCCGCACCAGCCGACGACGCGGCGGCGGCGCAGGAACCGGCCGTGGCGCAGGGCTTCCGCCAGCCGGTTCATGGCCCGGGCGGCACGGCGTAGGGCAGCAGCCGCGCGCGGGAGGCACGCAGCAGCGCCGCCATCGCCGCCGCCGCCTCGTCCGCCTGCCGCGCCAGAATGGCACGCGCCACCGCCGCATGCAGCGCCGCATCCTCCCGCGGCGCCGCCGCCTGGCGCTGCAGCAGTTCGGAGGAGACGCGCAATGCCGATTTGATCGCCGCGCCGATAGTGACGAACAGCCCATTGCGCGAGGCGTTGATGACGGCGAGGTGGAATTCCAGGGCCGCCTGTGCTGCCGCCTCCGCCGGCAGGTCGGCGGCAGACGCGGCGGCGAGGTCGGCGGCGTGGCGGGCGATCATGGCGTGGTCGGGGGCGGTGCCGTCGCGCGCTGCCAGGAATGCCGCCCGCGGCTCGAAGCACAGCCGCATCTCGAAGATATCCTCGACGATCTTGCTGTCGAACTGGGCGTGCAGCCGCCACGCTAGCACGTCGCGGTCGAGCAGGTTCCATTCCGCGAACGGCAGCACCCGCGTGCCGACCTTCGGCGACACCTCGACCAGCCGCTTCGCCGCCAGCCGCTTCATTGCCTCGCGGATCGTGGTGCGGCTGACGCCGTAGGTCTCGCACAGCTCACTCTCGATCGGCAGTGCATCGCCGGGGCGGAACACGCCGGCGACGATGCGCATGCCGAGGCTGCGCTCGATCTGCGCGCTCATCGTGCCGACCGCGATCGGCTCGCGCTCCATCATCGCCGCCCCGTCCCTCCCCGGCTGCCGATGCGAAGGGATCGACAGGCAGCCGAGTATATGATAATACCATTGGCCAGCAAAGACGGAATGCGCGCCGCGGCCCCGCCCGGCGGCCAGGGCGCGACGTTCCCGCAACCGAGGAGAGACGTCCATGCCCGCATCGCGTCCGCTGGCGGCCCTGGCCGCCGCCGTTCTGCTCTCGCTCGCCGGCCTTGGCGCGCCAGCGGCGAGGGCGGCCGACAAGACCCATGTCGTCTGGTGGGATTTCCTGAGCGGCGGCGACGGTGTCCGCATGAAGGCGATGATCGCAAAGTTCAACGCCGAAAGTCCCGATATCCAGATCGACGCGACCACGCTGGAATGGGGCACGCCGTTCTATACCAAAGTTCAGACCTCGGCCGCGGTCGGGCAGGGGCCCGACGTGATGACCTACCACATCTCCCGCCTGCCGCTCGGCGTCTCCACCGGCACGCTGCGCCCATTCACCGACCGGGATCTCGCCGCTGTCGGCCTCGGCGCCGACGACTACTTCAGGACGGACTGGGATGCGGCGCATATCGACGGCAGGCTCTACGGCGTGCCGCTCGATATCCACTCCGTCATTCTCTATTACAACAAGGATCTGCTCGCCAGGGCCGGATTGCTGGACGACCGGGGTCTGCCGAAGGGTCTCGACGGCATCGCGAACTTCGACGCGGCGCTGAAGAAGCTGACCGGCGGCGGCACCGAGTACGGCCTGTCGTTCGCAAGCGGCGACAACAGCGGCGGCACCAACTGGCGCATCTTCTACACGCTGCTCGCGCAGATGGACGGCAGCTTCATCCGGGACGGCAAGGTTCTGCCCGGCGACAACGCGACGAAAGCCGTGCGGGCGACAGAGACGATCGCCAACTGGGTGAAGCAGGGCTGGGCGCCGAAGAACACCGATTACCCGGCCTCCATCGCGCTGTTCACCTCGGGCAAGGCGGCGATGCACATCAACGGCGTATGGGAAGTGCCGACGATGGTCGATCTCGCGGCATCGCACAAGCTCGGCTTCGCATGGGGCGCCGTGCAAATCCCGACGCTGTTCGCCCATCCCGCCACCTGGGCCGATTCGCACAGCTTCGCCATCCCGGCGCGCAGCGGCAATCCGGTGCCGGCGGAAAAAGTCGCGGCGGTGATGAAGGTGATTGCCTGGATGAACCGCAACAGCATCATGTGGGCCGCCGCCGGCCATATCCCCGCGTACCGTCCGGTGACGGAGAGTGCGGCGTTCCGGGATATGCAGCCCAACGCGACCTATTCGACACTGGCGCAGACGGCGGTGTTCGATCCGCGCTCGAAGATCGCGGGTGTCGCCTCTCCGGTCTATGAGGCATGCACAAACTTCATCCAGCCGGCGATCAACGGCCAGTTGCCGGCGGCGGACGCGATCGGGCAACTGCGCGAGGAGTTGCAAGCGGACCTGCAATAGCATGACACGCGCGGCCGGACGCGCCGTTCGCATCCCGGCAGGGCGGCAGGCGGCGCAGCGGCAGGCGACCGAAGCGGC
Source organism: Pseudomonadota bacterium (assembly GCA_021847995.1). Lineage (GTDB taxonomy): Bacteria > Pseudomonadota > Alphaproteobacteria > Acetobacterales > Acetobacteraceae > JAFKFJ01. Next base: position 33,474 of record JAJZNE010000115.1, on the reverse strand, counting down.
AGCACTGGTGGCCCCGTTCGTGATCGCCTACCTCGTGCTGTTCGTCTATCCGACGCTCAAGCTGGTGCAGCTCAGCTTCACCGCTTCACCGCTGATCGGCACCGGAAAATGGGTCGGCACGGCCAATTACGTGCGCCTCGCCGGCGATGGGCTGTTCCGGGCCTCCGTCTATCACACCGCCTATTTCGTGGCGCTGACGGTGGTGCCGACGACGCTGCTCGCCCTCGGCATCGCCCTGATGGTCTCGCGCCTGCGCGGCTGGCGCCAAAGCCTCGTGCTGGCCTGCTTCTTTCTGCCCTACATTCTGCCGGTGACGGTGGTGACGCTGATCTGGCAATGGCTGGTCGATCTGCAATTCGGCGTCGCACAGCCGCTGCTGCGACTGGTCTCCGGCGGCAGCGGGGTTGCGGTGTTCAAGAGTCCGGCCTGGGCGATGCCGATGGTCGCCCTCGTCACCATCTGGTGGACCAACGGCTTCAACGTGCTGCTGTTCACCGCCGGGCTGCGCAACATCCCCGCCGACTATTACGAGGCCGCCGCCCTCGACGGCGCCGGACGGCTTGCGCAGTTTCGCCATATCACCTGGCCGCTGATCTGGCCGGTGACGGCGCTGGTGCTGACCATCCAGCTCATCCTGCAACTGAAGATCTTCGATCAGGTCTATCTGTTGACGCAGGGCGGGCCGTTCAATTCCACCTATGTCGTCGTCCAGTACATCTACCGCCAGGCCTTCGTGCTCAACCACGGCGGCTATGCCGCCGCGGTGGCGCTGTTCCTGTTCGCCCTGATCGCGGCTCTCTCGGTGCTGCAATACCAGGTGCTGCGCACGCGGGAGTCACGATGAGGCCGTGGCATCGTCCGTCGGATCTGCTGCTCTCGCTGCTCGCCCTGGGCTCCGCGGCGCTGTGGGTGTTCCCGCTCTACTGGGCGATCGTCACCACGCTCAAGCCGGAGGATGAGGTGGTGGCACCGGGGTTCCATCTGCTACCGCTGCACCCGACAGTCGGCGCCTACGGCTACGTGCTCGCACATACCACCATCGCCCGCTGGTATCTCAATTCCCTTGTGACCGCCGCCGCCGTCACTGTGCTGGTGGTGGCGATGAGTGCGACCTGCGGCTACGCGATCTCGCAGCTGCGCTTCCCGCTGCGGCGTCTGCTGTTCGGCCTCATCCTGGCAAGCTTCATGGTGCCGTTGCAGGCACTGATCGTGACCCATTTCATCCTGATGAACGATTTCGGCCTGATCAATTCGTGGGGCGGGATCGTCCTGCCGCAGCTGATCGTACCGGTGGTGGTGATCGTGTACAAGCAGTTCTTCGATGCCATCCCACGGGAATTCCGCGAGGCCGCGCTGGTCGATGGCGCGGGAGAATTCCGGCTGTTCATGCAGATCTTCCTGCCGATGAACTGGGGCGTCACCACGGCGCTCGCCATCATCACCTTCATCGGCGCGTGGAATGCCTTCCTCTGGCCGTTCCTGGTCGCCAGCACCGACCGGGCGATGACCGTCACCGTCGGCATCGTGCAGGTCCATGATGCATTCGGCGTGCAGTACGCACGCAATATTGCCGGCGCGGTGATGGCCGCGATGCCGGTCGCCCTCGCCTATCTGATCTTCCAGCGCCGTGTCACCGAGGCGGTGGCGCTCTCGGCCGGCATCAAGGGATGAAGGAGCCGCTCCGCAATGCCAGACGCCAGCATCGTCGTCGATCGGGATTTTGTCCTCTCCGAGCTCGACCGCCGCATTTTCGGCGCCTTTGTCGAACACATGGGCCGCTGCGTCTATGGCGGCATCTATGAACCCGGCCACCCGACCGCCGATGAACAGGGCCTGCGCGGCGACGTGATGGCGCTGACCCGGGAGCTTGGCCCGACCATCATCCGCTATCCCGGCGGCAATTTCCTCTCGGGCTATGACTGGGAGGATGGTGTCGGCCCGCGCGAGAAGCGGCCGGTGCGGCGCGACCTCGCATGGTCCTCCACCGAGACCAACCAGTTCGGCACCAACGAATTCATCGCTTGGTGCCGCAAGGCCGGCGTGGAGCCGATGCTCGGCGTCAATCTCGGCAGCCGCGGCCCGGACGCGGCGCGGCGGTTCCTGGAATACTGCAATCATGCCGGTGGTTCGACACTGTCCGATCTCCGCCGCGCGCACGGCTACACGGAGCCGCACGGCGTCAGGTTCTGGTGCCTCGGCAACGAGATGGACGGTCCCTGGCAGATCTGCCACAGGACCGCCGAGGAATATGGCCGCGCGGCGCTGGAGACGGCGAAGGTGATGCGCTGGACCGATCCCACGATCCAGCTTGCCGCCTGCGGTTCCTCCCACCGCAACATGGCGAGCTACGGGGCATGGGAATATGCCGTCCTCGACCATTGTTTCGACGAAGTGGACTTCATTTCGCTGCATACCTATTTCCGCAACGATGCCGACGACCTCGCGGAGTATTTCGGGGTCATCGAGCTGATGGACGCCTTCATCAAGGAGGTTGTCGCGATCTGCGACGCCGTCGCGGCGAAGCGGCGCTCTCCCAAGCGCATCATGCTGTCCTTCGACGAATGGAATGTCTGGTACCGCACCCACCGCATCGAGCACATGCGCAAGCCGGGCTGGCCGGTCGCGCCGCGCCTGATCGAGGAAGTTTACAACGTCGAGGATGCCCTGATCGTGGGCGGCGCGCTGATCACGCTGATCAACAACGCCGACCGCGTCAGGGCGGCCTGCCTTGCCCAGCTCGTCAACGTGATCGGACCGATCATGACCGAGCCGGGCGGCGCGGCGTGGCGGCAGACCATCTTCCATCCCTTCGCGCTCGCCGCGCGCCACGGCCGCGGCCGGGTGATGCAGGCGCGTATCACCTCGCCCGCCTACACCGCCAAGGCGTTTCCGGAAATTCCCTATCTCGCCGCCGCCGTCGTCGATGACCCAGCCGACGGAACGACCGCCGTGTTCGCCCTCAACCGCCATCCGACGGAACCGCTCGACCTCTCGGTCGCGCTGCGTGGCCTCGGTGCGCAGCGGCACCTGCTGTCGGCGCAGGAACTGCACCACGCCAATCTGAGAGCCGTGAACACGAAGGATCTGCCCCACACGGTGGCACCGCGCGACAACCCCGACGTTTCGGTCGCCGGGGAGCGGATTTCGGTGCGGCTCAAGCCGCTGTCCTGGAACGTGATCGTCACCCGCGCCGGCAGCATGGCCGGCTGATACCACGTCGCCGAACGACCGACTCTTCCGGCCTTTCGATGGCTTGGCATGCGCGCCGGGCTGGCGGGCGGCGGCGCGCTAAACGAGATTCCATGTCGGCCGATGGTGATCCATCCTTCGTAGGTCACCATCGGCCGGCATGGGTGAAATCGCACAATCGCGTGAACTTATCCCGGCTCCCGGAACGAGTGCCGTCCCGACCGCATTATCATTGCAACGACGGGGGTGCGGCAGGTGCTGCTCGGGCTGATCCTTTGGGCGCAGGTGTTCGGCTTCTATCTTGTGCTCGCGCAACATGTCGGCCCTGCCGAATGGCTCGCCGGCGCACCAGCAGCGTTGCCCGCCGCCGTGCTGGGGGCGTTGCTGCGTCGCGGCAGGCGGCAGGCGGACGCCTCATTGTCGCTGCGCGCCAATTTTCACTGACAGTTTGCCGATCTGTAGACGTTATTCTCGCTTGATCTTCGGCGAGCGGGATCGGGCGGGGCGCGTGACCACCCCCCTCGCCGTGTTCTATCGCTCAACGGCAAGTTGCCCGATATCGCCTCATTTTCTCATACGCAAAAAGACCGCTTGATTCCACACTGCACGCACGCCGCCTGACCGTCCCCGCAAGGACGAAACCCCCCGGGCCGGCGACAGACGCATGCAGAAAGGAAACGGTCGATGACGTATGTGTCATCCAGCATCGATTTATCATTCGAGTCAAGTGCCGCCGAGTCAAGCACGGCCATACGGACGGACCCGCGCGTCATGATGTTCCGGCAATTGCCGCGATGGATTCAGCCTTTCCTGACGTGGCTGACCGCACGGCCTGCGCCTGGCGAGGCGGCGCCGGCACGCTCCCCGCGCGCCTTCGTGCTGGCGGCGCTGACCTGGACACTCGGCGGTATCGCCGCCGGCGTGGTCGCGCTGCATTTGCCGCCATCGGCCGGAGCCGCCGTGCTGGCGCTCGGGCTGCTGATGACGACCTGCGGGCTTGGGCTGTTCCAGGTGGTGGTCTTTCACCATTGCGCCCACGGCACCGTCTTTCGTGACCGGGTGCGCAACCGCCAGGTCGGCCGGCTGATTTCCGCCGTGCTGGTGTTCAAGCATTTCGATACCTATCAGCGCGAGCACATGCTGCATCACAGCCCCCGCAAGTTGCTCACCGACGAAGACGAATTCGCTGACTTCGTCTTCGCCATGTGTCACCTGCGTCCTGGGCTGGTGAAGCGCGAATTGTGGCGGCGGGTGCTGCGCAACCTGTTCTCGCCGGGCTTCCATGCGCGCTTCCTCTACCGGCGCGTGCGTGCCAGCCTCGCTTCGCCCGACCGTGCACACAACTCCCTCGGCATCACGGTCTGGGCCGGGGCGGCGGCGGTGAGCGTGCTTGGCGGGTTCCCGGCCGCGTTCCTGCTTCTGTGGGTGTTGCCGGTGACGGTGCTGTTGCAGATGGCGACGGTGTTCCGCATCCTGTGCGAGCATCGCTTTCCGCCGCCGGTCCTGATCGCAGCCCGCGGCAAGGAATTCGTCTGCCGCGCCACCGCCGGCGTGTTTCCCGGCCTGCATCCGCCGGTGCAGGGGGTCCGCTCCTGGGCGGGGGCGGGACGCTGGGCGGCCTGGTGGCTGAACATGCTCACTATACAACTGTTCGTGCGCCTGTTCGTGCTGGTGGGCGATGCACCGTGCCACGACTTCCATCACCGCCGGCCGGCGACGCGGCGCTGGACCAGCTACATCCACGCCCGCCAGCAGGACATGGACGCCGGCTGCCCTGGCTTTCCGCTGAATTATCAGGAAAGCTGGGGCCTGTTCCGGGCCATCGACGAGAACCTGGCCACCCTGGCCGCGACCCCGCCGGGGGTCGTTCTCTGACCGGCCGACCGGGAAGCTCAGGCCGGCGAGAGGGCCGGCCCCGCCAATGCGGGGCCGGTCGCCGCTGCCATGCGGACCCGGTGCGCGGGCAGGGCGATCGTCGCCACCGTCTCCTGCGCCGGCGCCGCGTGCAGCGTCATCTGGCCGTCATGGCCTTCGACCAGGGCACGCACAATCGGCAGGCTGAGATCCTCCATGCCCGCCGGCGCCTCCCCCGTCTCCTCCTCCCACGCAGCGGCCGCGCCGGCGATGCCGGCGCCCTGCACGCCGATCTCCAGCGATCCGTCCTGGCACAGCAGCGCCGAAACCGCGACGCGGCCGGCGACCGGGCTTGCGCGCACCGCGGCCTCCACCAGCGTGCTCAGAACCTGGCCGAACCCGGTCGGATCGACATGCAGTTCCAGCGGTGCCGGGGCGATCTCGCTCTCCACCTGCACATGCCGCTTCTCGCCGAGCGCCGCACCGGCGCTGACGGCGGCGCCGACGATTTCGCTCAGCGGGCGCCAGTCCGGTGCCAGCGACAGCGTCACCTTCGCGAAGCTCGAATATTGCAGGATGCCGTTGATGAGGCCGACGACGCGGTTGCCCGATTCATGGATATGGTCGGCGAACTCGGCACACCGCTCGATGCTGAGCGGATAGCGCGAGCCGCTCGCCATCTTCTCCGAACAGCCGATGATGGAATTGAGCGGCGAGCGCAGTGCGTCGCTGACCGAAGCGAGGAACTCCGCAGTGGCCTGCACCGTCTCCTCGGCGATCTTGCGCGCGCGGCGCAGAGCAAGCTCCGCCTGTTTGCGCGTCAGGACATCGAGATAGACCGAGAGCGCCCCCTCCACCAGTTCCTGATCGCCCGGCTCGAACGGCCGGCTGACATTGCTCTCCGAGCGGTTGCCGAGGATCAGCGCATGGCCGCTCGCCCGGTCATAGGCCCACAGGATATAGGGCAGTTTCAGGATGCCGGTCAGTTCGTAGGCCGGCGGCTCGATACGGGTCTGCGAGGTGGTGAAGAAGAAGGCCGGGCTGTTGACGATGACCACCGGCCAGGGGGACGCCTCCGCCGCCATGCCAACCGCATGGGTGACCAGGAAGCGGCCGGAACCCGGTTCGGTCTCGGACAGGAAGGCCGCCCGGTCGCACATCGCGTTGTCCAGAATCACGTCGAGCAGCGCCGCGCCGATCTCCCCCGCCGAGGCGGCGCCGTCGGCCAGGCGATAGGCCTCCCGCACCAGCTTTGCCGTGGTGCGGCTCCGGCGAGCCTCGCGGAACGCCTGGCTCTGTTCCTCCTGCAAGCGTAGCAGCCGCGCGCCGAGATCGTTGCACTCGCGCCGATAATAGTTCAGCTCGCGCTGCAACTGCTCCGGCGGGGTGGCGGCGAACACGTTCATGGCATGCGGCACAGCACGGTAACGACACCGGTCCAGTCCAGCGGGCGGCTGTAACCGTCGAACGGTGCCACCTCCACGCCGGAATAGAAACCGAGCAGCGGCAGCGCCGGCGGCAGCAGCGTGCGCACCAGATCGGCCTCCTCCACCGCCGCGCCGCTGCGCGCGCTGGCGCGGCCGGCACAGTCGATATAGAGCGCGAGAAGCGTCTCGCGCCCCGCGATCACCTGGTTGAGACCGGCGATGCCCTGCCGCACCGAATCGAGCATCAGCCCGTTGTCGCGCGCCATGATCTGCACCCGAGTGCCGCGGGCGAAATCCGGCTCGAACAGCGTGATCGACCCGGCGGCGCGGTTGGCCGACAGGATCAGGCGATTGACATAGGCGCTTTCCTCATAGGGAGCGAAGGGATCGCCCTGCTTTTCGCCGAGCGTCGCAATCAGCGACAGATCCTGGCCCTGCGAGCCGCCCAGCGGCAGGCCCAGCATCTGTTCGATCACGGCAAGCGCCGGCCGGCCGTCCAATTCGAACACCTCGGCGCCGTCGATGCGGGTGATCTCCATGAACGTGCTGACCGGCCGGCAGCCGTGCAGGATGACGATCTCGGCACCGATCTGTGGCGGGAACACCAATGCCACCACGGCATGCTTCCGCACCGTGTTGCCGTCGAACACCCAGGCGTCGGACAGGTTCATGTCGGTCAGCGTGCCGCCGCCGAACAGCCGCACCGGGCGGCCGGCCAGTCCGTCGGTGACGCCGCGGACGACCTCGCTCGCCGGATGGAGTTGCAGCGGTGCGCTGCGCGCGACGCTGTCGAACAGCAGCATCACCGCCGCCTGGTCGGTCGCCGTCCTGGCAAGCCGCGCGCCAAGCCGCCGCCCGGTTTCCTGCTCGTTCGTCTCCAACCCGCTTTCGGCCAGCACCTGCGGCACCAGGGCGGGGTCGAAGATGGCGGCCACTGCGATTTCCAGCCCGCTGTAGCCGCATGCGCCGTTGACCAGCGCCCCGGCAGCCGAACCGCCGACGATCGGAATGTTACCAAAATGCGCACGGAAGGCCGAAAGGACGGCCTGCGGGTCATGCTTGCCGCCGCAGAATGCCAGCAGCATGCGGACATCCTGATGCGGCAGCGCTGCGGCGCATTGTTGCACGGCGGTCGCTGCGTCGAAGTGCCTGGCGTATCCGATCCTGACCACGAAAAGCTCTCATTGCGAAGCTGGCAACGAAGGATGACTGTCGACCTTTAGCAGCTTTCGGTCGTGCCGTGCAGCACTTCGCGAAACCTTGCTCAACGGCCACCGGCTACGATGGTCGATCTTCCATCACCCGCCGCAGCGCGGCAAGCAGTTGCTTTCGGTTATAAGGTTTGACCAGGACTTCGCTGTCGCGCCCGATACGTGCGCGGTTGACAATGTCCGCGTCGGAATAGCCGGAGGTGAACAGCACGCGCAGCGCCGGCTGGGCGCGCAGCCCTTCCTGCGCGATCTCTGCGCCGCCGAAGCGGCCGGGCAGGATCACGTCGGTCAGCAGCAGGTCGAACGGCACCCCGCCGCGCAGCAGCGCCATCGCCTCCTCCGCACTGCCGGCGGCGGTGGGCCGCAGCCCGATGTCGCGGCACATCCGCGTCACCGCGCGCAGCACGTCCGGCGCATCGTCCACCACCAGCGTGCGTGCCGGCGGCGGGCGCCACGGCGTGCCCCCCCGGTCGGACTCCGCCGCCCCCCCCGCGCCGGCGGCACGCGGCAGGTGCAGCACGACGGCGGTGCCGCGATGCGGCCGGCTGGTGATCTCCACGCGCCCGCCAGATTGGCGCGCGAAGCCGAGCACCATGCTGAGGCCGAGGCCGGTGCCCTTGCCGACCGGCTTGGTGGTGAAGAACGGCTCGAACACGCGGTCGATGATCTCGGGCGGCACCCCGACGCCGTCATCGGCAACCGAAATGCTGACATAATCGCTCTGGCCCCGCCCGTCCCCGCCCGGCGGCGCGCCCGTCGTGTTGGCGGCAGTGATGACGATGGGCCCGCCTGCCGGCATGGCATCGCGGGAATTGGCGATCAGATTGAGCAGCGCGCTTTCCAGTTGCGCGCGATCGACCAGGCAGGCGCCGATGTCGGGGGCGCAGCGCAGGTCGATCGTGCAACGCCCACCGATGGTGCGCACCGCCAGTTCGCGCAGCGACGGCAGGAACTGGTCGAGCGCCACCGTCTCCGGCCGCAGCGGCTGGCGCTGCGCGAAGGCCAGCAGCCGCGCGGTCAGCTCCGCGCCGCTGTTGGCCGCCTGACGCGCCGGCTCGACATATTCCGCGAATTCATGCCCCGCCGGCAACAATTCGCCCAGCATCTCCAGATTCATCGAGATGACAGTGAGCAGGTTGTTGAAGTCGTGGGCAATGCCGCCGGTCAGGCGGCCGATCGATTTCAACTTCTCGGCCTGCAGGCTGGCCGCCTCTGCCTCCTTGCGCTCCGAGATATCCTGTCGGACGCCGCTGAACTTCGCCAGCCTGCCGCCCGCGTCCAGATGGCAGCGGCCGGCGACGCGGGCGAAGGCAATCGGCCGGTCCGGCCGGCGTACCCGGAACTCGACCTCGAAGGCCGCATGCTGCGTGGTGCAGCGCCGGATCGCGGCGCGCACCCGCTCCCGGTCCTCCGGATGGATCGGCCCGAACGCCGCATCCAGCGCCGCGTCAGAGGCGGCATCCTCGCGCGTCAGCTCCCAGGTGCGGATCTGGGCGAGATGGCATGCCTCCAGCAATTGCCCGATGCGCCGCCGCAACGCCGCGGCAGATGAATCCTCGTACCCGGCGGCTCCGGTCCGCGCCATGATCGCCGCGGCAGCCGCCCCGAGGTCGTCGAGCAGCGCCCGGTCGGCGGCTTCGTGGCCGGGCCGCGGCGCACGGGCGAGCAGGCACAGCGCACCGGAAACCCGACCGTCCGGCGTGATCAGCGGCGTGCCGGCAAAGAAGCGAAAGAGGCTGCCCTGCCCCCGCGCCGCCGCGCCGGTGGCATCCTGCCGCAAATCGGCAAACACACAGGCACCCTGCTCCGCCTGGCCTGCCAGCGCACGCAGCCACCCGGAGTCCGGCGGAGGCGAGGGGAAACAGGCCAGCAACCCGCCCCCTTCGGCCCCAGCGTCCGCGACCCAGCAGACGGCATCCGGAAGCGATCCCGCACCCAGCCGCACCAGCGCCGCCAACGCCGATGCCGCCCCGCTGCCGACTCCCCGCGCATCCGATCCGACGGTTTCCGTCGCGGCAACCGCGTAAGAACTGGCAACCGGTGTCGTCAGTTGCATGTGCTGCCCCGCAGCAATCGGACTCTCCGCAGACCGGTGCTGCAAGCTCCGGCGGTGGCGGGGAATTTCTGCCACAGCCGCCGGCGTCATGCCAGACAAACCTGCGTCGCCGCCGGTGCCCTATGGCCCGGTTCCGTCATCCGCCCGCAGCCGGCGGGGCGCGCAGCAGCCGCAGCCGCCGGGATGGCCGCCGAATCGCGGTGCGGCGCCAGGCGGCGGAGCGGGGCCGGCCACCCCCGCGGCAGCGAGCGCCGGCATATGCAGCAGGGCACGCGGCGCCGCCGCTCCGCATGCGGGACAGGGATGCGGATCGGCGAACGCCGCCATCGGCTGCGTGCGGGTGAACGGGCCGCAACTGTCGCACAGATAATCATAAGCCGGCATGGCGCTGTCCGGGCCAGATGTCGCAAAGGCGGATGTCGATCCTCGGAGGCAGGTTCGCACAGGCGCCGGGGATGTCAACCGCCCGCGGCGCGCGCGGCATTGCCGAACCGGCGGCCGGCGCGGCATGCTGGGTCTGGCCGGCCGTGCCGTCCCTGCCGGACGGCTCACGCCTGCCCCACCCGCCCCAGCCCCGCGACGGAGGCCCCGATGTCCCAGAGCAAGGATCCCCTGCTCCAGCCCTTCCGCCTCCGGCATCTGACGCTGCGCAACCGGATCATGAGCACCGCGCACGAGCCGGCCTATTCCGAGGACGGCATGCCGAAGGATCGCTACCGGCTCTATCATGTCGAGAAGGCGAAGGGCGGCATCGCGCTGACCATGACCGCCGGCTCCGCCGTGGTTTCGCCGGACAGTCCGCCGGTGTTCGGCAATCTGCTCGCCTACAGGGACGAGATCGTGCCCTGGCTCGCGCGGCTCGCCGACGAATGCCACCAGCACGGGGCCGCGGTGATGATCCAGATCACGCATCTCGGCCGCCGCACCGCCTGGAACAAGGCCGACTGGCTGCCCGTTCTCGCCCCCTCGCCGATCCGCGAACCGGCGCACCGTTCGTTCCCGAAGGCCGCGGAGGACTGGGATATCGACCGCATCGTGGAGGATTACGGCGCCGCCGCGGCGCGGATGGAGGCGGCCGGGCTGGACGGGCTGGAATTCGACGCCTACGGCCACCTGCCGGACCAGTTCTGGTCCCCGGCCACCAACCGGCGCGACGACGAGTACGGCGGCAGCCTGGACAACCGGCTGCGCTTCACGTTCCGCGTCCTCGACGCAATCCGCCGCCAAACCGGCGGAAAATTCCTCGTCGGCATCCGCATGGTCGCCGATGAGGATTGGGAAAAGGGACTTTCCAGGGCGGAAGGCATCGCCATCGCGCAGCGCCTGGCGAGGTCCGGAAAGGTCGATTTCCTCAACATCATCCGCGGCCACATCGAGACCGATGCGGCCCTGGCGCGGGTGATCCCGATCCACGGCACGCCGGCGGCGCCGCATCTCGATTTCGCCGGCGAGGTACGGGCGGCGACGCAGATGCCGGTCTTCCACGCCGCCCGCATCCAGGACGTGGCGACCGCGCGTCATGCCATCGCGACCGGCCGGCTCGACATGGTCGGCATGACCCGCGCCCACATCGCCGACCCCCATATCGTGCGCAAGCTGACGGCCGGACGCGAGGACGAGATCCGTCCCTGCGTCGGCGCCACCTACTGCCTCGACCGCATCTACGAGGGCAATGACGCGGTGTGCGTCCACAATCCGGCGACCGGGCGGGAGGCAACCCTGCCGCATGTCCTTGCCCGTGCCGCGGGGCCGCAGAAGAAGGTGGTGGTGGTGGGCGCCGGGCCGGCCGGGTTGGAGGCGGCTCGGGTCGCCTCGGCGCGCGGCCATGCGGTGACGGTGTTCGAGGCGACCGGTCAGGCGGGCGGCCAGGTGAGGCTGGCCGCGCGCAGCGGTCGCCGCCGCGAACTGGACGGCATCATCGACTGGCGCCTGGCGCGGCTCGCGGCGCAGGGCGTGACCGTGCGCTACGCCACCTGGGCGCAGGCGGAAGACGTGCTGGCCGAGGCGCCCGAAATCGTCTTCATCGCGACCGGCGGTGTCCCCAACACCGAGGTGTTGGAAAGCGGCAATGATCTGGTCGTCTCCACCTGGGACATCCTTTCGGGGGAGGTGCGGCCGGGCGCGCGCGTCCTGGTCTATGACGACAACGGCGCCCACCCGGCGATGCAGGCCGCGGAACACCTGGCGCAAGCCGGAGCCGCCGTCGAGATCGTGACGCCCGAGCGATTCTTCGCCCCCGAGATCGGCGGTCTCAACCACGCCGCCTACGCCGAGATCTTCCTGCGCCACGGCGTGCGCGTCACGATCAACACGCGGCTGCTCGCGGCGAGGCGCAGCGGCAACGCGCTGGTGGCCGTGCTCGGCTCGGATTACGGCCACGACCGGTCGGAGCGCGAGGTGGACCAGATCGTCGTCGAGCATGGCACGCTGCCGCTCACCGATCTCTACGAGACACTGAAGCCGCTGTCGGTCAACCGCGGCGAAGTGGAGTACGCGGCGCTCCTGGCCGGCCGGCCGCAGGAGCTGGTGCGCAACCCGGCGGGAACGTTCCGCCTGTTCCGCATCGGCGATGCCGTCGCCAGCCGCAACATCCATGCCGCCGTCTATGACGCGCTGCGCCTTGCCAAGGATCTGTGACGTCAGGTTCTCCGTCCGGCGCCGCCGCGCGATCACGCCGCGGTTTGCGGCGGTCGCCGGCGGCGCCAGTGGGCGGCGATGTCGGCACGGGTGGCGATCCAGACGCCGCCCTTTGCCAGCGCATAGTCGATGAAGTCACGTACTGCGCTGGCGCGGGCCGCCTGTCCGCTCAGGCGCGGATGCAGGCCCACGGACATCATGCGCGGCACGTCCGCCCCTTCGTCCCAGAGATAATCCAGACCGCGCCGGCAATAGGCGAGGAAATCATCGGGGCCGCCCAACTGCCCGTAAGTGTAGTGGCTGTCGTTGTAGGTGAGCGTGTAGGGCACGACGAGATGGGCCTTGCCGGCAACCGTGACATAGTACGGCAGATCATCGTTGTAGGCATTGGAGTCGTAGAGAAACCCGCCCTCCTCGACAAGCAGGGAGCGCGTGTGCGGGCTCGGCATCCACCGGTTGTACCAGCCGACCGGGCGCTGCCCGACGGTTGCGGTGATCGAGGCGACGGCGAGCCGGATGCGTTCGGCTTCCTCCCCGCGTGATACGGTCCAGTCCTCGCTCCAGCGGTAGCCGTGGCCGCAGACCTCGTGGCCGGCTTCGGCGGCCCATGCCGCCACCTCCCGGTTGGCTTCCAGGGCGCGCGCCGCGGCGAACAGGGTGCAGCGGATGCGATTCCGGTCGAACAGCCGCAGCAGGCGATGCACGCCGGCACGGCTGCCGTACTCATAGACGGATTCCGTCGCCAGATCGCGATAGGCCGGATCGATGGCGCGCGGCACCTCGCCCATTCCCTCGTTGCGGTTGTCCCCTGCCCAGAAGGAGCGTTCGCTGCCTTCCTCGTAGTTCAGCACGAGACTGAGGGCGACGCGGGCACCGTTGGGCCATTCCACCCGCGGCGGATTGCGCCCGTAGCCGACGAAGTCGCGCGCGGGTTCCATCCGCTCAGCTTTCCTGTGGCTGCGCCGACGCCAGCACCTCGTCGAGCGTCATCACATCGGCGAACTGCCGGTCCATGTCGAACAGGCTCATCTCCTGCGATGCCGGCACGCGGTCGATCACCGCATCCGCGACCACGATGGCGCGGAAATTATAGGAGGCGGCATCGAACACCGTGGCACGCACGCAGTTGCTGGTCGATCCACCGCAGATGATCACGCTGTCCACGCTGCGATCGATCAGCATCGCCGTCAGCGGCGTACCGAAGAAGGCGCTCGGCTTCTTCTTGACGATCACGATATCGCCGTCCCGCGGACCAAGCTCGGGCATGAGCTCGGCCCCCGGCGTGCCGCGCCGGCACCAGTGGGGCGAGTCGGAAAACGCGCGCTTGCGGCCGTATACGCCCATGTCGGCAGGATCGTCGATCTCGAAGCGCGTCAGCACCACCGGCCACAGGCGCGCCCGTGCCGCGTCGAGCAGGCGGCGCAGCACCGGCAGGGCGCGCCGCGCACGCGGACCGCAACTCGACGGATAGAGGTCGTCGCGGCCGTCCTCTCCGAACATGTAGCGCTGCGCGTCGATGCACAGCACCGCAGGGCGGCGGCCCAGTCCCATGCGCCGTCCGAATCCGGCACGCGCGAGATGGTCGAAATCGACCTCGTGCAGCGCGACCCGCGGCCGGTAGAGCATGTCGCCGGTCATCGCACTCCCCCCGGCAACGGCCGGTCGCCGACCAGTGCCGCCACCTCGTACTGGGCGGCGCCGATATGGCTCGCCATCACCGCCTCGGCGTGCCCGGCATCGCGCTGCTCGAAGGCAGCCAGGATCATCCGATGGTCGGCCAGCGACTGCGCCATGCGGTGCTCCATCAACAGCAGCGTGTCGCGCGGGAACCGCCGCCACTGCGCGGCGATGATGTCGTACAATGCCGGATTGCCGGCAAGGCGATAGATCGCCATGTGGAAATCCTGGTTCAGTTCCCGGTAGCGTGCCGGATCGCCGGCCGCCAGCGCCGCCGCCATGCGCCCATTGCAGCCCCGCAGATCGGCGATGTCGGCAGCGCCTGCGCGCAGGCAGGCCTGACGGGTCGCGTAGGCTTCCAACAGCCGCCGCACCTCGTAGATCTGCTGCGTCGACTCGACCGTCATGTCCGCCACCACGACGCCGACATACGGGATCTTCCTGACCAGCCCTTCGCTGGCGAGTTGCAGCAGCGCCTCCCGCACCGGCGTGATGCCGAGCTGCATTTCACTGGCCAGCGCCGCCTGCCGCACCAGATCGCCCGACCGCAACTGACGATTGACGATGCGGGCGCGGATCTCGCGCACCGCCCGGTCGGTCTTGGTCGGCCCCGGCTTCTGCATCAGCGGATCGCGCCTGCGCGCCGGAGCGCAGCCAGCCGGTCGGCATCATAGCCGAGTTCCCGCAACACGTCATCGGTTTCTGCCCCGATCGCATCCGCGGGGAGGGAGCGGATCGCCGCCGGATCGCCGACCACGCGCGGAAACACGCCCTGCATGGTGAGGGGGCCAAACTCCTCGTCGGCGACCGTGATGACGCTGCCGCGCGCACGGAAATGCGGGTCGGCGGCGACCTGGCTCACGTCGTAGATCGGTGCCACCGCGGCATCCGCCGCGCGAAACGCCGCCAGCACCTCGGCCTGATCGCGGCTCGCGGTCCATCCCGCCACCAGGGCGTCGATCTCGTCACGGCGGCGGATACGCTCGCGGTTGGTGGCATAGTCGGGAGAGGCGGCCAGATCCGGCCGGCCGATCGCGGTCAGCACGCGCCGCGCGATCGAATCGGCGCTCGCGGACAGCGCAATCCACTTGCCGTCCCGCGTCGGATAGGTGTTGCGCGGCGAGGAACGGGCGGACTGGTTGCCGCTGCGCTTCTGGATCAGGCCGAGCTGATCGAATTCCACCAGCGAGGAGCCGAGGATCCACATCAGCGGTTCATAGAGCGCTACGTCGATCAGCTCCCCCTGTCCGGTGCGTTCGCGCTTGAGCAGCGCCCCGGCGACGGCGAAGGCGCCGGTGATACCCGCGATGCCGTCGGCCAGGCCGAACGGGGGCAGCGTCGGCGGACCGTCGGGCTGGCCGGTGATGTCGGCAAACCCGCTCATCGCCTCGGCGAGCGTGCCGAAGCCCGCGAAGCCGCTATAGGGGCCTTCCTGGCCGAACCCCGTCATCCGCAACATCACCAGACGCGGATTGAGACGATGCAGTTCCTCCCAGCCCAGTCCCCACGCCTCCATCCGGCCGGGACGGAAATTCTCGACCAGCACATCGGCGCCGGCGACGAGATCGCGCAGCGCCTGCTGGCCGGCGGGCTGGTTGAGATCGACCGCAACACAGCGCTTGTTGCGGGAGATTACCTTCCACCACAGCGATTTGCCGTCCTTCTGGCCGCCCCAGCGGCGCACGTCGTCGCCGCGCGGATGTTCGACCTTGACGACATCGGCGCCATGATCGCCGAGCAGCGTCGCGGCCAGCGGCCCGGCGAACAGGGTCGCCACGTCGATCACACGGCATCCGCTGAACAGGCCCATGGCAGCTATTCCGGGCGTGACGTGATCGTCATCGGCCTTGCGCATCCGCCAGCGTCTGCTGCGCCCGCCGATAGACCGGGTAATCGACGAACATCCCACCCACGTCGATCGCGGCCACGCCATCGGCCAGCGCGACCTCGAACCGCGCGACAATCTCGCCCGCCCGCGCGACGGCGGCAGGCGTCGGGGCGAAGGCACGGCGCACGACCGGGATCTGCTCGGGATGGATGCAATGCTTGGTGGCGAAGCCGAGGCCGCGTGCCAGTTCGCAACTCTTCTCCAGCCCTTCGGCATCGTGCAGCTTCGGATAGGCGCCGGCGTGCGGCGGCCCGATGCCGGCGAGCCGGGACTCGAGCACCAGCTGCACCTTCGCAACAGTGATGGTGGTTCCGAACGGATCCCAGTCCATCCCGAGATCGAGCGAGAAATCCCCCTCGCCGAAGGTGAGGGCCGTGACCCGGGGGCTTGCCGCGGCGATGGCACGCGCCGCGGCGAGGCCCTGCACACTCTCGATGATCGGCAGCAGGCGGATCGGCTCGGGCCGTGGGGAAGCCGTTTCGTGAGCGGTCAATATATCATCAAGCGTACGGATCATATCCGCCGACTGCGTCTTGGGGACCATGACCCAGGCGAGGTTGGGGTGCAGCGCCGCCGCCAGGTCGTCGCGCCACCACGGCGTGGCGAGATCGTTGATACGCACCGTCCAGGGTCTGGCTTGCGCCGCCACCAGCGCCGCCATCGCGGCCCGCGCCGCCACCTTGCGGTCGGCGGGCACGGCATCCTCAAGGTCGAGGATCACCGAATCGACGGCGTGCGACCACGCCTTGAGGGCGCGGTCACCGCGCAGGGCGGGTGCAAACATCAGGCACGTCATGGGGCTTGAGGCCGTTTCTGATATGTGGCTAATATATTAGCCAGCGTCAGATCACGATTGCAAGGCATTGTTCGTCGGATGCAGCAGGAGCACGGCAACGGCCAGGAGGAAGCAGGGCAGCGTCCGCGCGACGCGGACGCCGCTCCGGCCGGCGGCGTGCTCACCTATCCGTCCCGTGCGGTGGGCGGCGCGATCGCCGCCGGTCGTACCGCAAGCCCGGCATTGCGGCTGCTGCTCTACCGCTATGCCGTCGTCCTCGCCCTCGCCGCCTTCCTCGTCGGCTTTTCCGTCCTGCTGCCCCGTACCTTCTTCACCCTCGGCAATCTGCGGACGATCGTCAGTTCGCAGGCGGTGCTGATGATCCTCGCACTCGGCCTCACCCTGCCGCTCACCACCGGCGAGTTTGACCTGTCCATCGGTTCGATGCTCGGCGCCGCGGCGGTGCTGACCGCGTTCTTCACCGGCCAGATGCACTGGCCGCTCGCGATCGTCATGATCGCGACCGTGATGGTCGGCATCGCCGCCGGCCTGCTCAACGGCTTCTTCGTCGTGCGCATCGGCGTCAATGCCTTCATCGGTACGCTTGGCACCGCGACGATCCTGACCGGGCTCACCCTCGCCGTCTCGGGCGGCCAGATCCTCGACACGGTGGCGGCGCCGCTGAGCGCCTTCGTTCAGCACCGCATCCTCGGTCTGCAGGTGCCGGCCTATCTCGCCTTCGCCCTGGCGGTCCTGCTCTGGTACATCTACGAGCATACGCCGCTCGGCCGTAATCTCTATTTCGTCGGTGAGGGGCGGGAGGCGGCCCGGCTGGTCGGGCTCGGGGTCGATCGGCTGCGCTTTGGCGCCTTCATCGCGTCGGGGGCGATCAGCGCCCTCGCCGGGGTTTTCACCGCCGGGCAACTCGGCGCCGCGGATCCCTCCGTCGGGCCGAGTTTCCTGCTGCCCGCCTATGCCGGCGCCTTCCTCGGCGCCACCACGATCAAGCCCGGCCGCTTCAACGCCTGGGGCACCGTGGTCGCGCTGTACCTGCTGGTCACCGGCGTCACCGGGCTGGAACTGCTCGGCGCCTCGTCCTGGGTGCAGGAGGTGTTCAACGGCGTTGCCCTGCTGGTCGCCGTCACCTTCGCGCGCCTGGTCGCGCGGGGAGAGGCGGTCTAGCCATCGATACCGAAAAAAACAGGAGGGATATCCGCATGCCATCACCAACATTCCCGATCTGCCGGAACGGCCGCGCCCCTGCCGCAGTGCTGGCGCTGCTCGCCGGCGCCGCCTGGACGCTGCCGGCCCCGGCCCGCGCCGGCGATGGCGTGGCCCAGGCACAGGCGGCGGTGAAGCAGGCGGAGCAGATGCCGCGTTTCGTCTCCCCCGGCGAATCCTTTGATATCGCCAGACTCAAGGGCAAGCACATCTGGATCATCACCTCGACGATGGCGGTCCCGTTCGTCGCCACCATCGCCCACGGGGTGGAGGCCGCCGCCAAGGTCGCCGGCATCGCGACGTCGCTGTTCGACGGCAAGGGCGATGTCTCGGAATGGAACCGCGGCATGGAGCAGGCGGTCAGCGAACATGCCGACGGGATCGTCACCGTCGGTGCCTCGCCGGAGCTGATGAAGGGGCCGACCGCCGATGCGCTGGCGGCCAGGATTCCGGTGGTCGATGCGCTGACGGCGGACAAGACCGCGCCGCTGGTGCCGGGGACTTTCGCGCATGTGACGATCTCCTTCTACCACTCCGGCCAGCTCCAGGCGGACTACGCGATCGCCCATTCCGGCGGAAAGGCCCACGTCCTGATCTTCGGCGACAACGAATTCCCGGGCGAGGTGTCGCGCGTCGAGGGCATGCAGCACGAGTTCAGCACGCTCTGTCCCGACTGCAAGGTGATTGTGCAGGACACGCAGGTTGGCAATCTCGGTGTGCGGCTGGGGCGGATGGCACAGACGCTGCTGCGGCGCAGCCCCGACGTGACGATGGTGCTGCCGACCTATGACGCGCAGGCGATCTATATCGTGCCGGCGATCTCCTCCGCCGATCTGGCCAATCCGCCGGTGGTGGTTGGGTCCGACGCCGTGGACGGCAACCTCAACTGGATCCGACAGGGCAACGTGCAGATCGCCGACGTGGGCGAGCCCGACGTCTGGTGTGGCTGGGCGGCGGTTGACGAGATCGCCCGCGGGATGCTGGGCATGCCGCCGGTCGATGAGAACATTCCGCTGCGGCTGTTCGTCAAGGGCAACCTGGAGGGCGTGCCCAATGACGAGAATGCGCTGTTCGGTGGCAACTATGCCGCCGAATACCGCAGGCTCTGGGGCCTCGTGCACTAGCCGCAGGGGCAGGGGCGACGATGCCGGCGGCCGGGGGGGGGCGATGGCCGTTCTGCTGGGGCTGCGGGGCCTGACCAAAAGCTTCAGCGGCGTGCGCGTGCTCTCCGCCGTCGATCTGGACATCCGCGCGGGCGAGATCCACGCCCTGATCGGCCAGAACGGTTCGGGCAAATCGACCCTGATCAAGCTGCTGTCCGGCTATCATGCACCCGATCGCGGCAGCGTCGTCCTGCGCAGCGCCGACATACCGATGCCGATGCGGCCGGGCGAGGCGTCGCGGCTCGGGCTCCACTTCCTGCACCAGGACGTGGGTGTTGTGGGCAGCATGACGGTGCTGGAGAATCTCCGCGCCGGACGCTACCGCACCACCGCCCTCGGCCGCGTGGACTGGCCGAAGGAACGTCGGGCGGCGCGCGCGGCGTTGGCGGCGCTCCGCCTCGACATCGACCCCGACGCGCGGGTGCGCGACGTGCCGGCGGCGGAGCGGGCACTGCTCGGTTTCGCGCGGGCGATCCAGGATCTCGACCACACCCGGGGCGATGTCCTGGTGCTCGATGAGCCGACCGCCTTCCTGCCGGGTCCATCCGTCAGCATGCTGTTCGCGGCGATGCGTGACATCGCGCGGCGCGGCTCGGCAGTGATCTTCGTCAGCCACCGGCTGGACGAAATCATGGAGATTGCCGACCGCGTCTCCGTGCTGCGCGACGGCCACCTGGTGCAGACCGTCGCCACCGCCGAGACCTCCGCCCGGCAACTGGTCGCGGCAATGCTCGGTCGCGAACTGGGCACGCTCTATCCCGTTCGCGGCACAGCCCGCGGCCGGCGCGTGCTCGGCGCCGAATTTCTGTCCGGTCGGATGGTCCACGACGTGAGCTTCGATGTTCACGAAGGCGAAATCCTCGGACTGACCGGCCTGCTCGGCATGGGACACGACGAAGTGCCCTACCTGCTGTTCGGCGCCGCGCGCGCCGCGCAGGGCAGCGTGCAGGTCGGCGACCGGACGATCACCGGCCTGACGCCGGCGCGTGCAATCGGCGCCGGCATCGCCCTGTTGCCCGCCGACCGGCAGCGGCACAGCGGCATTCCCAACGCCACCGTGCTGGAGAACGTCGCAATTTCCGACGGCGGGCGGTTCATGCGCGGCTGCCGGCTGCGTCACCGGGCGGAGCGGGGCGCGGTGCAGCGCGTGCTCGACATGCTCGACGTGCGACCCGCCGATCCCGACCGTCCGCTGCGCACGCTGAGCGGCGGCAACCAGCAGAAGGCGCTGCTCGGCAAGTGGCTGCGCACCGATCCCGCGGTGATCCTGCTGCACGAGCCGACACAGGGCGTGGACATCGGGTCGCGGCGGCAGTTGCTGCAGAAGATCGCCGATATCGCCGCTGCCGGCACCGCAGTGGTGATCGCCTCCGCCGAATACGAGGAACTGGCGCATCTCTGCCACCGCGTCCTGATCTTTCGCCGCGGCGCGATCGCCGCAGAGCTGACCGGCGCGGCGTTGACCGAGGCGGGAATCACCGAGCAGTGCTACCTCGCCTGAACGTCACGGCGCGGTTCCCTCACCGGCCGGTCACGGCGCGAGTCGATAGACGCGCCGTGCGGTGTCGCAAAACAGCGCAGCCTTTTCCGCGGCAGAGCAGCCGGCGGCGATGCGCTTGAAGGCATTCCACAGCACCAGATAGCTCGCCACGCGCTTGTCCACCGGGAAGTTGCTCTCGAACATGCAGCGCCCGGCGCCGAACAGTTCGATGCAGGTTTCGAGGTAGGGCCGCCACAGCCGCGCCAGCTCCTCCGAGGACGCCGGCGCGGCGCGATGGGCAGGGTCGAGATCGAAGCCGAACAGGTGCATCCCGAGCCCGCCGAGCTTCACCGCAACGTTGGGCCGCTTCGCCAGTTCCGCCATGTTCCGCCGCCACGCGGCGAACACTTCGTCACGTCGTCCGGCATAGACGCCGATGCCGAGCGGGGCGCCGATATGGTCGAGTACGACCGTGATGTCCGGAAACGTGCCGGCAAGGTCGGCAAGCTCGGGGATCTGCGGATGGAAAAGCCAGGCGTCGAATGTCAGGCCATAGCGTGCGAGCCTTGCATAGCCCTCGCGGAACCGCGCATCCAGCAGCAGATGCGGCGGGAAGTCCTGCGTCGATCCCTTGATCGTCGGGTCGGCATCCCAGACGGAACGCGACCGGATGCCGCGGAACCGCTCCCCCGCTCGCCGCAGATGCCCCTCCAGCACGGCATCGACGCGCGCGCCGAGCCGGAAATCGGCAAACCCGACGATGCCGGCCGCGACGCGGTCGGAGCCGTACCGGCCGCTCGCGCTGATCGCCGCGATGCCGTTGACGAATTCCGTCTCGCCCAGCGGGGCGAACTCCGCATCGGCGTCGGCGCGGTACATCTCGTCGCACTGCACGAAGACGCTCGCGCCGATACGATGACCGCTGGCGATGTCCGCGGAGAATTCGTCGAACAGATAGCGGCTGTCACGGTCCCACAGGTGATGATGCGGGTCGATGATCGGCAGTTCCGGCTCCAGCACCGGTTCGCTGTGCCGGGCCAGCCATTCCGTATCGAATCCGAACAGGGCCTGGGTTCTGGCGCGGATTTCGGACGGGCTGGACACGGTCGATTCTCCTTTCCCCAATGAACGGCGCTTCTTCCGCCCCTGCTTATGCAACCGCGTGCGCCGGTATGCGACCCCTACTGGCCGTCATGGAGGGTATGGAGTCTCGTCTCGCGCCCCCTCCCGCGCCAGCAGCGTTGCCTTGCGCGGCAGGCCCCAGCGATAGCCGGTCAGGTCGCCGTTGCTGCCGACGACGCGGTGGCAGGGCACGGCGACTGCCACCGGATTCGCCGCACAGCACCGTGCCACCGCGCGCACCGCCCGCTTCGCCCCGATCATCGCCGCCAGCGCCGCATAGCTGCGCGTCTCCCCCGGCGGAATGCGGCGCAGCGCTTCCCACACCCGCACCTGGAACGTCGTCCCGCGCAGATCGAGCGGCAGCGCCAGCCCGGCCTTCGGCTCGTCGAGGAAACCGAGCACCGCCCGCACCGTCTCGGCCAGCCCGGCATCGTCCGCGACGATCCGCGCGCGCGGAAAGCGCCGTCGCAGCTCGCCGCGCAGCGCCGCCTCCGGCTCGGCGAACCCGATGAAGCACACGCCGCGCCCGGTGGCACCCACCAGCAGCCGGCCGAACGCACATTCCGCCAGCGCCGTGCGGATCGTCTCGCCCGCGCCGCCGCGCCGCGCCGCGCCCGGCGTCATGCCGAGCAGGCCGAAGCTGTCCTCATACACCCGGCTTTCGGAGCCGAACCCGCTCGCCGCCACCGCGTCGGCCACGCGCGCACCTTCCGCCAGCGCCGCCTGGAGGCGCCGTGCCCGCACCCCCTCGGCGAAGCTGCGCGGGGTGAGGCCGGTATGGCTGCGGAACAGGCGCAGGAAATGGAATTTGGAATAGCCGGCCCGCGCCGCGAGCACATCGAGCGACGGGATCGCCTCCGCCGCCTCGATCTGCGCGCAGGCCTCCGCGACCACCGCCCGCGCCAGCGCCGCCCGCTCGCCCTTCGGGTCGCAGCGCCGGCAGGCGCGAAACCCCGCCCCCTCGGCTGCCGCCGCGTCGGCGAAGACACGCACATGTTCCCGCCGCGGGCGCGGCGACGGGCAGCCAGGGCGGCAGTAGACGCCCATCGTCGTCACCGCATAGAGAAAATCGGCCGGCGTGCGGCGGCAGATCAGGTTCCAGTGCGCGTCATCGATGCTGCTCATGGCGCCACCATGGAACCGCCGCGCGGCGCGCGCCATCCGCCGGTTGCGCCGGCTGTCGCGCTGGCGCAGCCTGTCGCCGTCCGCACGCCCCGCCGCCGCCAGGCGCGGCCGGTGGCGTCGGCCCCGTTGACGGAGAACAGCCATGACCGACCCCGCCCGCATGCCCGCGACCGAGCTCGCCGACCTGATCCGCCGGCGGCAGATCTCGCCGGTGGAAGTGGTCGGGTCGGTGCTCGCCCGCATCGCCGCGCTGGAGCCGCGGCTCAATGCCTTCACCGAGGTGTTCGCCGATGCCGCCCGCGACGCCGCCAGGGCGGCGGAAGCGGCGGTCATGGCAGGGGGCGAGCTGGGTCCGCTGCACGGCGTGCCGGTGACGATCAAGGATCTGACCGCGATGGCGGGCGTGGCGCTGCGGGCCGGCTCGCGCACCACGGAAGGGCAGGTGCCGGCGCAGGACGCGCCGCTGATCGGGCGCCTGCGCGCGGCCGGCGCGATCATCGTCGGGCGCACCACGACGCCGGAATTCGGCTGGAAGGGCGTGAGCGAAAGCCCGCTCACCGGCATCACCCACAACCCCTGGCGCCACGGCGGCAATGCCGGTGCCTCCTCCGCCGGCGCCGGGGCGGCCTGCGCCGCCGGGTTCGGCCCGCTGCACCAGGGCGGCGACGGCGCCGGCTCGATCCGCATGCCGGCGCATTTTTCCGGGGTGTTCGGCCTCAAACCCACTTTCGGCCGCGTCGCGCATGCGCCCTCCAGCAACAGCGACAACGTCGTGCATCAGGGGCCGATCACCCGCACCGTTGCCGATGCCGCGCTCATGCTCCGCTGCATGGCCGGCCCCGATCCGCGCGACTATCTCAGCCTGGAAGCGCCGCCGGCGGACTATCCGGCCCGGCTCGGCGGCGATCTCGCCGGCCTGCGAATCGCCTTCTCGCCCGATCTCGGCCATGCCCGCGTCGATCGCGATGTCGCCGCCCTGGTGCGGGACGCCGCCGCATCCCTCCCCGCCCTCGGCGCTGCGGTGGAGGAGGTGACACCGGCATGGGGACCGGACGGGCCGGCCCTGATCCGCTTCTTCTGGCCCACCCAGTACGCGCAGCACACCCGGCTGCTGCCGCGCTGGCGCGACGCGATGGACCCCGGTCTCGTCGCGTTGATCGAGGCCAATGCCGGCCGCACCGTCGCCGACTATCAGATCATGCGCGAACGCAAGCTCGCCTATATCGGCGCGATCGGCGCGTTCTTTGCGGAGTGGGACTATCTGGTGACGCCCGCGGTCTCGGTCGCCGCCTTCCCGGCCACGCGCCTCGCCCCCGAAGGCTGGCCGGAACATGCCTGGGACTGGCTGACCTGGGCGGAATTCTCCTATCCGTTCAACTTCACCGGCAATCCCGCCGCCTCCGTCCCCTGCGGCTTCACGCCAGCGGGGTTGCCGGTGGGGCTGCAAATCGTCGGCCGGCGCTTCGATGATGCCGGCGTGCTGCGCGTCGCCTCGGTGCTGGAAGCCGCGCGGCCCTGGGCGCAGCACTGGCCGTCACTCTAGCGGCGCACCCGGCGGCGGCGCCAGCACCACCAGCCCGTCCACCGCCACCACGCCCTCTCCCTCAGCGCGCACCAGCAGCGGATTGATCTCCGCTTCCATCACCACCGGCGCGGCCAGCCCGGCGAGCATGCTAAGCGCGCTGACCGCCCGCGCCAGCGCCGGCAGATCGCCCCGCTGCTGGTCGCGGAACCCGGCCAGCAGCCGCAATTCCGGCACCTCCGCAATCATTGCGGCGGCTTCCTCCTGCGTCACCGGCGCGAGCCGGAGGCTGACGCTCCGCCGCAGTTCCGCAGCGATGCCTCCGGCGCCCAGCATCACCACCGGGCCGATCGCCGGATCGCGGCGCAGGCCGATGATCACTTCCATCAGCCCGAACTGCATCGGCGCCACCAGTACGCCGCCGACCCGCACCGCCGGGCGCAGCGCCGCGGCCCGGGCAAGCAGCGCCGCCGCCGCGTCGATGGCGGCCGCGCGGCCGATGACGTTCAGGCGTACCAGCCCTGCCTCGGTCTTGTGGGCGATGTCGGGCGACAGCAGCTTCACCGCGACCGGCGCCGCGACCGGCCCGATCGCCTGCGGATCGCGCACCACCTGAAGCGGCGGCGCCTCGATCCCGATGGCGGCAAACAGCGCACACGACGACGCCTCATCCAGGGCCCCCGGACCCGGCCGGCCGAGCGCCGCCCGCGCGCGGTCCAGCAGTTCCGGCGGGACGGAAGGCGGCAGGCGCGGCGCCCGCCAGGCCAGATAGGCATGCAGAGCGTCCGCGCACGCCTCCGGCGTGCGGAAGGCGGCGATGTCGGCGGCGTCCAGACGTTGCAGCGCCTCCTCGGCCAGCGGCGCGATGAACACGGCCAGCGGCGGCGCGCCGGTGCGATCGGCCGCCAGTATGGTGCTGTCGATCTGCGCCGGCCGCAGCCGGGCGGAGGAGCCGAGCACGGCCAGCACCGCATCGCACTCTCCGCCTTGCAGCAGGGCTTCCAGCGCCGTCCGGTATTGCAGCGGCGTGCCGCCCATCGGCAGGTCGATCAGCGGCGCCTCCGGCAGGTCGATGCCGACCCCGGCCAGCCTGGTGCGGAGTGCCGCCGGCGGCCCCACCACTTCGTCGCCGAGACTGCCGAGCCGGTCCAGCACCAGCGCCGCCGCGCCGCCGGTCCCGGTCAGCGCGGCCACCCGCCGCCCCGCCGGCGGCCGGTGCCCGAGCACGAGACGCGGCAGTTCCAGCAATCCCTCCAGCGTATCGACCCGCAGAATGCCATGCTCCTGGAAGAACGCGGCCGACAGCGCATCCTCCCCCAGCAGCGCCCCGGTATGCGAGGTGGCGAGCCGCCGCCCGGTCTCCGACCGGCCGAGCTTGAGCGCGATCACCGGCTTGCCCAGCGCCTGCGCCCGCCGCGCCGCCGCCGCCAGCCGCCCGGCATCGCGGAAGACTTCCAGGAACAGCAGCAGCACCCGCGTCGCCGGATCCTCGATCAGCAATTGGGCCAGCTCGCCGACCGCGATGTCGCACTCATTGCCGACCGAGACCATCTTGGCGAAACCCAGACCGCGTGCCTGCAGGCGCGTCATCAGGGCGCCCATCATGCTGCCGCTCTGGGAAATCAGACTCAGCCAGCCAGGCCGCAGCGTCTCCGCCTCGAAGGCGGCGTTCACCGTCAGCGGCACGCCATCGGCGACGTTGATGAGGCCCATGCAGTTCGGCCCCAACAGCCGTACCCCGCCCTCCCGCGCGATCGCCACGACCCGGGCCTGCATCGCCGCCCCCGCCGCGCCCAGTTCCGCAAATCCGGCGGAGAAGATGGTGGCGACCTGCACCCCCGCCGCGGCACAGGCGGCGATCGCCCCGGCGACGGCATGCGCCGGCACCATCACGAAGGCATGGTCGATCGGCCCGGGGGCGTCCCTGACATCGGCGAACGCCCGTTCCCCCATGATCTCGGCATGGGCGGGATTGACCGGGACGACGCGCCCGGCATAGCCCATGCGGTGGAGCAGCCGCTGCGCCCGCGAATTGTTCTTGCCCTGATCGGCGGAGGCGCCGATCAGGGCAACGGCATGCGGTCGGAACAGCGCCGCGGCAAGCGGGTCGGAAGCGGTCGGGTTCACCGGTCCGGCCGGGGCGCGCGCGCCCGTCTCAGCCGCCATCCCTGCGCGCAACCGCCTCCTCGGCGCTGGCGACGCCGCCATGCGCGGCGGACCAGGCAACCGGATTCTCCAGGAAGCGACGCACTTCGGCCAGCGCGGCATCGTCGAAATAGGGACGGTCGCGGCACGCCTCCAGCACATCCCACCAGGTGCAGAGATGGTGCAGCCCGATCTGCATCCGCGCGAGGGTGGCAAAGCTGCCGGGGAACACGCCATAGAAGAACACGACGAAGGCATGGTCCACCCGCGCCCCGGCCTCGCGCAGTGCGGTGGCGAATCGTACCTTGCTCTGCCCGTCCGTGGTCAGATCCTCGACCAGCAGCGTGCGCCGGCCTTCCGGCACATCACCCTCGATCAGCGCGTTGCGACCGAAGCCCTTGGGCTGCTTTCTCACATAGGCCATCGGCAGATGCATGCGCTCGGCGATCCAGGCGGCAAAGGGAATGCCCGCCGTCTCGCCGCCCGCCACCACGTCAATGCTCTCATGGCCGATGTGCCGTCCCAGCTTCTCGACCGCCAGATCGCAGATCCGGCTGCGGGCGCGGGGGAAATAGATGATGCGCCGGCAATCGATATAGACCGGCGACTTCCAGCCGGAGGTGAAGGTATACGGCTCCGCCGGGCGGAAATTCACCGCCGCGATCTCAAGCAGGATGCGCGCCGTGGCGAGCGCCGCGTCGCGGTCCCAGTCGGTCAGGTGCTGTTTGGTCATCGGCATGTCTCCGCGGCGGCCGGCCGGTCAGTCCAGTGCGGCAAGCCCGAGCAGCGCCGGGTTGTCGTGGGTGACGAGGAAGGTCGGGATCGCCTGCATATAGCTGGTGAAGCGCCCCTTGCTCTCGAACCGGGCACGGAACCCGGAGGCGGCGAAGCGCGCGGCGAAACGCGGCAGGATGCCGCCGATCAGGAAGACGCCGCCGGACGCGCCGAACGTCATCGCCAGATTGCCGGCGACCGTACCCAGCATCTCCGCGAACAGATCAAGTACATCGGCGCACAACGGATCGGCCCCGGTCAGCGCCGCCTGCGTGATGTCGTGGTCGCTCAGCGCCGGCGCCGCGATGCCGCGCACCGCGGCCAGCGCCTGATGCAGGTTCTGCAACCCGTGGCCGGACAGCACCCGCTCGGCCGAGACATGGCCGAACCGCTCCCTCAGCCGGTCGAGGATGGCCGCCTCCTCGCGCGTCGCGGCCGGCATGGTGGCGTGTCCGCCCTCGCCCGGCAGCACCACCCAGCGCCCGGCGGTGAAGGTCAGCCCGGCGACGCCGAGGCCGGTGCCGGGACCGATCACCCCGACCGGCCCCTGCGCCTCCCGCGTCCCGCCGCCGATCGCGCGGTAATCCGACGCTCCCAGCAGCGGGATGCCAAGGGCGGCGGCGGCGAAATCGTTGAGCACCTTGAAATCCTCGAACCCGAGCGCCGCGCGCGTCTCGGCGATCGAGAACGACCAGCCGCTGTTGGTCAGATGCACGCGATCGCCGGTCACCGGACCGGCGACATCGATCGCACCGCGCGTCACCCGCAGATCGGCCGGCAGGTTATCGAGGAAGGCGCGGGCGGCGTCGTGCAGGGTCGGGTAGTGTCCGGTCGGCAGCACGGTCAGGTCCGTCACCCTGCCGTCCCGCGCGATCGCGAACCGTGCATTGGTGCCGCCGATATCGGCGATCAGCTTGACCGCGGACATGATGCTCCCCGATGCTGTCCTGTCGCGCTTATGCCCTAAGCGGCGGGCACCCGCCAGCGATCGGCGGCGCTCGCGGGCAGCCGCGCCGCAACCGGCGGCGGCACTTGCGGAAGCGGCACGGTGAACCACCGCCCGCCGGTGCCGACCCGCAGGCGCGACAGCATCGCCGCGCAGGAACGGATGTCGGGTGCGGCGAGGCGGAACACGAAATCGAAGGTGCAGGTGATGTCGAACAGCCGCCTGCCGTCCCGGCCGAGCGCGCAGGCGATGCTGCGGATCCCGTCAGGCTCGATGAAGCGGCGCGCCAGCGTGGCACCGTTGCAGGCGATCTCGACCGCCTGCAACCGCGCCTCGGCCGGCACCCAGAGGTCGAAGACGAGCTGTTCCGGCGGCTCGCGCGCCCACAGGTGCAGGCCGAGGATGCCGGCGCACCAGCCGTCGTGATCGAGCCCGCGCGGCTGTCCGACGAGTTGCGGCCGGTCAGGGGGCGCCACGCTCCCCATCAGGTCGGCCAGCGCCGGCGTATAGTAATCGCCGAGCAGCGTCGGATAGGTGCCGAACAGCGCCGCCGGCGGCAGATCGACCCGCTGCCGCGCCGCCGCGCGCAACGCCGCCACGATCTGCTCCGGCGCCGCACCCGGCGGCAGCGCCACGCCGATGCCGAGCATGCGCAGCCGCTCCCCGATCGCGCCGAAATCGAAGGCGACCGGTACCAGTCCGGCCAGCACGCTTTCCGACAGCGTGTAGGAGAACGTTTCAGGAAAAATATTGAGCAGCAGCGCCACCTGGCAACCTGCCGCCGCCAGCGCCGCGACCGCCCCGTCCGGCCGGTAGCCGCCGCGGCGGATCACGTTGTCGTGGCGCTTCAGCTCCTCGTCGCGGTCGCTGTAGCCCACCAGCACGAACTCGATGTCGTCGTGCCAGCGGCTGCAATGGCGCACCAGGTCGATCAGCACGTGCGCACCCTTCTGCGGCCCGATCGCGCCGGGCAGCGCCACCCGCAGACGGCCCGCCGAGGGGGACGCTGCGGCAGGGACGGCCGGCGCGGTGCCGGGCGTCGCGAAATGCGGACGGACGGTGACGGCAAGGCCGGGAAACAGCTGCGCATAGCGCGCCGCGGTGTCTTCCGAGGGGGCGATCACCTGCGCCGCCTCATGCAGGAACCGCTCCCACTGCACCCGCCAGGTCTCGCCGCGTTCGGCATGGCCGGCAAGGCTCGGGTGGATTTGCGGGTGAATCGGCCCCTGGCGGACGCACTCCGTGCATTTCGCGACCGGCGGCATGCCGCAATAGCGGCTGCCGGCATCGAGCAGCGTCACCTTCGGGCAGGCATAGAAGAAATCGTGCAGCGTCACCGCGTACGGAATGCCGCAGTCGCGCACGAAGGCGGCGACTCCGTCCGGCAGA
Source organism: Pseudomonadota bacterium (assembly GCA_021847995.1). Classification (GTDB taxonomy): domain Bacteria; phylum Pseudomonadota; class Alphaproteobacteria; order Acetobacterales; family Acetobacteraceae; genus JAFKFJ01. The sequence goes on along the minus strand of JAJZNE010000115.1, from coordinate 3,873 downwards.
TCGATCAGGTGCTGCACATGCAGGAACCGCGGGGCGAGATCGAGGATGTCGGCGAACGCCGCCTCCTGCGGCACGCCGGCGGGATAGCGCAACGCTTCCTCGCCCCCCGGCCGGCGCAGTTCGAGACGCCGCCCCCCCTCGGCCGCGCCGGCGACGGCGAGCGAGAGTGCCAGCCAGCCCTCGGCGGCAAGCCGTGCCATCAGGTCGTCGGCGTGGCGCGCGGCGCCGCCATCCAGCGACAGCGTGACTACCACGGCGATGCGCGGATGCCGCCGCCACAGCGCCTTCTGGATGTTGTTGCGCAGGTCGTGCAGCGGATCGGTCCGCAGGAAATCGGCGACCGCCACCGGATAGAACGGGTAGCGTTCAGCCAGGATGCGCAGATTGGCGGCAAGCTGCGCCTCGCGTCCGGCGGTGGCGGCGAACGATACCTCGCCGATGTGGCGCACATAGACGTCCGCGGCGCACACATTGCGCCAGCCGCGCAGCAGCGCGCGCAGGGAAAAGTCGTTCTCCTCGCCATAGCCGGTGCCGAAGGTCGCCGCGTCGAACAGGCCGACATCGTCCAGTGCGGCCCGCTTGATGAACATGCAGAAGCCGTGCGCGGTCGGAATGTCCCGCACGATGCCGGCGTTCTCCGCCCGGCACAGCGCGTCGATCTCCCGGTACGGGAGCCCCCACGGATCGGCCGGGTCGCCGGGCGGGGCGGGAAGACTGTAGGCGGTGGCGTTGTTGGACAGCGGCGTCGCCGTCGCGATCGCCACGTCGGCATAGGCGGCCCGATAAAGACGATCGAGGAAACCGGGCGGCACCTCGGTATCGGCATTGAGCAGCAGCACGTCGGCGGTGGCGGAGAGCGCCATGCCGCGATTGACGCTGGCGACGAAGCCGATCGTGCGGTCATTGCGCAGCAGGTGGATGCGGCCGTCCGCCGCCAGGGCATCGAGCGCGGCACGCAGCGCCGGATTGGGGGTGGCGTCGTCGATCACCAACAGCCGATGGCGCACCCCGCTGGCGGCGGCGAGGACGCTGGCCAGACAGGCAAGCGTCTCCGCCCGGCCGCGATAGACCGGCACGATCACGTCGATGTCGGGCACGCCGGCACGGGGCAGGAACTGCGTGCCGCGCAAAGCGAGCGCGCCCGCCGGCGCCAGTGCCGCCCCGCCTGCGGCCAGCGCCGGCAACAGCGTCGTGCCGAACAGCCGCCCCGCCGCCCCGCGGCCGAGCGCGCGGGCGGCGGCGGCGGCGACCTCAAGCACCGCCGGCAGCCTGGTGCCGCGCAGGATCGGCCCATAGGGCTGATACGTGGTGCCTTCCACGGCGACCGTGACCAGTTCGGGTAGCGAAGCCGCCGGCCGCGGCGGCAGCGCGAGCGCAAATCCGCCGGCTTCCGCCGAATCCGGACGCGGCAGCGTGTTGTGGATCCGGCAGGTGACGGCGCCGCACGCCACGTCGAGCGCGATCGGCGAATCGGGCCGCAGCGCATCATGCAGCCAGCCGCGCAGCTCCTCGTCGTTCACCACATCGAGGCCGCCGCGGTAGTCGGAGCGGAACGGCAGGTCGAGCACGGGCGCACCCTCGCCCGGCCACACCAGGCTCAGGACATGGGGCGCGGCGTCGAAGGCGGTCGGTGGGCAGGCCACCTCCAGGCCCTCCGGCGTGATCCGCCAGCGATCGGCGGGCAGCGGTGCCGCGTCGTACATCACGCCGGCCGGCGCCATCAGCGGGTCGAGAAGGATCCGCGCCGTGGTGCCGCGGAAATGCAACCTCGCCCGCGGGGCCGGCGGCGGCACCGCCGCGCGCACGCCGCGCGACGGGCCGCCATTGCGGTGCGATGCCGGCGGTCGCAGGCGTGCCATAGGCAAACTCCAGGCCGGTAGGGAGGGCGGGCAGCATAACAGCGCCGCGTGCCCGATGCCTACGCGCCGACGCCGCACCGCAGCCGGGCGGGAACAGGCGCACCGCGGCGCGCGTTCGCGTTGCAGCGACACGGAGCAAAAAGGAGTGCGCCATGGCCGAGACGACCGACCCGAAGCCCGGCCCCGCCATTGCCCCCGCGGTGCGCGAGGTGCAGGGCCTGTTCGCCAGCGCGGCAGGGCTGGAGGACGCGGTGGCGCGGCTGACCGAAGCCGGGTTCGACCACGCCGATCTGAGCCTGCCCGAAGCCACGCCCGCCGCCGCGCAGGCGACGCCGGAACAGGGTGCCGCCGCGGTGATGACGGAGACCGATCTGCGGCAGGCCCGCACGCTCGGCGCCGGCCTGGCCGGCTCGATCGGGATGGCGGCGGCGGCCGGATTGACGGTGGCAACCGGCGGCGCGCTGGCGGCAGCGGCGGCGGCGGGGGTGGCGGGCGGGCTCGGCGCCGGCGCGCTCGCCGAGGGCGCGGGCACGGCGGCCGAAACCACGGCCAACGAAGGCCGCGAACAGGCAGCGCGCGCCGGCACTCTGGTACTGGCCGCTCGGGTCACCTCGGCGGAACGCCAGGCGAAGGCGGAGACGGTGATGCGTCAGGCAGGCGCAAACAGGGTCGCGACGGTGGAGCGAACCACCGCCGCGATCGATTCGGCCGACTGGACGGGCTGAAGCTCAGGCCAGCTTGAGATTGGCCGCCGAGCTCTTGCCCCGCTCCATCACCACCTCATAGCTGACCTTCTGCCCGTCGTTCAGCCCCTTGAGGCCGGCCGCCTGGACGGCGGTGATATGGACGAACACGTCCTTGCCGCCGTCCTGCGGCATGATGAAACCATAGCCCTTGGTGGCATTGAACCACTTCACGGTGCCGATTGCCATTGGTCAGTGCTCCGAACGAGGGGGCGGACGTCCGCCCCCGGGGGTGGGGAAGAAAAGAGAAACAGGCAGCAACGCCCCGTCGCCGCCGCGTCGCCGGCGGGGTTGGAGCGCAGGGAAAAGGGGAACATGCCGCGCATGCGATCAGGGCGTCCGCAGGGACGCCACGCCGGAGGTCAGGCGAGCTTCAAATTGGTCGCCGCCGCCTTGCCGCGTTCCATCGCGACATCATAGCTGACCTTCTGGCCCTCATTGAGGCCGCGAAGGCCCGCGGCCTGCACCGCGGTAACATGGACAAACACATCCTTGCCGCCGTCCTGCGGCATGATGAAGCCGTAACCCTTGGTGGTGTTGAACCACTTCACCGTTCCGATAGCCATTTGGTCTTACTCTCCGTCGAGGGCCTGCGGGCAAACGCCAGGCGGGGTTGGACAACCGGGCTTTGGACGTCTTGAAGGCACCCGAGGACGGAGGCGCAGCAAGCCAAGCCAAAAGGCGATTGCGAGCATGAGTTGGGCAGAAACTTGCAGCGGTGTCAATTCCGCCGCAACGAGCACCGGATGACGACGGCGTGCTGCGTCGATGCCGCTTCGGCGGCGCGGCGCCGGGCGGCGGCACGGGGCAGGCCATGACAGCCTGCCCCGCCCGCCGACCGGGCCGGGATTGCGGATCAGAAATCCATATCGCCCATGCCGCCGGGACCGCCCGGAGGAGCCGCCGGCGCCTTCTTCTCCGGCTTCTCGGCGATCATCGCCTCGGTCGTCACCAGCAGGCCGGCAACGGAGGCCGCGTCCTGTAGCGCCGTGCGCACGACCTTGGTCGGGTCGATGATGCCGGCCGCGGTCAGATCCTTGAACTCGCCGGTCTGCGCGTCGAAGCCCCAGGCATAGTCGTCGCGGTCGAGCACCTTGCCGGAGATCACCGCCCCGTCCTCGCCGGCGTTCTCGGCGATCTGGCGCAGCGGCGACAGCACCGCCTTGCGCACGATCTCGATGCCGAAGCGCTGGTCGTCGTTGTCGGCCTTGAGGTTGGCCAGCACCTTGGAGGCACGCGCCAGCGCGACGCCGCCACCCGGCACGATGCCT